>NZ_JAHPXO010000045.1:0-35567 GCF_019041495.1 Parabacteroides sp. MSK.9.14
TAGAGCATAACCTTGCCAAGGTTAGGGTCGCGGGTTCGAGTCCCGTCTTCCGCTCGCTTCCAAAAGGCCTCGTTATTCTTAGGAATAGCGGGGCTTTTTATTTTCCTACCATTCGCTTTTGCCACAAGAGAATGCGTATCTTTTAAATACCGAGCGCACACAGATATATGCAAAATAGGTATTGAATGTTAAAAACAACTTGAACAGCCTCTCGAAACTCGGGAGGTAAGAGACGTACAGACCCAAATATCTGCACAACCGACCATGTGGTGATCCGGCAACATACGTGGTTTTAATACAAAAAAGAACGTTGCATCTCACTATAATAAACAAACTATAGTTCTTGAGGAACTATGGAATTCCACCATAATAACAAAAAGCTTTCAGAAAAAAAACTTAATAATAGAGTATATTAAATACTACGTTTTTGCAAACGTAAACAATCCATTTAACATGAGCAACTTTTTTTACAAAATAAATTCAACATTTAAAACAATAGGAATAAAATAATTTTCTCCTATGTCAAAAAAGACATTGTAATGATAACAATTTCCACTCCTCATACATTTAAGACATTGAATAATAAGATTCTTTCTATATATAAGTTCCATAGTTCCTCAAGGACTATGGAGACATCATTTAGATAATTAGTTAAATAATATGCTTAAAGTAGAAATTCATAATCAATAAAAAATAGCCTATGGGATAAAAACAAAAAAAGAACACAGTTAAAAGTAACAACAGTTAACGTAAAATCTATAATTCCGTAAAAAACATGATCAAAAATGAATTAAATCAAAAATTGCAATTAACATGTATCGTGTGTGCATTGCTATCAGGTACAAATTATCTTCATGCCAATGGCAAATGGTCAGATAGACATGAAAAGGAAATAATCCCTACTGTTAAAAAACTCACAGAAGAAGGGATCCATATAAATGGTACAGTACGAGATTCCCAGGGAGAACCACTTTCTGGAGTGAATATTGTAATAAAAGGACAAACGATAGGTACAACAACAGATATAGATGGCAACTATTTTTTAGAAGTTCCAAGTCGAAGTTCTATACTAGTATTCACTTACATTGGATTTGAAGAGCAGGAAATTGTTGTTGGTAACCAAATCAACATAAACTTGAACATGCACGAAATTTCGACAGGCTTGAATGAAGTGGTAGTAGTCGGCTATGGCTCTCAAAAACGTGCATCGATAGTAGGTTCGATTACAACAATCGAGCCTCAGGTATTAAGCCAAGGGACAACACGTGCCTTAAGTAACAACTTGGCGGGAAATGTGGCAGGTGTAATTGCCGTGCAACGATCAGGAGAACCGGGAGCGGACGGTTCCAATTTCTGGATACGAGGTATTTCATCTTTCCAAGGAGCAGGAACCAGTCCTTTAGTATTAGTCGACGGCATCGAACGAACACTCGATGACTTGAACCCTGCTGAAATCGAATCATTCTCTGTGTTAAAAGATGCATCTGCTTCAGCCGTTTATGGTGTACGTGGAGCAAACGGTGTTATTTTGGTGCAAACTAAACGTGGGAAATTAGGAAAACCTACAGTCAATGTCCATTTCGAACAAAGTTTTACTCAACCAACAAAATTACCCCAATACATCGGTTCAGCAGAGTATCTGACATTACTGAATGAAATAGCAAAAGATAACGGTCAACAGCAATCTCCCTATTCGCAAGAAACCATTGATCACTACATAAATCGAACTGATCCGGATTTATACCCGGATGTAAATTGGATGGATCTGATTACGAAAGATTTTGCCATGAATCAACGTGCAGATATTACTGTCAACGGAGGTTCTGACATTTTACGCTATGCAGTGGTCGGATCATATTATGGCGAACAAGGTATTTTCGAACGCGACAAGAGTCAAAGTTGGAACAGTGGAACACATCTAAACAAATTCAACTTACGCTCGAATGTAGACATCAATATCACAAAAACAACGCAATTGACAGTCAGTGTCGGTGGCTATTTACAGGAGATGAATAAAATGGCAATATCTTCCGATGATGCATTTTCGGGAGCATTCGAGACCCCTCCATTCATACATCCGGCCTATTATAAAGAAGATGATAATATCTATTTTCCAGTAGTCAATCAACGAGTGAATCCGTACGTACAGGTTACTCAAAAAGGATATGCAACAACCTCTCAAAGTAAAATCGAATCGTTGTTCGCATTAGAGCAAGATTTGAAATTTATTACTCCTGGACTGAAAATAAAGGGTATTTTCTCATTTGATCGCTATTCTTGGTCAGGCGTTACTCGTTCAAAAACACCAGACTTGTATCAACCGGCTACCCAACGCGATGAAAATGGTAATTTAATTTTGAACATATCCAGTTACGGACAACAATTTTTGAGCACTTCCGAAAATAATGATTGGGGAAACAAAGCAACTTATGTAGAACTGAATTTGAATTATGAAAGGACATTCGGGAAACATCAGGTTGAAGGTTTGTTCTTGTATAACCAACGGGATTACCAGCAATTTGAAGAATCGTACGACATCGTACCTTATCGCCGCATGGGTATCGCCGGACGAGCATCTTACACATATGACAATCGATATATTGCAGAATTTAATTTCGGTTATAACGGATCAGAGAATTTTGCCAAAGGATATCGCTTCGGATTTTTCCCGTCCGTAGCAATTGGTTACTTGCTTTCGGAAGAAAAGTTCATGGAACCATACAAAGACACGTTCAGTAAAATCAAGTTTCGTGGTTCATTCGGCTTGACAGGGAACGACCAATTAGACGGACGTCGCTTTGCTTACCAGACAACATTGGGAGAAGACGGAACGGGTTATGACTGGGGAACCAACGGACAATATTATCATCGGAATTCTCGCTTTGAAGGTGATTTCGGAATTCCTAATCTGACATGGGAAACCGTATCGAAAACAAATGCAGGTTTCGAATTGGGCCTCTGGAATATGATCGACTTCCAAGTGGACTATTTCTTTGAACACAGATATAATATCTTTATGAAACGAAATAATATTCCGACATCAGCAGGATTTAGAAATACACCATGGGCTAATTATGGGAAAGTAAATAATCAGGGGATCGACCTAGCATTAAACGTAAACAAACAAATCAATAAAGATTTATACGTCGGCTTCCGGGGATCTTTTACATACGCCCAGAACAAAATCATCGAACAGGATGAGGCATTAGGCGTCATGGGGACGAATCGTCAACGGACAGGCGAAAAAGTCAACCAGTTATTTGGATTAGTCGACGAAGGCCTGTTTACTTTTGATGATTTCCAAAAAGATGCCAACGGAGATTATCTGATTGCCGAGAATGGCGGTTACGTTGTAAACGAGGATATTCCTACCCATACATTCGGTCCGGTTCGCCCCGGTGACATCAAATATAAAGACGTGAATGGGGATGGCGTTGTCAGTTCATTGGACGAGACTGCCATAGGAGGAACATACAACCCTCAGATCGTATACGGCTTCGGTGCCAATTTTCGCTATAAGAATCTAGATTTTAACATATTCTTCCAAGGGAATGGGATGACATACGGATTTAAAGGAGGATGCAGCAACAAGTTTACCCCTGGTGAAACAATGGGGGCCATGGGAAATATCCTGACTAACTATCAAGACCGTTGGACCGTTGAAAATCCAAGCCAAGATGTATATTACCCACGTTTGACATGGGGGAAAAGCGAGAATAATGTTCGAAACTCTACATGGTGGTTGGAAAACATGAGTTTTCTCCGAGTGAAAGATATAGAGATCGGCTATACGCTCCCGAAATCTTGGGTACGACAAATTGGCCTGTCGAACATTCGTTTATATGCAAAAGGTAGTAATCTGTTCACATTCTCAAAATTTGACTTATGGGATCCTGAAGTCGACACATCCGTAGGTACAAAATACCCGATAATGAAATCATTTTCAGCAGGTTTTGATATTAATTTCTAAAAATAAAAAAATAAAAAAATAAAAAAATGAAATTTAGCAAGTATATTGGTTTAGCGACATTATGTATGTGCTTAAATGGATGCACGGATTTTATAGACAATGCACCAGACGATATTATTACAATAGACATGATATTCGACGACAAGACTCGTACGGAAGATTGGCTAGCAGGTGTATACCAAGGCATTCGGGATCCATACTGGGATTATACGCGTTACGATGCGTTCGAGATGCTGGCAAACGATATCACTCCATCGCAAGGCTGGTTACCATATTGGGGTAGTGACTGCGGATTAGGATTTCGCGTAGGACAATGGGAACCTAATTCAGGTTGGAGCGGATCCTATTGGACAATGTCCAAATATATTCGACAAGCCTATATTTTCATGGATAACGTAAAGGCTTTACCAAAACAAAACGTAACGGAGAGTGACGTGGAGACAATGAAAAACGAATGTCGTTTCATGGTTGCGTATTACTATTGGATGATGACCTTGGTTTATGGAGCAGTCCCTTATTTTGAAGATGATATGACTTCGGATTCTCCGGATCTAATGCGCGGTCAGAAAAGCTTTGAATGGATGATCGACTGGCTGGATAATCAATTTTTAGAATTGTCGAAAGTCCTTCCGGACAGTTGGAGTACGTTGTATGGTGGTCGCGCAACTAAATTGGCAGCATTGGCGCTTCGCGCCCGCATATTGCTATTTGCAGCAAGTCCGTTAGTAAATGGAAATGAATGGTATCTCGGCTTTAAAAATTCTGACGGAGAAGAACGTTTCAGCCAAGCTTATGATGCCAATAAATGGAAAAAAGCAGCTGACGCATGTAAGCAGCTGATCGATGAAGCCGAGAAAAAAGGAAAGGGATTGTATATCGTAAATAACAAAGAAAACGGCAAAGTGGATCCCTTCATGTCCTGTTACGGAGCCACAATGAGAACAGAAGGAGAGGGTAACAATGAAATCATTTGGTTCCGACCTAAAGGAAATTACGGAGATTGGGAACAGCACGGAACTCCTCGCGGTTGCGGCGGTAATGGAGGCTTAGGAGTTACTCAATCACTGGTAGATGCTTTCTTTATGGAAGACGGAACGGAACCTATACTGGGATATAATGCGGACGGTAGTCCGAAAATCAATCCGAATGCGCCATTATATAGTGAGAAGGGATTTTCTACAAAACCCGAATATAGGGCAACCGATTATTATTTAATGGATGGGTACAATGATAGTAATTACCCTGACGTTACACCGGAACGAGACGGGAAACGCTTGATTGTACAACCCAACACATTTAATATGTATTGCCATCGGGAACCTCGTTTTTACCTGACTGTAGTATGGAATGGACAATGGTTCAAATGGGAAAACCGTAATACGAACTTTTTGTATGGACAACCGGACGGAGGACCAACACACGATGCTCCGCAAAACGGTTATTTAAATCGTAGTCGAGTATCATTGGATTATATACCTCGTGATAACAATCACCCTTATCGTCCGGCTATCATTTTCCGCATGGCAGAAGCTTATCTAAGTTATGCTGAAGCATTAAATGAAAGTTCAGAACGCATGAGCCACAAACAAGAAATACTCGACAATTTGAATAAGATTCGCCATCGGGCTGGTATTGCCGAATATGGAACTGGCACGGATGAGAATGGTTTTACCCGCATTAAGATCAATTTCTCAGACCAGAAAGAGGTAAGACGTTTGATACACAAAGAACGCCGAGTAGAATTTGTGGGTGAAGGAGTTCGTTACCATGATTTGCGTCGCTGGAAAACAGCCCATTATGGCATCGGAAACCTAAATGAGCAGGGTGAAAATCCAGATTGGGGTGTCAATGGACCGGATTATGGGATGAATTATTATGGAACCGAATATACTGATCAAGGAGACAACGCCTTCTTCAAACGCACAAAATACATGGATCGTGTTTATCCTCGCAAATTCTATTGGTATCCGATACATCAATCAGAAATAGATAAGGATCCAACATTGGTTCAAGGCCCATTTTGGCTTGGAGAGTAAAAGTGTATAAAGAAAATAAACTGGACTCAGACGTCGCAGAATGCGCTAATTAACGCAGACTTATTTTATATTGTCAATTAATATATCTACGCTTGTCTGCGTAATCTGCGTCCAGTAAATATAACCATGAATTGTGACATAACTGGGCAATGTTTCATGTCCTGGTATACACTTTATTTCTTATTGCAGCAACATTCCACATAACCATACATCGGTGCAAGTATAAATAAATCACTAAAACAGTTTCTAAAAAAAGGATAGCTTCCCGAACCCCGAAAAGCTATCCTCAAAAGTCAAAATATTGAAAAAATACCACACTATCCCCTCAATGCTTCATCCATTGCAGCAGCAGCCTTACGACCGTCACCCATTGCCAGGATTACGGTTGCGCCACCACGGACGATATCACCACCCGCATATACATCAGGCAAGGCTGAGCGCATATTTTCTTCATTCACCACGATCGTTCCCTTTTTGCTTACTTCCAATCCCTGGAAAGCACGCGGGATAAGCGGATTGGGAGAAACACCGACGCTGACAATCACTTCATCCACATCAATTGTTTCGATCGCTCCTTCGACTGGTACAGGACGACGACGTCCGGAAGCATCCGGTTCACCCAGTTCCATCTTCTGCAAGCGCATCTGTTTGACACGGCCCCGTTCGTCACCAAGATATTCGACCGGATTATGCAAGGTCATAAACTCCACACCTTCCTCTTTGGCATGTTTCACCTCCTCCAAGCGTGCGGGCATCTCTTCTTCACTACGGCGATAAACGATCATGGCACGTTCGGCACCCAAGCGGCGAGCAGTACGGACCGAGTCCATTGCTGTATTGCCACCACCGATGACAGCCACTTTCTTACCCTGCAAGACAGGCGTATCGCTATCCGGATTGGCAGCATCCATCAGATTGACACGTGTCAAGTATTCATTGGAAGACATCACCCCGACCAGGTTCTCTCCCGGAATATTCATAAAGTTAGGAAGCCCGGCGCCGCTGGCAGCGAAGATTCCTTTGAAACCATCCGCATGCAGATCGTCATAACTGATTGTCTTACCGACAATACAGTTTGTCATGAACTTCACACCCATCTTGCGCAGCCCTTCAATTTCTACATCCACAATCTTATTCGGCAGGCGGAATTCGGGAATACCGTATTTCAACACACCACCGATTTCGTGCAAAGCTTCGAACACCGTCACATCATAGCCACGCTTTGCCATATCACCGGCAAACGAAAGGCCGGCGGGACCTGAACCGACAACGGCAATCTTAATGCCGTTCTTTTCCGCTACTTCCGGGATGGAAATGTTTCCGCTTTCCCGTTCATAATCGGCGGCAAAACGTTCCAAGTAACCGATAGCGACAGCCGGTTTACCCATCTTCAGATGAATGCACTTGCTTTCGCACTGTTTTTCCTGCGGACATACACGGCCGCAGACAGCCGGCAATGCACTTGTTTCCTTCAGCACTCTGGCTGCTTCCAGAAACTCTCCCCGTTCGATGTTCTTCACAAACGTCGGGATATTGATACTTACCGGACATCCTTGCATACAGGTCGGATTCGGACAGTCCAGACAACGCTGGGCTTCCTGCATGGCCTGCTCCTTCGTCAATCCGAGGTTTACCTCTTCGAGGCGGGTATGGCTGCGGTATTCCGCATCCAGCTCATTCATTTCTACACGGGGGATATCCGTACGTTCCTTATTTTTTTTGCTTTTACGCAGTGCTTCTCTCCACGGTTCGGCACGACGGGCAGCGATCAGTTCTTCTGTTGTCATTTGTTTACTGTGGTTTCGTTATTTCTTTTCAATATCTTTATAAGCACCGAGGCGCATCAGCATCTCATCGAAATCTACTTGGTGAGCATCGAATTCCGGTCCGTCCACACAGACGAACTTCGTCTTTCCTCCGACCGTAATACGGCAAGCGCCGCACATTCCGGTCCCGTCCACCATAATCGTATTCAAAGAGGCGACTGTCGGGATCTCGTATTTCTTCGTCAGGGCAGAGACGAATTTCATCATGACGGCCGGGCCGATCGTGACGCACAAATCCACCTTTTCACGGTTGATCACACTTTCCACGCCATTCGTCACCAAACCTTTTGTACCGTAAGAACCGTCGTCTGTCATCACGATCACCTCATCGGAGTTGGCGCGCATCTGCTCTTCCAAGATAACCAGCTCCTTCGTACGGGCGGCCAGCACTACAATCACACGGTTGCCCGCCTTATGAAAAGCCTCCACGATCGGCAATAAAGGAGCCACACCGACACCACCGCCGGCACATACGACCGTACCGACTTTCTCGATATGGGTGGCTTGCCCCAGCGGGCCGACCAAATCGGTAATATAATCACCGGCATTCAGTTCGCATATCTTTTTTGACGAACCTCCTACAGCCTGGATCACGAGTGTGATAGTTCCTTTCGTCGTATCAGCTCCGGCAATGGTGAGGGGAATGCGTTCACCTTTCTCACCCACCTTCACGATAACAAAGTGGCCTGCCTTACGGGAGCGGGCAATCAAAGGTGCTTCCACTTCCAGTTTCACTACGTTGGCAGAGAAATGTTCTTTACTTACAATTTTATTCATTATAATCGCTACTATTGATAGTTAGTCTTGTTGATTTGGTTGCAAAAATACATCAAAAAACTGGATAGCACAGTATTTTGCCAAACAAAAAGGAGTTATTCGAACAAACCTTCGTCACGAACCAACATCAAAATAGCCGAATGAGGGACGATCAGGAACTTCTCTTCATTAAAATTGATCTCGTAAGCCGCATTCTGTAGAAATACAGCCAAATCGCCTTCATGCGCCTGCAAAGGAAGATAATGCACCTCACCCTCTGTTTTCTTTTCCCATACTTCATGTTCCTCACTCTGGGAAGGAAGCGGGAAACCGGGACCGACCTTGATGATATAGCCGCTCTGAATCTTCTCCTGCTGGACAGTAGGCGGCAGATACAATCCGGATTTTGTCTGACTCTGCGGGTTCTTCGGTTTGATAAGCACCTTGTCACCCACCATCAGGAACTTATCTATGTCTTTCTGATCTATTGCTAATTGCATGACTTTTATGTTTATGATATTTTGACGGACAAAGATATAAAATACGTTGCACAAAAAAAGCTGCTTCCCTTTCCGAAAGCAGCTTTTCCTGAACAAAAGAATCTACACGTCAGATGGCACGCCCCTTAAACACGTTGGACTGATCCGACGGATACAGATAACCGGTAAACGAAATACGGTTGCTGTTGAAGTTCGGACTCACAGTTGCCGTACACTTGTTCGTGCCTTTTACCATACGGATTGTCACATTGGCGGAGACTGCAACACCTTGTACCATCATACTAAACGTAACATTTCCTTTTTTGTCTGTTTTCATCTCTATATTTGAAGCACTGCCATCGACCGTTATCCCCCCGATCCCGTTCGGGCCGGCAGCGGCAGTATTGAAAGCCAACTGGATAGTCGCCCGGTCACCTTTCATGGAAACGAAGTTCGTGCTCGGGGTCACATAGACGAATTGTCCACGCTTAAACTCGACACGTTCGGCTTCCAATACAAAATCTTTCTCCTTCAGTGCTTGTACACCTTGTTCGAACAAGGCCATCTGTTCTGCTGCTTCGGCAGCTTTCTTCGCTTCTTTTTCTGCTTTCTTAGCAGCCTTCTCGGCAGCTTTATCCTGCTGGGCCATCATTGTCCCTGCACTAAATAGCAGGACAGCCAGTAATAATAATACTCTTTTCATACTTCTCATTCTTTTAGTTGAAACCTAATCAATCTACTTTCATATAGTATGACAAACGAGATACTAAAAAGTTCAATCCGAATTCTTACTTTTCATGTTTTTAACATGATACCACAAAAAGAGCCAAGCAGTTACAGCCGCAACAAAATCAGAGAAGGGAGCAGCATACCAGACACCATCCAACCCCCAAAAGCGGGAGAACAGCAACATCGCCGGTATCAGGAACAAGACTTGGCGGCTTAAACTCAAAAACATAGCCTTCCAAGCAATCCCGATGCTTTGGAAAAACTGGCTGATCGAGATCTGCGAACCGACAACCACAAATACCAGCAAACTGATCCGCAAGCCATTTGCCGTCACATCCAATAAATCAGGATCGTTCGTAAAGGCACGGGTGATCAATTTCGGAAACGCCACGCTACAAAAGCAGCCGACTCCCATGATAATGGTAGAGGTTATGATGACCAGACGTAGCGTTTCCTGGACACGCTCGTATTTCTTTGCCCCGAAATTGAAACCGACAATCGGCTGCATTCCCTGCGCGATCCCGATAATCAGCATCACCAAAAGCATTCCGACACTGGTGATAATGCCGTTTGCCCCCAATGCCAAGTCTCCCCCATGCTGTTTGAGTGCATAGTTCTGGATCACCACCACCAAACTTCCCGCCAACTGCATGGCAAAAGGCGAAACACCGATCGTCAGGATATTCCATACCACATGCTTTTCCAGCTTGAACGTCCCTTTATGGAAACGGACGATACTGTCTTTCTGGACAAAATGGTTCATGACAAAAAGAGTGCAGAGCAGCATCGAGATGATCGTCGCGATGGCAGCTCCCTTAATCCCCATATCCAGCCAGAAAATGAAAATAGGATCGAGTATCACATTGGTTATCGCCCCGATCAGCATGGTAAACATTGCTTTCTTCGGATAGCCGGAAGCACGCATGACAGCGTTGAAGCCAAAACTGAGGGAGGTCAGGAGCGTCCCCGGAACCACGATATTCAGATAGTCCTGCGCATACGGGATGGTCTGTTCGCTTCCCCCGAAAGCCAGTAATAAATCTTTCATCCAGATCATGCAGGGAACTACTGTCGCAAGCGTTATGATGAATGTCAAGGTGAAAGCATTCCCCAATACCTTTTCCGCCATCTCATTCTCCCTTCGTCCCAGATAGATGGAGACACGCGTCGCAGCCCCCGCCCCGATGAGCATTCCGAACGCCTGGAGGAACAACAGAATAGGGAATGTCAGCGTCAATCCTGCCATTGCCAGCGGACCGACTCCCTGACCGATAAAGATACGGTCGACAATATTATAAAGAGCATTCACCATTGTACCGATCACTGCCGGCATCGCATAATGCAACAACAACCGGCCGATCCTCTCATGCTCCAGCCGCCATGTTATTTCGTTTGCCATATTTATTCCTTTTAATCTTAAACAAAACTTTTATTTCCTACCGGAAAAATTTATTGTCATAAGCGAGAAACGTTGTTTCCATGTCCATAAAAACTTTTTCTCATGCTGATAAGAGAGACAAGCTCCGCCACCGTCCGGAGTTCTTCCTTGCAGCCCTCAGGGAAAGCCACAACCAGTTCATGCGGGCTCTTGCAAGTGATATTCAACTGCCCTTCCTTTACGGGCGAAGGACGGTAACCATTACGGATCAGAGCATTCCCTACCCAATAAGAAGTCAGAAAGTCGCCTTCCACACCGATGGGTGACGTAGGAGCTTCCGTATTCAGCTTTCCGGTTGCCGGATCGAATACGATTCCCTCCTTACCGAAAAAAGATTCAAAAGCTCCACTCATAATCAGGTCTTCGGGAGTTCCGCAAGCCATCGGACGTCCTTTCTCCTGTAGCCAAAGGCAATCCCCCATTTGGATAGCCAGGTCCAGGTCGTGAGTAGAAAGCAGAACCGCTTTCTCTTGCTCGACTGCCAGGCGATGCAACAAAACCATTGTTTCGATACGGCTGGTCACATCCAGAAAGGCGGTCGGTTCGTCCAACAGGATAATCGGGCACTGTTGAGCAAGCGCCTTGGCAATCATAGCCTTCTGCCGTTCACCGTCACTTAGCTCCGAGACATAGTTATTGGCTTTATGAGCTATGCCGGCAGCTTCAAGCGATTGCTCGATGATAACATGATCCCGCTTCTTCAACTGTCCGAAAAAGCCGGTATAAGGATGCCTACCCAACGAAACCAGTTCATAGACGGTAATTCCTCCCGCATTAGTCTTTTCCGTCAGTACAACACCGACAGTCAAGGAAAAGTTTGCCTGCGAATAACCGGAAAGAGGCTTCCCCATCAAACGTATTTCCCCTCCGAGTGGAGGCTGAAAACCACAAAGCGTACGAAGCAGCGTCGATTTACCGGCACCGTTCAGTCCCAACAAACAAGTTACCTCGCCCGAAACGAGTTGCAGGTTCAAATCCTCATGGACCACTTTCCGCTTACCGCCTTTCAGCAGGTAACCGATACAAAGTCCTTTTGTTTCTATTGCAGCTACTTTTGTCATATATCGGTCAGTCAAAGTATTGGATGTTTTTCCGGTTCACAATTACATAAATGATGACAGGCGCGCCGAGCATCGGAGTCACGGCATTCAGCGGCAATATGTTATGCGTACCCGGCAATACCATCAACAGATTACAAAGCAACGCGATGCAAGAACCGGTCAGCAACGTTACAGGAACCAGCATCTTATGATTGGATGAGCCCAACATCAAACGTGCGACATGCGGGACCGCCAGCCCGATAAAGGAGATCGGCCCGCAAAAGGCAGTCGTAGTCGCAGTAAGCAATCCCGTACACAACAGGATCAGAATACGCGTCCGCCTGATCTTGATTCCTAAATTGGCAGCATACATTTCTCCTAAGAGCAATGCATTCAGAGGTTTGATCAAAAGAATGGCCAATAGCAATCCTATACAGGTAAAACCGGCAAAATAAGGCAGCTGTTGCAAGGAAACCCCGGAGAAGTTCCCCAATCCCCACATCACAAATGCATGCACCTTGTCAGTCGATGCATAATAATTCAGAACCGAAATCAATGATGAAGCGAGATAACCGATCATAATACCGATAATCAACAACATGACGTTATTCTTCACCTTCGCCGAGAAATAAATAATCAATCCCAAAATACAGGCCGCACCACTAAATGCGGCCATGATAACCGCCAGATAACCGCTGATCGGCAAATCGGTCACCATACTCAACGAACCGCCGAAATAGAGCATGATCGCAGCGACTCCCAGATTGGCCCCGTCACTGATTCCCAATATGGAAGGACCGGCAAGCGGATTCCTGAACAATGTCTGTAGCAACAATCCACTAACAGCCAGCGAAGCACCTGCCAACAAAGCCGTTACAGCCTGGGGAAAACGGCTCTGCAACACAATATTCTGCCATGCAAGTCGCTCCGTTCCCTCTCCCAGCAATATATTCACCACACTTTCAACGGGTATCGAGACAGCGCCATAAACCAGTCCGCCGGCAAACAACAGCAACAGGAGAACTAACAAAAACGGATAAAAAATGAAGACTTGCTTTTTCATGCCTGCAAAGATAATGCTTTTAGAAAAATTTTTTACCTTAGCCCCTTAAACAACAGAACTGCTAATGTTATATACTATAATACTATGAGAAGAATCATCATATCACTCATACTGCTTATAGGATTTTGTTCCGGCACATACCCGATATATTTCAAGCATATAGGCATGCAGGAAGGCCTGTCACAACTTTCCGTCATGGCCATCTACCAGGATAATTTGGGTAGAATGTGGTTCGGGACGGAAGAGGGAATCAGCATATACGACGGCGTACAGACCAAAGTATACAAACCATCCGAATTTCATCGCCAAAACGCCAATCCGATAGGTAACCAGACGCACTTCATTGCCGGCGACAAAGATGGAAATGTTTTCTTCGACTCCGATCAATCCTTGATCCGCTATGACATCCAGACACAGAAATTCTCATGCCTACGGAAATCAAACGTATATACCGTCGCTTCTATCAAAGGAACAATATGGGTAGGAATAGCTGACTCCATACTCACCTGGAATCCGGATAAAAACGATTTCGATTTCGTCACGAGGCTGGAAAACCGGAACCAGCGTGCGACCTGTTTGTTGGAAGATTCCGGCGGCCGGTACTGGATCGGCACTACAGACGGACTCTTCAGGATGAATGACGACAAATCCCTGACCTGTATGATCATGGGAGAAGACATTTACGACCTATATGAAGACTCCAAATATAATCTTTGGATATCCATTCGCATGAATGGCATGTACAAAAGGGACGTGCACGGCAATTTCACCCGTTACCGCTACGATCCTTCCAACCCCAACAACATATCGAGCAACCAGGTCCGGGATTTCGTGGAAGACAACTTCGGGAACATCTGGTTCGGCACTTTCACCGGGCTAAACAAATATAATCCGACCAGCAATCAGTTCGAAGTTTATGCCCGCAACCCTCTGCCCGGCAGCATGACCCATTCATCCGTATTCCCCGTTTACAAAGACAGACAAGGCACGATCTGGTTGGGGACCTATTACGGCGGTGTCAATTATTTCAACCCGGAGACAGATATTTTCACGGTTTATGCAGCTAACAACAGCCGGAACGATTGCCTGAATTATCCTTTCGTCGGTAATATGGTGGAAGATAAAGACAATAATATCTGGATCTGTACCGAAGGAGGTGGGTTGAACTTTTTCGACCGGAAAACGAAGAAATTCACCTACTTCATGGCCGATGAGAATCGTAACTCCATTGCTCATAACAACCTGAAGGCAATAGCCTACAGCCCTGAACGCAACAAACTGTATATTGGAACACATACCGGGGGACTATCCATCTACGACATCAAAAACAAACGGTTCAAAAATCCCTATTTCGAAGATCCGTCTTATGCCGTAATAGCAGGCGACCGCATCAACCAGATGAGAATCTACAATGACGAATTGATTTGTACCGGACCGAAAGGAATCTTCAAAATGAATCTATATACAGAAAAAGTATCTCCATTGTTCAAAAGCGGTAAGTATTACGGGAACACCTGCTTCCTAATTGACTCGAAAGGGTACATTTGGCTGGCCTACGGCAAAGGTGTCTGGAAGATCAACCTCGAAAATGAAGAAGACAAGGTACAATACCGTTCTGGTGAAAACGGATTGGGAACATTTCCCATATCTCAAATAATCGAAGACAAAGAGGGACGGATCTTCCTCGGAACCCGTGGTTCCGGCCTGTTCCACTATGACGAGAAGAACAAACGGTTTATCGGATATACAACCGAAAATAGCTTCATCGCCAGTGACTACTGCTATGAACTCACCTTGTCGACCCTGGACCAATTAGTGATAACAGGCGACAAAGGAATTACCTTTTTCGATCCGGATCAAAACCTGTTCAAGGTCGTGGAACTGGGGACGGCCCTGCCTCTGACAGGCATAAACATCGGTTGCGGAATCCTGGTCTGCAAAAACGGAGAAATATTCGTCGGCAGCAGCAATGGCATGGCGACATTCTTTGAACAGCAGTTGTTCAACTCCGCCAAAGACTACCAACTATATTTTTCCGACCTGTTCATTAACAACGAACAAGTTTCTCCCGGCGACCACAACAAGGTGCTGGCCACCGCCCTACCTTTCACTCGAGAAATAGAGCTGGCCTATAATCAAAATAATCTGATTTTCACTTTTACATCGAACAACTATGTCAATACGCTGAAAAAGGCGTCTTACGAATACATGTTGGAAGGTTTCGACAAGAAATGGATACCCAGCAAAGACAACAATATTTTCTATACGAACTTGAACCCCGGAAAGTACACGCTCATCGTCCGGGAAATACAATACGACCCGAATCAGGAACAATCGCGTACCATCAAGATGGACATTCATATCCATTCCCCCTGGTATGCATCCAACTTAGCTTATTTCCTCTACTTCATCTTGATCATTAGTATACTGTACAGCATTTACCGTTTCAAGAAATCACAATACATGTTGCAAACTTCACTGGAAATGGAACGGAAGGAAAAAGAAGCGATCGAAGAGTTGAATCAGGCAAAACTACAGTTCTTCTCCAACATCTCGCATGAGTTCAGGACACCGTTGACGCTGATTATCTCCCAGATAGAACTCTTATTACAAAGCAGTTCATTGTCACCTTCCGTATACAACAAACTGCTGAAAGTATATAAAAACACTTATCATATGCGGAACTTGATCAGTGAGTTATTGGATTTCCGTAAACTGGAACAGGGACATATGAAGCTGAAAGTATACGAGCAAGACATCGTCCCGTTCCTGAAAGAGATTTACCTGTCTTTTTATGAATATGCGTCCAGCCGTTCCATCACATACAATTTCACGGCTCCGCAAGAGAATGTTTTGTGTTATTTCGACCCGAAGCAAATGCAAAAAGTCTTCTATAACCTGCTATCCAATGCTTTCAAGTACACCAAACCGAATGCAGCCATTGAAATGATTTTGGAAAACAAAGAAAATGAAGTTACCATTAAAGTTATCGACAACGGTATCGGTATCAGCAAAGAAGATATAGACAAAATATTCGACCGATTCTATCAGGCTGAAAACGGTATCTCGAATATCACCAAGACTCCCAGCACGGGGATCGGACTTTCATTGACCAAAAGCATAATCGAGTTGCACCACGGAACGATACAAGTGGAAAGTACACCGGGCTACGGTAGTATTTTCATTGTCCATCTCCAGAAAGGCTGCACGCTTTTTACCGAGAAAGAACTGGCACAAAAGCAGCAAGAAAAGCAAACGGAAAGCCTGATTCCCGACACGGTCGCCTTTTCCGATCACATGGAAGAGTTTTCCGATACGGAACAAAAAGAGCTATTGATCGAAGGAGACGATTCCCCTCATACGATCCTACTGGTCGAAGACAACGAAGAATTACTCCAGATACTCAAC
Organism: Parabacteroides sp. MSK.9.14; assembly: GCF_019041495.1. NCBI lineage: Bacteria > Pseudomonadati > Bacteroidota > Bacteroidia > Bacteroidales > Tannerellaceae > Parabacteroides > Parabacteroides sp. MSK.9.14. The sequence continues at coordinate 16,746 of NZ_JAHPXO010000045.1, forward strand.
TCCCTGTTCTCACCGACCTACCGCGTCCTGCTGGCACGAAACGGTAAAGAAGGATTGGAAAAGGCACGCGCAGAACGACCAGACATCATCGTTAGCGATGTCATGATGCCGGAAATGTCCGGAACAGAGATGTGCTTGAAGATCAAAAATGATTTTGATGTATGTCACATCCCGGTCGTACTGCTTACGGCACTCACTTCCGCCGAGCAAAATATCGAAGGCTTACAACGAGGCGCCGACGACTATATAAACAAACCATTCAATGCAAAGGTATTACTGGCGCGTTGCAATAACCTGGTCCGTAATCGTATTATCCTGCAAAAGAAATTCAGCCAGCAGAAAGATTTCGATGCACAATCGCTGGCAAGCAACCCGATAGACCAAAAGTTCTTGGATACGGTCAACTCGATCATTGAAAAGAATCTTGATAATATCGACTTCGACATGAATATGATGGCCCGCGAGTTGGGACTCAGTCGAAGTTCATTGTATGCCAAATTCAAGGCACTGACAGGTATGACACCAAATGACTTTGTCCTCAACTGCAAACTGAAGCGGGCCGCAACCATGTTGACGGAAAACCCCGATCTACAGATCGCCGACATCTCCGACCGGCTGGGCTTCGGTTCTCCGCGTTATTTCACCCGCTGTTTCAAAGCCCAGTTTGAAATTACCCCGGCTGAATACAGAAAGAAAACGGTCATTTAAACACCTGGATCATCGGACGTCCGATCCAAACCTGCGGCTGTTTCAACCCGAAGATATAAGCGATTGTCGAAGCACAGTCGAACTGCATCATGCTTTCCTGGAATTCATATCCTTTCTTGATTCCCTTGCCGGCAATAATAAAGGCAGTCTCCATTTCTTCCATGGTCTTGCCGCCATGCCCTTTCTTGATACCACCATGATCGGCTGTGACGATAAAGATAGTCTCATCCAACATACCTGCATCCTTAACCGCCTGAATGATTTGGCCGATATAGCCGTCGAGCTCTTTCAGCTTTTCATAGTAGGCAGGTGTGTCATGACCTTCAGCATGACCGACATGATCGGGTTCGTCGAAAACGATATTGACCAATGCCGGACGTGCACGCTTGATATATTCAACCGCACATTTGGCAGTGGCCGGATTCTGCGGCTTTTCCGTAATATTTTTATCATAACTCAAAGCTAACGTATCGACAACGTAACGGATTCCCGCCCATTCACAGATACAGCCGATTTCAGCTTTCGGATCAGACTCGCGAAGCAAGCTGAACACAGTCGGGAAAATACCGTGCTTATTCACTACACGGGAAGGCAGTTCCGGAGTTTGCGATCCCCATTCCGTGTAACCATGAAGTTCCGGTCCCGCCCCCATATACATGGAAGCCCAGTTTACGGCACTGGAAGACGGAAGTACAGAGCGTTTTTTCAACGTATAAGATCCTTCTTCCATCAACTTCTTCACATTCGGCATTTCGGCCTTGTTCACACTATAAGCGCCCCAGCCGTCCAGACCGATCAAAACTACATGTTTGGCTTTCCACTTGGCAGCCATCGAAGCATCGGCAAACAACATCAGAAATACCAATGCTAAAATCAACTTTCCTGTTTTCATGCTATCTTAAATTAAATATATCAATCCTTCCTATAATATCGTACCCGCCCCACTTTCATCTCCACCGGCAAAGCCAGAGAATCGACTTCGCCAATACAAGCTCCACCCAACAACATATCGATCAGCAAATAATAGGGTTTATCGAACGGAAACTCTCCTTGCCGGTTCCGATACGCGCGGATAAGCAAAGTTATGAATATTATATAAAAAAGAAAAATGATAAGGGAAATAGATATTTAAGCATAATGCATACTCATTAATTAAAGACCTTTCTCGATATCCCGTTTACGTTTTAATGCTTCCAGATAATAGTAATCGGCATAGTTCAATGGGACGTCTATTTCCGAATTGTGAGGAATGCTGCCAACAGAATGCATCAGCAGGAAGTTTCCATTCGTGCCCAATGCAGCCCGATAGGCCGGAGAAGAAAGTGAAACCATGATACTGTCGGCATACATTTTATAGCCGGCTGCATCCGGAACATCCATCGTACTGATCTCATAAAGCGCGGAAGCGATACAGGAAGCCGTCGATACATCGCGTGGTTCGTTCGGGATATTCGGAGCCGACATATCCCAGTAAGGAATCAGATCTTCCGGCATATTCTCCAGGTTCTTCATCATATTGAAAGTTTTCAAGGCCTGATCCAGATATTTACGGTCCTTGGTTTCACGATAGCATACCGCATAACCGTAGATAGCCCATGCCTGCCCGCGACTCCAGATAGATTCGTCGGCATATCCTTGTGCCGTCTGGCGATGGCGCACTTTACCATCCTTGATACTGTAATCAATCACATGGTAACAACTTCCATCCGGGCGAAAATGTTCCTCCATGGTACGATCGGCATGCGACACCGCAATCTTATAGAAAGAAGAGTCGCCGGACAGACGCGTCGCTTCGAACATCAGTTCCAGATTCATCATGTTGTCAATGATAACCGGACATTCCCAACCCCGTTCAGACTGCCATCCGCGTTCCACATCCCACGACTGGATAATCCCGGCAGCCGGACGGAAGCGGGTAGACAACGACTTGGCAGCCTGCACCATCACATCTTTATAAGAAGGCGTCCCTGCCAGTCTCAAGCCATTCCCGAAACTGCAATTTACAATAAATCCGATATCATGATGCCAAGTCAGGTTTTTGGCTTCCTCTATGGCATCCGTATATTTGGCGGCCAACGGCAGCAACGTGCTGTCGCCCGTCAGTTCATACAAATACCAGACAGATCCGGGGAAAAAGCCGCTCCGCCAATCCGCATAACCACAATAATAGACAGAACTGTCTGTCTTAAGCGTCACCGGATTCAAGCATTTCCCACTCGCTTCGATCACACCGATCTCATTCCCTATTTGTGCACGGGCAAAATCGATATTCTCGTCAATAAAACTTTTTTCCTCTGTTTTAGGGGCACCTGCACAAGATAGCAGAAATGCCGAAAAAGCAAATGCAATCAAATTTTTCATCATGTACCAATTATTTTATTGTTGTTATTGTATAAGTATAGGAGCCGGAAAGCAGCTGCTTATTGGCGTTCAACGATATCCGGCAGACCTGTTCGCCCCAAACATTCGACAAGCGAGGATCGTCCAGGCGGATCGTTTCGACAGTCGGTGTAAAGGCGCTCTTATTATACGTCATCCGGACTTTCTCGCCATTCACTTCAACCGTGACTACTCCCGGAACCGACACATCCACCTTCCCCCAAGTGAGGAAATTGACTTGATTCGGTTTATCCGCCTTGTCCAAAGAGAACGAATCTTCTATTTTCAGGGAGTTCTTTCCCAACTGGTACGAACGGACCCATTTTTTTACATTTGCCTCTGCCGGATAAGCTGTCGCAATATTTGCAGAGAAATACATACGTCTCGAATCAAAGTGCACATCCGTAGCCCTAAATTCCGAACCGAACTGCTGTGGCACACCGTTCACCATAGGCAGGTTGTGATAATTACTCTGCATTGTCCAGATTGAATAGCGTTCGGAACTGAAGGTCTGACGGGTATAGGTCCCGACTCCGGCATCGATAAAAATAGGCGTCGTATTCAAGTAAAGGGAGAAGGTCCCTGCATCGTTATGATTATGGCTTTCATTATTATAGCCTCCTTTCGTTGCCACGAAAAAGCCATTCTTGTTGGTCATATAGCAAAATTCGGTTTCCGGATACCAGGAATAGCCGGGAGCCTGATAATCTGCACTCATTCCTTCCAGTTCTTCACGGGAGAGCAAGGTTTGGAACAGACGGAAAGGGTCACCGGAAGGAATACCGTCCTTATCAGAAAGACTCTTGAGATAAGCAGCATAGTTCATCATAAGAGGGCTTTCGACTGCTTTCCCATACCTGAAAATGAGATCGGCATCCCCTCCTCCTTTGGCAGAAGCATCGGCAAAGTTGACCACCCAGCCGTTCCCCACATAAGAGCGGGCAATATATTCACCCATATTCTTAATGATAGGCTGATCGAATACGGAGACTTTACCACCTGTCCCGTCAGAAAGCATCTGCAGATAATCGTACATCTTTCCAGCAGCATGTCCCCAATAAGAAGGGCCTTCCTCGCAACCTCCGTCTCCATGCGTATAATTGATGAAATGATCCACGGAAGTCATCGTCCGGTAAACCGCTTTTGCCAATTTATCCCGATCATTCTCAAGCAGGAAGAAACATTGCAGCACATTGAAGTTACACCACGGATTCCAGTTATTCACCAATCCGCCAGGCTTCAGGTTGAACGCCATCCACCAGAAATGATCTTCATTCATATAGGTATCGAGGATGCGGACCTGTAATTCATGCCGCAGCCTTTTTGAAATCAAAGGATTTACCTTATCGAACGAAGGTTTCAGGTAATAATAAATCCAAGACAACTGGGAAGCAAGATTTCCTGAACCCAAATCAATCACATGTTCTTCATAGCTCGGAAAGCATCCTCCGACCTTCTGTAATCCCAAATGGGCCGACAATGCCCAGCTCGTCATTTCACAACTTGCAAAAACACCATTGATAATCTGATCGACAAAGCGTCCCTTCCCTTCAGCCATCTCTGCCATGAACAGACTTCCGAGTGCGGAATTGTTTTTACCGAACGGACTCTCCATAATCGCCCGGTCACCACTTCGTCCGAACTCCAGATAATCGGTCGCTTTCACAACCTTCCACTCATAATCCAGATAACTTTCTCCTTTCCGGATATACTTTTCTTTATAATCACCGAGGAGTTTATCCCAACCGGCCCGGTCAGAATAATCAGGATACGGCACCCACTTCTGCTCCATTATCAACGCGGATTTGACTTTCTCAAAATCGGCCTCTTTCTGCAACAAGTCGCGTTTTTCATACGCGTGCAAGTGTGCGACTGTCCAAAGCAACAGGCACACGATTGTGATGAATCGTTGTGTTCTCATAGGTATTATTTTTCAATATCGCAAAAATAGAGGTCCCCTCTATGAGAAAGAGACATATTCATCCAATTCATGTGCACGGATTGTCCAAAAGCGGAAATTTAAGGTGTTTCCTGCCACATTATAATTCTCATCCTCCAAAACCGGAACCTTGCATTTTTCTATATGCACCTTTCACAAAAGAGTATTTTTATCGTAGTTCTTCAAGGACTATGGCGTTTCGCCATCATCCGCGAATTGCCTTCACCGCTTATGTTTGCCTTCATCAGAGACCAGGTCGGCCTCGGAAGATTCTATATTAAGTGACAATGGGTATGTTTCTGTTGTCAAACAGCCTGGTCATAGACCTTTTGCCTTTAGTCGAATACCTTTTCGACCAAGGTCAAAAGCCTTTTCGACACTGGTCAAAAACCTTTTCGCCCTTAGTCGAAAAGGTAAGGAGTGGTAGTAATAGCTGTTAATGCCTGTGTATTTATTTATTAATCAATATTGTAGTCTCCTTGTTTTTCACTTAATTATATAGATGTGAAACCGAGAGGAACATGACCAACCCAAATCAGGACGAGACAGAGTGAAGGCAAATTTTTGAGGTGAAGGCAGTCCGGATATCTGCCTTCACCCTTGTATGACATGACAATCAAAAGGTATCAAAGACGGGTGAAGCTGAATCGGAAATCCATGTTGAACTATCATGATGATAAATCATCATTTATGATTCATATCTGCCAAACTATGAGAATTTGCCTTAGCTGTATCGTTTTTACACTTCAATGTATACCTATGTGAATATTACAAACTGAATTCTAAATAAATATATTGCCAATTAAGCTTAATTTATATGTTATACAAAACATGCAAATCACAATGTATTAATATATAAATATTTAACACATTGCTAAAAACTCACCGTTGGAAGATTAGTGCATATCAAATGGATAAAAGTGTACATTCATACACATTATTAACATCTAAATTTGCAACGTTTTCATCATAGTTCTTGAAGAACTTAGATCAGTAACACACTTTTGTGAAAAACACAATTGAAAAAACACAAAGTGCCTATTTAGAGAAATGAGAATTATTATCAATTTATTAATCAATCTGGTGTTATTATGACAAAAGATTTTAAACGCTTTTATGTATCGAGAGCGATGTTCCTGGGAGCTACTATGTTCCTGGCATCAATCGGAATGGCCTCCGCTAATCCTTCTACCGATACGTTTGGCTCAAATGAGCCGAATCCTGTTGTAGCTTCTCCTCAACAGGCAAAACACAGTATCAAAGGTGTGGTAGAAGATGCCCTGGGCCCTATCGCTGGAGCTAATGTCGTAGAAAAAGGAACTACCAACGGTACAATTACCGACATGGACGGTAATTTTTCTCTGGAAGTATCTCCTAATTCCATTCTTGTTGTTTCTTATATCGGATATAAGGATCAGGAAATTCCCGTAAACAATCAGACTTCGTTCAACATTAAGTTGGCCGAAGACTCACAGGCGTTAGACGAAGTTGTAGTTGTAGGCTACGGTACACAGAAAAAGGTAAACTTGTCCGGGTCCGTATCAACTATTAATGTTGCAGAGTTGACAGAAAGCCGCCCTATTACCAACGTATCCCATGCATTGGCAGGTCTTGCAGCCGGTGTAAACGTACAAGGTACGGCCAATCAGCCGGGTAACGACAATGCGTCGATCAAGGTTCGCGGTCAAGGAACACTGAATGAATCTTCCCCATTGGTCATTATCGACGGCGTAGAAGCGGGTATCAACACTGTTAACCCACAGGATATCGAATCGATGACCGTATTAAAAGATGCCGCATCATCGGCAATTTATGGTTCACGTGCTGCAAATGGTGTTATCTTGATTACCACCAAACAAGGGAAAGCTGGTTCTATTAAGTTGGACTATAACGGGTATGTTTCATTCACATCACCAAGTATCCCCAGCTCTATGGACCCCGTTTCTGATTATGCCACTTATATGGAATTGATCAACGAAGGCTACCTCAATTCTAATTTGAAAGCTCAGTTCTCACAAGCTGTCATAGACGAATGGCGGGCAGATGGTGGACGAGATCCGTTAAAATATCCGAATACGAACTGGATTGACGAGACATTTACACCTTCGACTTCTCACAACCACGTCATCTCCATGAGTGGCGGTAGTGACAAAATCCGCTTCTATTCATCATTCGGTTATCAAAAGAATCCGGGGGTAATGGAAAATACCGGCTTCGAAAAATATAACGGACGTGTAAACATTTCAGCCGATGTAAAACCGTGGTTGAATTTAGGGGCACAAGTCAGCGGATATGTTTCAAACATGGAACCATCTGCCAAATATACGGCAAGTGACAAGAAAGACACATCTGTTGATGATGTGTTCACCTACGCATCAGCAACGACTCCCGGTATGGTATTCCGTGCACCGGACGGACGATACGGAGCTATGAATAATAGTGAAGACGACGCACAATCGGCGAATAACAACCCTTTGATCCGTTTGAACAGCAAAGCTGGTAATATCCGCAAAACCAATATGCGTTCTCGTTTCGTCGGAACGTTGAAACCGCTCGAAGGCTTTTCTGTTACAGCATCATATTCTTATGAGTTCGTGGATGAACAACGAAGCCGGAAACCTGTTTTCATCGACGGTTGGAACTTCCGTGATAACGTGATCACTTACTCCAACAGAGGAAAAACCAACATCATGAATTACGACGGTAAAACCGAACGCTTCTTCGGAGATGTTGTAGCACGCTACGAGAAACGTTTCATGAATGACCGCTTAGGTTTGAACGCAATGATCGGAGCCAGCCAGGAAATGTATCGCAGCAAGAACTTCTCTGCTACAAAATATGACATGATCGATTTAAGTTTGAACGTGATCGATGCTGCAATCGGTGATGCAACAGCTTCCGGTTCAAGCACCGAATGGGCTATGCGTTCTTTCTTCGGACGTATCAATCTGGATTGGGAAAACAAATACTTACTAGAAGTCAATCTTCGTGCAGACCAATCATCCCGCTTCCTTTCAAATAACCGTACAGGTTACTTCCCTTCTGCTTCCGTTGCATGGCGTATGGATCAGGAAGCCTTTATGGAAGATTGGGTGGAGAAAGGATTGAGCAACCTAAAGTTCCGTTTATCTTATGGTTCTTTGGGTAACAATTCCGTTGGGAACTACGACGCGATCGCAACTTACGCTAATAAACCAAGCTCCGGTTCTGCATTCAACTACACGTTGAACAACGCACTGATATTAGGTCTTGCACAAGCCAGACTGGCCAATCCGGATCTGACTTGGGAATCTACCTATATGACAAATGTCGGTTTCGATTTCGGTTTGGTCAATAATAAATTAACTGGTACTGTCGATTACTTCAATAAGAAAACAAAAGACATTTTGATCAACTTGCCTGCACCGGACGTACACGGAACAGCATCCATTCCTAAACAAAACAGTGCGACTGTTACAAACCAAGGTATCGAGATGACTCTCGGCTGGCAGGACCAAATTGGAGATTTCTCCTACGGTGTCAACGGCAACTTTACATTCGTAAAAAACAAAGTCAATAAGTTCAAGGGAACAGATAAAGGCGGTATCTCTTATGACGGGGCTAATATTATCTGGGAAGGTCATTCCATCAATTCTCAATATTTATTGCGTGCAGACCGCATAATCCAAACAGATGCTGATCTAGCACTTGTACAACAAATGATCGACAACGCACCGATTGACGAGAAGACAGGTAAAAAGGTGAATCCGTTTGCCGCATTCGGTACGCCTCAAAAAGGAGATTTACTGTACAAAGACATCAATGGAGACGGTATTATCGACATGGATGACCGCGAAATCGTCAGCGACGGCCCGAACCCGAAATTCCAATTCGGTTTGAACCTGAATGCCGCCTACAAAGGATTCGACTTTTCCGTTCTGTTCCAAGGACAGGCAGGTGTGAAAGTTTACTGGCAAAATGCATTGGCAAACACTTCAACCGTACGTTTCGGCTACCAGTTGAACAAAGATGTTGCAGAAGGAAGATGGGTTGAAGGCCGTACAGACGCTATCTACCCGCGCTTGTTACAATCCCAGAATCAGATCAACACTCAAATGAGTGATTTCTACTTGGAGAACAAAGCCTTCTTGAAGATTCGTAACATTCAATTAGGCTATTCATTGCCTAAATCTATTACGAAGAAGATGCAATTGGAAAGACTTCGTTTCTATGGCAGTTTGGAAAACTTCTTCACATTTACATCTTACAGAGGATTTGATCCTGAAATCAGCGGGCTGGCTTATCCGGCAATGAAATCAGCGGTTTTAGGTATTAATGTAACCTTTTAATTGAAAAAGCATTATGAATAAGTATAAATTATTTTTCACTTGTGCAGCATCACTTCTGTTAATGAGTAGCTGCTACGACTTGGACCGTTATCCGGAAGATCAGTTAAGTGCCGGAACATTCTTCCAGACACAAGAACATGCCGATCAGGCAATGATGGGAGTTTACAGCCAAATGACACACAACGATGTTTTCGGCCGTCAATTCGGTTTTGACTGTTTAGGTGGCGTAGGTGCCGGATATGACGCACCTTCGTATCCAAACATCGGCCGTGGTACTTATACCACTACGGAAGGAGCCGTCGGCGATAAGTTCAAACAACTGTATGAAGGCGTCACACGTGCTAATATTGTATTACAGAACGTCGACCAATGTGATATGTCCGACGAACTGAAAACCCGCTACAAATCGGAAGCCCGTTTTATGCGTGCCCTCTACTATTTCACCTTACTCGATTTTTGGGGTGGAGTTCCGATTTATGATGAGACAACTATCGTTGCGGAAGACTTCTCCAATATGTTGAAACCAAGAAGCTCGGCAGAAGAAGTCCGTACATTTATCATCAAAGACCTGGATGAAGCGATTGCTCATTTACCGGCAGATTGGGATGAATCAAATAAAGGACGTGCGACATCCGGAGCTGCAATGGCATTGAAAGGAAAAGTCCTTCTCTACAACAAACAATACCAAGAAGCAGCCACATGCTTTGAGAATGTTATCAACAGCGGTAAGTATGCTTTGTATTCAGATTATGAAAACCTATTCAAACCAGGTGGAGATGAAAGTTCAGAAATGATCTTTGCAATTCAAAATATCGGTGGTGTCGGTACTGATTTCGGTATGCCGATGACATTCTATATGGGAAGCCGTGCCTCTTATGGAAGTTGCTGGAACAATGTAATGGCAGCTACTGACTTCGTTGATTCTTACGAATGGAAAGACGGACGTGCTTTCGATTGGAATGAAGTTATTCCGGGATTCAATGAAAATGATGCAGTCAAGAAAGAAACATTCTATGCGACATTAAACGAAGGGTTAAACAAAGTGGCCACCTATCCCGCCGCAAAAGACAAGTTATTAGAAATGTACAACAAGCGTGACCCGCGTATGATGGCTTCCATCATTATGCCGTACACGACTTATAAAGGTTGGTATTCCAACGCTCCGATGGATACAGAATATGTTATCACAGAAAAATCCGGACAGACAAACGAAAAGAACGGTTTTATTCGTGTTAACGGAAACTACGAAATGTATTTGTGGCGTAAATTTGTAGCCGAATATGACATGAATGGTGCTATCAATAACCGCGAAGATACACCGATCAACTTCCCGCTGATCCGCTATGCCGATGTATTGTTAATGCTGGCTGAATGCTACAACCAGACAGACCAACAGACAAAAGCAGTCGACTTGATCAACCAAGTCCGTGCACGCGTCGACATGCCGGGACTTAATAGCGGTCCAAGTTATCTGCAGGCAACTACCAAAGAACAAGTATTCGAACGAATCAGACATGAGCGTGCAGTCGAACTGGCTGGCGAAGGGTTAAGTTTCAGTGATATGAAACGTTGGGGATTACTGGAAACTTTGGCCGGAGAAGTAAAAGGCTTTACCGGACAATTCTATTACAACCGTGTCGTTCAGTCTCGGGACTATTTATGGCCGATTCCAAATAATGAAATTCAGAAAAACCCAAGTCTGAAAGAAGATCAGAACCCAGGATGGTAATCACCTACCAATAAACAAATAAAAGGGCAGACTGCTATGTCTGTCCTTTTATTTGTTTATTGGTAGTTCATATGCTCCCATCAGAAAGAGGAACACCTTTCAATACTGACAACAATGTGAACATTGAATCTCATCTCCATCTTATCAAGACCAGGAAAAATGAATTGCAAAATATCATTACGTTCAATAAATCAATAAACATATGTATAAACAACTCAATCATTCCAACCACGAAGCGGCATATCTTTTAGGGAGTATTCTTCTTTTCTCCTTTCAGGGATGCAAAGAAAAGCCTGTTACCTCCCTGAATTTATCAAGTACTCCAAACGTAATTTATGTTTTTCCAGACCAAATGCGTAACCATGCGATGGGTTTCTGGAGAGAGGCGAGATTCCGGGATGCGGTGAATTTCGAGGGAGATCCGGTGCATACGCCTAATCTGGACCGGTTTGCGAAAGAATCTGTTGTGCTGACTTCGGCCATGAGCAACTGCCCGCTGAGCAGTCCGCACCGGGGAATATTGTTAACGGGGATGTATCCGGAACATAGCGGAGTACCTCTGAACTGTAATGCCAACCGCCCGATCAGTTCATTGCGCAAAGATGCGACCTGCATTAGCGACGTGTTCAGCCAAGCCGGATATAACTGTGCTTATATCGGGAAACTGCATGTCGACTGCCCGACTCCCAATGACCCGGAACGTCCCGGAAAATATGTGGAAGACCGTGTTCCGGCTTGGGATGCCTACACTCCGGCAGAACGCCGGCACGGTTTCGACTATTGGTATTCGTACGGGACCTATGACGTGCACAAGCATCCGCACTATTGGGATACCGAAGGCGTCAAACACGAGATAAACGAGTGGTCGCCCGCACATGAGGCGGATAAAGTAATCTCCTACTTACGGAATGAAGGAAACGTGCGGGACCCAAATAAACCGTTTTTTATGATGGTCAGTTTCAATCCGCCTCACAGTCCGTATGCCTCATTGGAAGATTGCATGGAAGAAGATTACAACTTATACAAAGACCTTCCGTTGGACAGCCTGCTGATTCGCCCGAATGCAAACCGGGAAATGAAAAAAGCACCATCCGTACGTTATTACTTTGCATCGGTGACAGGTGTCGACCGGGCTTTCGGACGAATACTGGACGAACTCGAAAAACAGGGATTGGACAAGAACACCCTCGTTATTTTCTCTTCCGATCATGGAGAAACCATGTGCAGCCAAAATACGGACGATCCCAAAAACTCACCTTATGCAGAAAGCATGAACGTCCCGTTCATAGTTCGTTTTCCTGGAAAAGTAATACCTCGGATCGACAGCGAACTATTGTTGTCTTCTCCTGATATCATGCCGACCATACTCGGACTGTGCGGTCTGGAAAAACAGATTCCGGCCACTGTGGAAGGGCGGAATTATGCGGGACGTTTTACAGGAGAGGATTCTTCCGTTCCTTTGCGTCAGGGAGCCTTGTACATCAAAAATATCGATGGGGAAAAGGATGCCGATGGAAAAGTCATTTCTTATTTTCCGGTGTCGAGAGGGATCAAAACACATCAATATACCATGTCGCTCACAATCGACCGAAAGACAAAAGAACTCAAGGACATCCTTTTGTTTAATGACCTGGAAGATCCGTATCAGATGCAGAATCTCCCTTGGCAGGAGAATAAGGGAATCGTATCCGACTTATGCAAACAGATGATTCCCTTGCTGAAAGAAGCGGACGATCCGTGGTATAAAGAACAAATACTGAAAGAGCTGATCCCTTACGGGAAGGAATAAAAAAGGGGAATGTCAAAAAAAAGAAATCTCTCTCTTGTCGGGGGATTAATTCCCGACAAGAGAGAGGAATTTTGGCACCTCCCTTAAAAATTCTAACTATTATTATTTCACCGTCCAAACCACCTTATCATTCACTGGATTCTTCTTTTGGGTGGAACGAGCCTCTATCGTATTCTCCCCATCCTGCAGAGCAACCCCTTTCCACTCAAATGTTGCATATTCATCCGGTTTCTGCCGGCCGAGGCTTTTCCCGTTTACAAACAATTCGACTTCCGGTTGATTAGAGAAGATCATGATGTCCGTAACAGCCAAGGAACGGTCGCGGTGGCGGCGGTTCGTGATGTAAACAAACGGTTCCTCGGTATTCCAGTTTGCCTTATAGAAATAGAAAGCATCTTTTTTCACCTTGCGGTCGAAAGTCACCAGCCCTTTGTCGTTGATACCGGGACGATCGCCTTCCACACGGTGAGCCGCACCGAAGTCAAACAGGTTCCAAATGAAAGAACCCCAGACGAACGGACGTTCCGCCAATGCTTTCCAGTTTCCGATATGATAATAAGTCTGGTAATTCTCCGGATGCCACCAACCGGAAGCAATCCCCCGTTTCACGGAATCCTGCTGATGGTAGATGCTCGCCCCTGCCCCATATTCGCTGATGGCAATCTTATACTCCGGATGTGCCTTATGATTGGCATCCAGCCATTTCCCCATATCGGAAGGAGAACCGCCATACCAACCGAAATACTGGTTCCAGGCTATCACATCAGTCACCTTATTTATATCATCATCGTAAGAAAGGAAGCTGGCAGATGTTGTCAGGCGAGTCGGGTCCTCCTGATGGGCCAGGTCGTTCAATTCCTCGATATACTCGGTCGGATTGTCTCCGATGGTCTTCAACTCATTGAACAACCCCCAGAAACAGATCGACGGATGATTATAATGCTGGCGAATCAATTCTTTCAACTGCTCTTTCCCGTTCTCCCGGAAAGAAGGCTGGTTGATGTAGCCCTGGTCCTGATATCCGCCCGGCCCGATCTGCGGAATTTCAGCCCAGGTGACAATTCCGTATTTATCCATCAGGTCATAAAAGTAAGTCGCTTGCGGATAATGAGCCAGACGAACGGCATTAGCCCCCATCTCGACCATAATGGCCGCATCTTCATCGTGATGCATTTTATAAAGCGCATTTCCCCTTTCCGCCCGATCCTGGTGGCGGCATACTCCTTTCAGTTTCAGATGTTCCCCATTCAGAAAGAAACCTTTCTCGGCATCCACATGATAATAGCGCAAGCCTAATGGCTGTACAATCCGATCTATTATTTGACCCTCGGAAAGAAGAGATATTTCGGCCTTATACATGAACGGATCTTTACGGCCATTCCAAAGACGGGGATTTCGGATTGTCAAATCCATTCCGGTTGTAGCCCAGTCATTGGCATCCACCGTGACTTTTATATCCTGCTGTTGGACAAGCTTGTCGTCCTCCCAGATCTTGATGTCCACTTTTACGGGTTGCACCTTCGCGCTTCCGTTAGAGACGAGCACTTTTGCCTTCACATCGGCCTGCTCTTTCGTCACTTTATTCTGAATCAGATAGACACCAGGAGAAGCATAGTCGGTGAGTGAGATATTAACCGGGTCCGTTATGATCAGATTCACATCCCGGTAAATACCTCCATAGAAATTAAAATCGCCGACTAAAGGCATGACGTCCTGCTGCAAGGCATTGTTGACCTTCACCAATATCCGGTTGTCGGCATCATATTTCACTTTATCGGTAATCTCGAATACAAACGCGCCATATCCGCCGCGATGTTCGCCGATATGCACATCATTAATAAAAACATTCGCTATTGTATTGACTCCTTCAAAACGCAGAAAGAGACGTTTGCCTTTCCATTCAGGTTTTACAAACAGCGTTTTGGTATAGTTACCCATTCCACGATAGTAATCCTGCTTGCCGGAAAGGGCATCGCCACTGTTCCAAGTATGGGGCAGGTTCACCCGTTCTTCACTTTTAAACTGTACCTGATGGGAAAAACGAAACATCCAGTTCTCGTTCAACAGGATTTCTTTACGCGTAGCAAAGGTTGAAGTGCTGATAAAAAAGAGTATCAGACTAAAGATCGTGTGTTTCATGTTTACAAAATTCTTTATATACGAGCCAAAAGTAGGTGATTGGCGGCAGAAAGACAGGCACAATTTGTCTAATTGGATGGATAGATTTGTCCGAGAGCGGAAATTTAAGGAGAGGTTTATGATTTATGAATTCTGATTTATGATTTATTAGAAACCCATAAATCATAAATCAGAATTCATAAATTTCTACATTGCCTGTTCACCGCCACCGGCGTTATTGCCTTCTCCACCGCCTTTAGTATCGTCGTTGCTGATACCGCGGCGCACTTTCTTGATCTGGCCTTTCATCGTACCGAAACGGTAAGAGACGCTCAAACGGAACTCACGGGCATGACGCCAAGTAGTAGAACGGTCCACAAAACCTTCACCTGTCGTAGTCGATTCCATCTTCATGGTTTTCCAGAACGGGTTCTGTGCACCCAAAGAAACGGAGAGTTTCTTTTTCAGGAAATCCTTACTGATATTCAGACCTGCAAAGTAGAAAGGAGATTGTTTTCCCTGCAATTGAATCCACGGACTGAAATAACCACCATGCAAATTAATACGAAAATCTTTCGGCAAATTAAACTGTGTCCCTGCAAAGATTCGGCCAGCCACACCATCCTTTGTCAGTCCCAATGCCTTTTTGCTGTCGATATTCGTATAATCCAACCCACCGTTCATATAGATACGGAACAGAGGAACCGGATTCCAACTGCCATACAGGAACAATCCGACCTGCTGACGTTTTCCCATATTTCCATAAGTGCTATAAGAAGCTCCGTTATATTGAGAAAGCGGATCGGATTCCGGGAAGTTGGCAATTATTGTATATCTTTCAATCGCATTATTAACAAATGTATAGCTCAAACTTGCATTTATACTGAACTTCTGTGCAAACTTACTAAAGTTGAAGTTCACATTATTACTCTTTTCCGAATCCAGATTCGGATTACCTTGCGAGATACGCTGCGGGTCGATATTATTCAAATACGGATTCAGATACCAGATCCCCGGACGCTGGATACGCATATTGTATCCTAAACGTAACTGTGAAGACATGTCTAACTGGTAAGTCAATGTCGCATTCGGGACAACGTCAAAGTAATTTGTTTTGAAGTTTTCTTCCGGCGCCTTGGCAAACTCCGCATTCAAGCTGGTTCCTTCCGCACGGACACCTGCTTTAGCCCCGAATTTATTGAACTTGACCATATATCCCAAATAAGCGGAATAAATATGCTGAGTATGACGGAAGTCACTATTACGCTGCGAAATATCCTGCCAGGCATTTAAAGAATCCTTCACCTGTTCCAATGTATTACTCTTGCTCTGGCGATTTATATATTTCACACCGGCTTCCAATGTCTGATCTTTAAACAAAGGAGTCGTATAATCGACCTGTGCCGTGTGTTCCGTCGTTGAAGCATCATTAATATTCCAGTTAGGATAGCGGTAAGCCTGGCTATAAACCCCTTCCAGATCTTCAAGCCGGGAATGCCCTTCATTGTCATTGGGGGATTGGCTGAAGCGGTAGGACAAAGTCAGCAATTCATCCTTCTTACTGGTTGAATGCTGGAAATCGACATTGACGTCTGTAGAGCCGAATGTTCCTTTTGAATCCGAATAACGTTTATAAGAATACATCGTTGTCGGTTCCCCATTTGTCAGATCGGTCCGATTGACCTTATCCGCAATCAATTCGGAGAGATTAGTTGATTTTCCCCGGAACAAATTGACACCTACACTTAATAAGTTCAACGTATCGATCTCATAGCTACCTTCCAAATAACCGTATTGGAACGGCCCTTTGTTTTTGCTGCGTCCATGCTCATTCAACAAAGAAGACGGACGGGTAAAAGTCTCGTCACCCTGCTGGTATTTCGCTTCTTCCTCATCTCGCATCGAATAGGTATCATTCCAGGGGGAATTACGGTAGTTATAGCCATAATTAGCAGTAATACCGAACTTTCCTGCCTTCATCGAAACATAACCACCGCCACCAAAGCTCCCCAGCGTACTGGCGTTGGCACGAATCGTTCCCGTATATCCTTGCAATGCGTTCTTGGTCGTAATGATATTGATAATACCTCCAACCCCTTCTGCATCATACTTGGAACCAGGATCGGTAATGACCTCGATGTTCTTGATCGAGCTGGCCGGCATACTTTTCAATACATCGGATGCGTTGTCGCCACTCAATAAATTGGAGGGTTTGCCATTCATATAGATTTTATAATTGGAAGATCCTTTCAACTGGATTTTATCCTCGCCATCCACCGTGACCATCGGAACCTTACGGAACATTTCCAACGCATTGCTGGTTTTAGCTTCCGGGTCGTCTTCCAGGCTATAAGTCAATTTATCGACTTCCACCTTCACCAACGGCTTTTGGGCTGTTACGGTAACCTCTTTTAACTGCTGCGTATCGTCATGCATAAACAACTTACCGAAATTCACGACTTTCTTGCTCTCCGACAATGTAAATGTTTTCTTGGCAGGCACTTTCCCTAAAGATTCCATTGTCATCACATACTTACCCGGCTTGTTCATCGTTGCCGTGAACTTGCCATCATCATCACAAGCCAACAATTTCACAGGATTCTGTGGTGCGGAAGCCAAAGCTATCCTCAACGTGGCATAAGGTACGGACTCATTGGATAGAGAGTCGACTACTTGGCCCTTAATTGTAAAGGCGGCTGATCCACCTCCGGTTTGCGCAAACACTGACGCAGACACAAATAGTATCAGCATTAAGTAGAGTAGTTTTTCTTTCATTAAATTTGAGAATTTAGATATTATCGATTATACATTCACATAAAAACAGTTGCAAATGTAACTTTATCTACGAGCCATTCGTAATTTTACAGTTTAAAGAATTGTAAAAGTTGTATTTTGGTGTTCGATTTCTGCATATTTCACCTATTTTTGTTGAAATCAATCATAAAAAGAATAAGTTTATGAGAAAATTATCATTCATTTTTGCATCATTATTACTCGTCGTCACCATGTATGCACAAGATCTGAAAGCAATCAAATTAAGCTCTCCGGACAAAAACAGAGGCAGTTCCATTATGAAAGCGTTATCCGACCGTCACTCCGACCGGGAATATGCAGCCAAGGAACTCAGTTTACAGGATCTATCGGATCTATTATGGGCAGCAAACGGGATTAACCGCCCGGACGGAAAACGAACGGCTCCCTCAGCGTTGAACAAACAGGATATCGACATTTATGTCATTATGAAAGAGGGCGCTTACCTGTACGATGCCAAGGCAAACAGCCTGCAACCTATTGCTAAAGGAGATCACCGGGCCGCTGTTGCCGGCAGTCAGGATTTTGTCAAATCAGCCCCAGTCAGCTTGGTACTCGTTTCCGATCTTTCACGCTTCGGAAACATTGCCGACCACACCAAACTGATGGCCGCTGTCGATGCCGGCATCGTTTGCCAAAACATCAATATTTTCTGCGCAGCCACCGGTCTGGCAACCGTTCCCCGTGCCACGATGGACCAGGCTGCTTTAAAACGGATCTTGAAACTAACGGACAGCCAATTGCCAATCATGAACAATCCGGTGGGATATCCACGTGAATAAAAAGCGTTTGTTATTTTCTCCATCATAAGCCTTCATTGATTATCAAACGATTATGGTGAAAGATGAAAGATAAAAAGGCCTTTTGGCAAAACTTTTAGAGCCTGTTTAAATTTTGCATTTGTTGGTTGTGAGAGTTGTATTGAGGATGTTTTTCTGTAGGAGATGCCGTCTTTTTTGTTGAAACACGTGACTTATTTTGCTTCAAACAGGCAGAAAAAGTGCCGAAGATTCCCGTTTAC
>NZ_JAHPXO010000046.1:0-33448 GCF_019041495.1 Parabacteroides sp. MSK.9.14
CTTTTTTACTATGCAAGTATTTGTTTGTTTATTTTTGAAACAATCGGATTTTACTCTCTGAGTTATTGGAAAAAGCCGGCATGTCGACCGTTATCGTGGTCACTTGATGGGGGCGTGACGGGATATGAGCATGAGTTTTGCAATGGATATATTTTTGTGATTACTCTTTATCGATTAATCGGATTCCTTCAGGCTCGATATTGATTATCTTTTTTTTGTAAAGAGCCCCGATTGCCTGTTTGAATGCTTTTTTGCTGCAGCGAAATAGGGAATAAATAAGTTCAGGTTCACTTTTGTCATGGACGGCCGCATATCCTCCTTGAGCTTTGAGTGAATCCAGAATAGTCTTGGCAATACCTTCTACCTTTTGATATCCTAAGGGGGTAAGGCTGACATCTATCTTTTCGTCTTTTCTGACTTCTTTGATATACCCTTTTAGATGTTCTCCTTTTTCCAAGCGTTGAAAAACTTCATTGTGATAAACCAATCCCCAATGAGTATTGTTGATGATTACTTTATAGCCTATTTCTGTGTCTTCTGCAACCAACAAATCGACTTCCTGGTTAAAGGAGTAATTGGGGATTACATTGTCTAAATATTTATCGATTCTAGCGGAGGCAACTATACGTCCAGTTACATGATCTACGTGTACATATACCAAATACCATTTTCCTTCTCGCATGGGCATTTTTTGTTCCTTAAATGGAACCAATAAATCTTTCATTAATCCCCATTCTAAAAAAGCACCTGTATTATTAACTGATTTCACTTCCATAAACTGGAATTCTCCTGCTTGAGCAAGTGGGTTGGCTGTCGTTGCAATCAGCCTGCCTTCATTGTCGTGGTAAATAAAAACCTCGACTTCATCTCCAGGTTTTACATTTTTTTGCACATAACGGGCCGGCAAAAGTATCTCCATCCCATCTCCACCATCCAGATAAACTCCAAAGTCCAGATCTTTTATGATCTTTAATGTATTATATTTTCCTATTTCTACCATTTCGCTATTTATTTTGAGGCAAAAGTACGGGAAAATAGCCTAATATCCTATATTTTTTATTTCTCAAGCAGCAATATAACAAAATTTGCATCGTTATAGTTGTAATAGTTTTTATAAGGAGTTTTTAGATGGACGGTTCCTTTGAAAGTTGTATCTTTGCAGTTCTAATTTAGAAATACTTAATAATAGCATGAGGTTGAAATATTATTTATTAGCCATTTTTTGTGTATTGATGTGTGCATGTAAAGCACCAAAAGATGTGATTTATTTTCAGGGTATAGATGATTTAACTCCTGATGAATTGGCAGAGATGAGCCAAGCATATACGATTAAAATAGAGAATGATGATCTTTTGTCAATTAATGTTACGGCTTGGGATCCTGTTGCCGTTACACCTTTTAATCCGCCAGTGTTTGCATATTCATCACAAGGAGAACAGCCATTGATTGCTTCTGAGTCAATGTATACTTATTTAGTAGATGAAGATGGGTGTATAAATTTTCCTATTATAGGAAAGGTTCATGTAGCGGGATTGACTCGTCAAGAAATTTCCAAAAAATTGGAATCAAAGATTTCTAAATATGTGAAAGATCCTTTAGTGAATGTTCAGCTTCTTAATTTTAGAATAGTACTTATGGGAGAATTTTCGCGTCCTGGTTCATATTCGGTAAAAAGAGATAGGGTATCAGTTCTTGACGCTATAGGTATGGCTGGAGATTTGCCTCTTACTGCAAATAGGAAAAATATTTTGGTAATACGGGATAACAATGGATTAAAAGAAACATGTCGTTTGGATATTACCAGCCCAAACATATTCGAATCGCCATATTTTTATTTGAAGCAAAATGATATAGTATATGTAGAACCTATAAAAACAAAGCAACGTGCAAGAACTAGTTCGGATCGTCAGTTTACAATATCTTTATTTTCGACAGTGATCAGCTCCTTGTCTGTGATTGTTGCGATGGTGTTAAGCTTAACAAATAAGTAATATGGAAAATATGCAGAAAGATAGTGAGACTATAAGTCTGAAAAAAATAATAGTAGATTATTTATATCATTGGAAAGTTTTTTTAGTTGCAGCTTGTATTTCATTAGTTTGCGCAATACTATATATGGTGATTTATCCTCAAACTTATGAATTTGTGGCTCGAATAAAGATTCAAGAAGATAAAAATCTTGGTAGTGGTGGAAGCATGGGATTGGGAGAGGCTGCCGGATTAATGAAATCGTTTGGACTGGGAAGTATTTCGGGGGGAGCTGTCAATATAGATGATGAAATTGCTATAATGTCTTCTAATGATTTGTTGAAGAAAGTTATTATCCGTTTGGGATTAAATGTTACATATAAGAAACCATATTCATTGATTTCTTTATATGAAGATTCTCCTTTGTTAATTATTCCGGACTCTTTGACTCAAGAAAATTTGGACTGTTTTGTTTCATTTAAAATAGAGGTAAGTAAAAATGGTGCTGTTTTAATAAAAATGAAAGAAACCGGTAAAGAGTATTCTTTTGCCTCTTTACCTGCTCAGCTTCGAGTGCCAGAAGGTGTATTTGATATATTATATGGAACAGAAGGAGATGTGACGAAGAAAATAGAAAAGCCTTTTTCTTTGAACATATCTGTATCTCCGGCAGGTTGGATGGCAGAAGATTTGGCAGAGGCAATAACTGTTGAAGAGTTTTCAAAAAATGCCAATACATTGGAACTATTGTATTCGGACTATTCAAGAAAACGGGGCAAGGATCTGTTGAATACTTTGATGGATGAGTATAATAATAGTTCTGAGTCTGTAAAAAAAGAAGAAGGACATAAAGCTATGACTTTTTTAGATGTTCGTATCAATGGTGTTTTACAAGAGCTTAATGGTATTGAGCGCACTATTGAAACTTATAAAATTAAGAATAAATTGACAGATATAGAATATGATGTTCAATTTTATGCTGATGCAGTGAAAAATATCCGAGAAAAAATTATTGAATATGAGGCGCAAAATCATATCATTAATTTGTTAGATACTTATGTGAAGGATCCTAAAAATAAGTATAGTGTAATTCCTGCCATGTTGTCTGCTGATGGCGAAAAAGGTGGAGCTATATCTGCTTATAATGAGGCTTTAATGGAAAGAGACAAAATAACTAAATCAACAAACTCAGTGAATCCTTTGTCTGAAATAGCTGATTCTCAGATAGACAAATTGAGAGATGGGGTTGTTTTGGCTATTGATAATGCACGAAAAAGCTCTCAGTTTGTATTGAATGATCTTAAGTCTCAAGAAAAAGCAATTATGAGTAAAATGGACTATGTTCCTACATACGAAAGAGAGTATCTTGATTATAAAAGACAGCAGGAAATTCTTCAAGGAGTGTATTTAATACTTTTACAGAAGAGAGAAGAAGTTGCTTTGTCTTTAGGTCAAGAGCGTGATAAGGGATTTATTGTAGATGCTGCAGTTGCTAAATATCGTCCTGTAGCTCCAAGAAAACTTTTTGCAGTTTTAGGATTTCTGATTTTAACAATTGTAATTCCAATGGGATATTTGTTCGCAAAACAGCAATTACGAGATTTGATAGATATTTATAAAAGAAAGTGAGAATTATATGCAAGTTATTATATTAGCCGCAGGGATGGGGAAGCGTTTGGGGGAACTTACTCAGAATAATACGAAATGTATGATTCGGGTAAATGGTGTGACCTTAATTGAACGTGTTTTGGATCAATTCTCTAAATTGAAGTTGAATAAGGTTATTATGGTAATCGGCTATAAGGGAGAGGAACTTCGTAGTTTTATTGGTGATTCATATAAGGGGCTACCGATTGAATACATTACAAATCCGATTTATGATAAAACAAATAATATCTATTCATTGTCTTTAGCAAAAGAACAGTTGCAGCAGGATGATACTTTACTTATAGAATCTGATCTTATTTTTGAAGACAAGGTGTTGGATAAAATTTTATCAGATCCATTTCCTAATATTGCATTAGTAGCCAAGTATGAAAGTTGGATGGATGGTACAGTTGTGATGTTGGATAATGACAATAACATTCTAAACTTTGTTGTAAAAAAAGCATTCAATTTTGATCATAAAGAATTTTATTATAAGACAGTCAATATCTATAAATTCAGTAAAGAGTTTTCAAGAACTCATTATGTTCCATTTTTGGATGCATATATAAATGCATTGGGTAATAACGAATATTACGAGCAGGTCTTGCGTGTAATTGCATTGTTGGATAAGCCAGATTTAAAGGCGTTGCCACTTCACGGTGAAAAGTGGTATGAAATTGACGATATTCAAGACTTAAGTAACGCTGAAACTATTTTTGCGGAAAAGGAGAATCAGTTGGTTTGCTATCAAAAAAGATATGGTGGTTATTGGAGATTCCCTTCTTTGTTGGATTTTTGTTATTTGGTTAATCCTTTCTTTCCTTCTTTGAAGATGAAGAAAGAGATGCGGGCTAATTTTGATATTTTATTAAGTGAGTACCCTTCTGGGCTGAATGTAAACTCTCTATTAATTGCGAAATATTTCGGATTGGCACAACAATATGTTTGTCCGGGAAATGGTGCTGCCGAATTGATTAAGTATTTAGTGGATGAATTAACAGGTTGCTTGGGTGTTGTTTATCCGACTTTTGAGGAGTATCCTAATCGTATGCAGGAAGATAAGGTGATTGCTTATGTCCCACAGAATAAAGATTTTTCTTATACAGCTGATGATTTGATGGCATTTTTTGCAGTTCGTGAGGTTGCTGCTATTTTATTGATTAATCCGGATAATCCTTCTGGAAATTATATTTCAAAAGTTGATGTAGTTCATTTAGCTAAATGGTGTAAGGATAAGAAGGTAACATTGGTTGTCGATGAATCGTTTGTCGATTTTTCTGAACAATCAGTGGATAATACTTTGTTGACTAATGAAATACTTGAAGAAAACCCTAATTTGGTGGTTGTGAAGAGTATATCCAAATCTTACGGAGTACCAGGGTTACGGTTAGGAGTTTTAGCTTCATCAAATTTGCTTTTGATCGATCGTGTACGCAAAAATGTTCCGATATGGAATATTAATTCATTTGCAGAGTTTTATATGCAGATATTTAATAAATATGAACAGGATTATAAACAGGCGTGTCGTTTGTTTATCCGTGAGCGAGATCGTTTTTATGTGGATTTACAGCAGATAGGTTATCTACGCATCATACCTTCACAAGCAAACTATTTTTTGTGTGAGGTTATTAGTAAATATTCTTCTAAAGAATTGACTGAATTACTTTTGAATGAATATAATATTTTAATAAAAGACTGTGGAACGAAGAAGGCCTTCCGAAATGGCGAATATATACGAATAGCAGTACGTTCAACTTTAGACAACCAACGTTTAATAGATGCATTAAAAGAATTATAATTGTTAAAAAAGATGGCAATGAAAATAATAGACTTTGAAACGATACGAAATCTTTCCATATCTCCGGCTGATTGTGTAAAGTGGGTAGAAACAGCATTAAGAATGAAATATGATAGTTGTTTACCTCATAAAATTAGTATGACAATAGAACCGGATGTCTTTTTTAATACGATGCCATCTTATTTGCCTTCTTGTGGACGTTTTGGGGTTAAGGTCGTTTCTCGTTTTCCGAAACGTGAGCCTGCATTGGTTAGTGATATTTTGTTGTATGATGCGACAAATGGTGATTTTTTGGCGCTGATGGATGGAAGTTGGATTACTGCGATGCGTACTGGTGCTGTTGCGGCATTGTCCATACAGTATTTGAGGACTTCTTCAGCTCGGGAATATGCATTTATGGGACTAGGCAACACAGCTCGGGCTACACTGTTGTGCTTGATGGCTGTGTTAGAGGGGCCGTTGAACATTCGTCTTTTGTCTTATAAAGGGCAAGAGCTGGAGTTCACGAAGCGCTTTAAAGAATATTCTCGATTAAATTTTTCTATTTTTGAAAATGTGGAAGATTTGATTACAGGTGCAGATGTGGTTGTATCTTGCGTAACTGTTGCACATGGTCAGTTTGCATCGGATACATGTTTTAAGCCGGGAGTATTGGTCGTACCGGTTCATACGCGTGGATTTCAGAATTGCGATTTATTCTTCGATCAGGTTTTTGCTGATGATGTCGCTCATGTAGAAGGATTTAAATATTTTAATCAGTTTAAACAGTTTGATGAGTTCGCCCGTATATTGTTAAAGCAGAATCCGGGTAGAACTTCAGATCAGGAGCGTATTTTGGCTTATAATATAGGTATTGCTTTGCATGATATTTATTTTGCTTCTCAAGTATACGACAAGGTCAAAGATTCATTACCAGATATTTCTTCGGATAAGTTAAGCGAGAAGTTTTGGGTATGAATTAGTTATGAATAGCAATGAAGTTTGGTCAAGATAATAAATACAAAGTAATTGTTCATAATACAACGTATTTGTCTGTACTTGAGATATTAAAAATGGTAATGCCTTTTGTAGCATTACCTTATTTGATATCTACAGTTGGTGCGGATAAGTACGGTTTGGTCGTTTTTGCACAGGCTATTATCTCTTATTTTATTATATTTATCAACTTTGGTCTGGATGTTTCGGCTGTAAAGAATGTTTCTATAAATCGTTCTGATAACGAGAAGCTATCGGAAGTTGTATCTTCAGTTTTGATTATTAAAGCTTTTCTTTTTATACTTTCTTTTTTAGCATTAGGAGTTTTATTATTATGTGTGAAGCAATTTAGAGATAATTATGTTTTATTTTTATTGTCTTTTTTATCTTGCCTTTCAGAAATTTTGTTTCCTGTTTGGTTTTATCAAGGGGTAGAAAAGATGAAATATATTACTTTGATTCGTTTTACTTCTATTTTCTTTTATACTGTTACAGTCTTTATTTTCATTAAAAATGAAAGTGATTATTTACTGATACCATTACTTCAGTCTTTAGGGTGGCTTTTATCAGGGGTTATTTCCTTTTTTATGCTAATTCGGGTAGAAAAGATATCCTTATTTGTGCCAACTATAGAATCGATTAGGCGGTATTTTAAAGAGAGCGTTCCGTTTTTTGTTTCTCGTGTATCAGTTGTGATTAATGCAAGTATGGCAAAGACGATTTGTGGAATTTTCTTTTCAATGCATGAAGTTGCAGTTTTTGATTTGGCCCAAAAAATTGCAATGACGGCACTTGTCCCTTTACAAATGTTGAATCAAGCTTTGTTTCCTCATATTGCAAAAACACTTGATCGGAAATTTGTCAATAAGTGTTTTCGATTGATTTTATTAGCTACAGGCTGTATCATTGTAATTGTATATATTCTTGCTCCATTTGCTGTTTTTGTTTTATCGGATGGTAAGTTGCCTGAATCTGTTGATATATTACATGTTTTTAGTTTGTTCATTTTTAGTGGAGGCATTACTTCTTTCACAGGGTCGCCAGTGCTGGTTTCTTTTGGTTATTCCAAGCCTTTTAATCGAAGTGTAGTTCTTTCGACTTTCGTCTTAATTGTAATTTATATGGTACTATATTTTACAAATTCATTCTCGATTATTAATTTTGCACTAGCCTTAGGTTTTGCAGAATTTGTAATAGCTATTTATAGGCTATATTATTGTAACCGTTATAAATTAATTATGCTTTATGGACGGGTTTAATCGTTTTAATCCAGAAGGTTCAGTGCTGAGACTTCATCAGATGAAGATGCTTCGCATTTTAGAGTTCGTAGATAGAGTTTGTAGGAAACATGGTATACGCTATTGGCTTAGTTCGGGAACATTGTTAGGTGCTGTTCGTCATGGAGGCTTTATACCTTGGGATGATGATTTGGACATAGAGATGTTATATCGGGACTATAAAAGATTGATGGAAGTCTTGCCTTTTGAATTGCCCTCTAATTTGGTGCTTCAAACAATGCACACTGATAGTAACTATGTTGCCCCTTATGCAAAATTAAGGGAAACGGATTCCTATATATCAGAAGTGAATAATATTGGTAGAAATTACAAATATAATGGGGTTTATATTGATATTTTTTATATAGAGCCTGTTAATTATCGGATGGCATGGATTGCATCTAAATTTCATGGATATATTTATAGACTTTCTTATTTAAAAAATGACCGATTAGGGATAAAAAAAGGAGTAATGAGGTGTTTGTTGTTCTTTTTGACTTATATACTTTATCCCTGCATTCGAATGATTGTTAAATTATCTCATACAAAAGAGTACCGATTGGGATTAGGATCAGGTTTTTTGGGCGTAAGGTTGTTGGACAATATTTTTCCACTAAGTGAGGTGTCTTTTGAGGGAAAAATTTTTCCAGCTCCTGCTAATACTGATGGCTATTTGTCCTATTTATATGGAGATTATATGGTATTGCCAGATTTGAGTAAAATAACTTATCATGTAAATAATGTGGATATAAAAGAATAATATAATCGAAAATGAAAAAAGTGATGCTTATTTTTGGAACTCGCCCGGAAGCAATTAAAATGTGTCCATTGGTAAAAGAGTTTCAAAAAGATACGATAAATTTTAAGACTGTTGTTTGTGTTACTGCCCAGCATCGGGAAATGTTGGATCAAGTTTTACATGTTTTTGATGTCAAACCTGAGTATGACTTGAATATAATGAAGCAAGGGCAGGATTTATATGACATAACTTCTCGTGTTTTGTTAGGCTTACGTGATGTGTTAAAAAAAGAATTGCCGGATATCGTATTAGTACATGGGGATACAACAACCTCTTCTGCAGCAGCATTAGCAGCTTTCTATCAGCAGATACCTGTAGGACATGTAGAAGCAGGGTTGAGAACTCATAATATTTATAGTCCTTGGCCTGAAGAAATGAATCGGCAGATAACAAGCCGTATTGCCGTTTTTCATTTCGCACCAACTGAATTGAGCCGGAGAAATTTACAAAGAGAAGGTGTTGCAGACGGTAATATCTATGTTGTTGGAAATACTGTTATTGATGCCTTGCATTTAGTGTTAGAGCAAATCGGGGTAAGAAAAGATATAGAGAAAAATATTCAATTTGTATTAGAGCGCGTAGGTATTCCTCTTTCTTTATTATCTTTGTGGAAGAGTGGAGAGCGGAAAATGGTTTTAATTACAGGACATCGGAGAGAAAATTTCGGTGAAGGATTTATCCATATTTGTAAGGCGATAAAGACTTTGGCTGAGAAATATTCTATGGTAGATTTTGTGTATCCTATGCATTTGAATCCGAATGTACGGAAGCCGATTGCTGAAATATTGGGTGAAAGCCATAAAGAAACCCTAACAAATGTATTTCTTATAGAACCATTGGATTATCTTCCTTTTGTTTATTTGATGAATCACTCTACAATCGTTTTGACTGATAGTGGTGGAATACAGGAAGAGGCTCCGGGATTAGGAAAGCCTGTGCTGGTTATGCGGGATACGACTGAACGTCCTGAAGCATTGGAGGCTGGGACTGTCAAATTGGTAGGAACAGGTTATAATTCAATTATAGATAATGTTTCTGATTTACTGGAAAATAAAGATTTGTATCGACAAATGTCAAAGGCTCAAAATCCGTATGGAGATGGAAAAACCAGTCAGTCTATTGTGAATATTTTATTGTAAATCGTTTTTATGAAAAGAAAAATATTAGTTATTCATAATGGATATCCTTTGCGTGGTGATGGAGGTGATAAAGTCAGAACATTAAATATGCTTCAATCCTTGGATTCTATTGGATTTGATGTTTGTTTGTTGGCTTTTTTCAAGAAAGATTTTTCTTTGTTGGCTTTAAATAAAAAAAGTATGCCTTCGAATATAAAATCATATTTTATATTTACATTACCAGATCGCTGGGGATTAGGAGGGATAGCGGCATTGTTTCGGGCTGTAATAACTTGGATTATTGTAAAGTGTAACCATATAGAGTTAATTCAATTAGAGACATCGCTTTCGGCTTCATGTGTCAGATATTTGAAGAAAAATATTTTGGTTGTGACTGATTTTCATGCAGATCCTGTACCTGAGTTACAAATGAATGGAAGGACGAAATCATCAATAAATCGTGCTGAAAAAGATGTTTGTTATGCATTGTCTCGTTCACAACGAATAATAGCCGTGTCGAATAATTTGGCAAATAATCTAAAGAAATATTACTCTTATGATTGTCCATTTTCTATTTTACCTTGTAGTTTTAATAGTGAAAAGTTTCATATAGATCCGGCTCAGATGATCGCTTTGCGTGAGAAAATGCATTTGAAAGAGCGTATTGTCTTATGTTATTTAGGAGGGTTGCAGAAGTGGCAATGTGTGGAAGAAACATTAGATATTTTTTTACGTTTAAAAAAGAAAGATGATAGATACTTTTTATGTATATATACAAATGATGATTTGACTCCTTTCGCAAAAAAAATAGAATTGTTGGGGAATGACTGTCTTTGTATGAGTTTGAGATATGAACAGGTTCCCTTATATTTGTCCATTATTGATGCTGGTTTTGTCTTGAGACATAATAGTTTGGTGAATATAAATGCTTCTCCGACTAAAATTGCAGAGTATATGGCTGTAGGAGCAATGGTTATTGCAACGAAATATTCGGGAGATGCCAAAGTCCTTGTTGAAGATAGTGGTTACGGCATGATTTTGGATGAGATAGAAAATATTTCATCAGAAATGATAGATGAGTTGAATTTAAAGATTCATTCTTATAAAGAAAATAAGGAAAATGCCTCTGCAACAATAAAAAATTATATATTTAAAAGTAGGCTTTGGCATGCAAATGAAATAAAATTGAAGAGTTTGTATTCAAATATATAATTCGGTTTATAATGGGTTATTTGGAAAAAATAAAATATATTCTTAGAGGTAGTCGATATTATCGTAAATATTTTCAGACAACAGTTAATAGCCTACGGTATTATTTTAGAAATTTACACTATTATTGGCAGTTGTATTCTTTTAAAAAAGATCGTGAAGTATCGGGTAATACTCTTTATTTTATTATAGATCCAAATATCAAACATCCAGGATTAGTCGATCGTTTTAAGGCAATTGTTGGATTGTTTTATGTGGCTAAAATAAACGGGTTTGATTTTAAAGTGATTTTTAATCATCCATTTAAATTGGAAGAATATTTGTCTGTGAATAAGTATAATTGGATAGCTAATCAGTCCGAATTAAGTTATAGCTTGCAGAATGTTCGGCTTATACCGTATAATGGTAGTGGAAAAATACCTAGACTGAGTAAAACTATTAAGCAGTATCATGTTTATTGTTATATAGGATATGATATTATATCTTCAAATCATGTCTTAGATGCTGAATCTGTATGGAGAAATTTATTTTTGGAATTATTCAAGCCTTCTCAAGCATTGAATGAATGTTTGAATTGTTGCAGTTTAGATAGTTCTGGTTATGTCGCTGTTCATTTACGATTTGTAAATGCTTTAGAAAATTTCGAGAAAGATCAGTTTAATAGCCTAACAGAAGATAAGCGAGAGAATTTAATACAACGTTGCCTAAAAGGCATTAGGCTGATTATAGACCAAAATAAAAATAAGCAGATTGTGGTCTTTTCGGATAGTAAAGTCTTTCTTGAACGTGTGAAAGTCTTACCTGTAATAGTATTAGATGGAAAAGTCGGGCATATATCCTTTACTGAAAACACTCATGAAGTCGCAATGAAAACATTTGTAGATTTTTATGCGATTTCAAAAGCATGTCGTGTAATTAGGATATTAGCACCTGAAATGTATAATACTGTCTTTTCTTATTATGCAGCAGTATTAGGGGGGATCATTCCTGAAGAATTACACGTTTAGTAAATTATTATATACATTAAAAGTTTGCTGGGCTATGTGATCCCAATTATATGCTTTTAAGTCATAATATACAGGATAATTGTTTTGATATATCTTATATGTTAGCTGTTGCTTTAAACTGTTCATGTGATTTACTTTGAAATAGTGCTCTTTTGATAATCCCACTGCCAAATTAGCAGGAATATCGCTAACTAAAGTATCGATATTGTAGCTCATAGCTTCTAACAATGTGATAGGTAAACCTTCATGGGAAGAGGGTAAAACGAATAATCCTGCATGTGAATAAAGCTCTTTCAATGATTCACCTTTTACCATTCCAGTCAATATAACTTGCTTTTTTCGAGCTAATTCTTTTAGATAAGTTGAATAAGATGTTTTATGGTCAGAATCTCCTGCGATAACTAAGTGATAATCCTGTAAGTTTAGATCGGAGAAGGCCATAATTAATTTGTCAAATTCTTTTTCTTTTACAAATCGGCCAACAGCTAAAATATATTTTCTGTGACTAAGTCCTAATGATTTGATATATTGATCGGTTTGAGTTGGCTGATGAATGTCAACACCGTTATAGATTAATATTGCGTTGTTTCTATTATATTTCGTTTTTAGTATATTGTCAATAACTGTGGAGATGACAATTATTTCGTCTGCCCATTTAGCGGCGAAGAATTCACCGGTTTTTAAAATGAATTTTGCAAAAAAATTCCAATTTTTACGATCATAATCTGGACCGTGATGGGTGACAACCACTTTCAATCCGAGTAGTTTTGCAAATGGAATGGCAATTGATGGTCCAATGGCATGTATATGGATTATATCTGCTTTTTGTTTATAGGCATACCAAACCCCACATATAGTGTGGATAGCACTTTCAAATCCTTTTATTTTGGGAGCTGGGAGATCTTTGAAAAAAACACCT
The DNA here is from genome assembly GCF_019041495.1 of Parabacteroides sp. MSK.9.14. NCBI lineage: Bacteria > Pseudomonadati > Bacteroidota > Bacteroidia > Bacteroidales > Tannerellaceae > Parabacteroides > Parabacteroides sp. MSK.9.14. Next base: position 12,718 of record NZ_JAHPXO010000046.1, read on the forward strand.
TGATAACTTGTTAATGGAGGATTTTCCTTTACAAAGCAGGATCTTCTTACAACTGTTACATTTACTCCAAGCTTGCTGAGGCGTGGGTATAATTTTTCACAATGAGTCTCTACGCCGCCTTGTATATTGGGAAAACCTCTTAATCCTGTTACTATGATTTTCATTTTGAAGCTTTTAATATTGATTGATAAATAGAGATAAGATAGTTGAAGTGTTTGTCTGCTGAGAAATGTTGTTGTGCAAATTTATTGCAAGCTATAGACATTTCATAAAGCTTTTCTTCAGGTATTGCTATCGCTTTTCGAATAGTTTTTGTTAAATCGGCTGGGCTTCCCATTGTAAATGTGAATCCTGTTTTTTCGTCTTGTATAAGTTCAGGAATACCTCCGATATTACTGCCTATTACAGGAGTTCCCAAGGAGAGCGATTCAATAATGCTCAATGGATTGTTCTCATACCATTCAGAAGGAACGATTGTAAAAAGTGCATTTTTAACGTATTCCTTTAATTCTTGACCTTCCTTAAAACCTAAAAAAGAAACGTTTTTGGGATAGTTGTTTCCTATTTCTTTTGAAAGTGGGCCTCTGCCGATAATTTTTAAATCAATTTCGGGTATATCTCGTATTGCTTCTAATAAACTATTGATCCCCTTTTCATTAGATAATCTACCGAAATAAAGTAAGTATCTATGATTTATTTTTTTATTGATTCTTGTAGGTATATCTGGGGTAAAGTTATATAGTTGGACTGCTTTTGATGCATATCCAGGATTGAATTCGATATGTTTTTTTTGGGCGAACTTGCTGACGAAAATGAATTTGTCAATATAATTAAGTGGCTCGTAAAAGCAAGATCTGAAGCTGTTCTCCAATGAAAGTAACATACTATTTGTTAAATTTCCGTTGGAGCACCTGTTTAGTGTGCAGTGGATAAAATGTCGATCTTTGCATAATTCACAAATTTTCCCTTTTCCGTTTGTTAATGTATAAGCAGGACAAATAAGCCGATAATCGTGAACAGTCATAACAGTTGGTATTCTATATTTCTGTAAAACAGGTAATATAGAAACAGATAGGCTATTGAATAGTAAATGAATATGAGCGATATCCGGTTTCTTATCCAAAATTAGTCGTTCTAATTGTTTGGCTGCCTGTCGATTGTAAATGAATGAAGGTATGTTTGTTATTTTAGTCCAAATGTTGGATTCTGATAATTCAGGATAATCCACAAAATAAGATTCATATTCTGAAAATTTGTTTTTTTTGTTTTTTAGGGCAAAAGGTATTACTTGATGTCCTCTGTTTTCCAAGGTTGAGATTGTGTTGAAAAAAACAGTCTCAGCCCCTCCTTTTTGATAAAAATATTTATTGAGCTGTAGTATTTTCATGATTTTGAATTTGCAATTTTATTTTTCATTTCACTAAGCATTAAACCAATCATCATCATCATGAATAATCCTCTATGAGTTGTTATAGTTGAATCTGATGTCCCTTCTATTCCGAAAAAACAAATCAGTAATAATACGATGATCATTAATTTAGCTTGTTTTGTGTGTTGGAAGAATATAAGAGCTTTTTTGAATACATATATCCAGAATGTAATATAAAGCATGATTCCTACAAATCCGAATTGTGCCAATGAAGGATAATAAGTATCAGCGATGAAACTATAAAAACTTTTGCTAATCCCCCAGACATTCTCAATTCCGTATTGATTATATATGTGGGAGTAGTACAATCCTGAGGCATAGGTAGCAAAACTTCCGAATCCGCATCCGAAAGGGAAGTAGTCGATTAATATTTGGATAGAGGTTGTATAGAGTACAAAACGTGCAATTGTATCTGTTTCTGCTTCTCCTGTAATTCCTTCTATAAAGTAGAAAGAAACTTTCTTCCATGAGACGACTAATATAAGTATTAAAGTAATAATGAGAAGAATAATAGTTTTTATATTTAATTTGAAATGGTTTATGTTGGAAAAATAGATAATAACCATTACAGATAATGTGAAGAATCCATAGAATTTGGAGCGTCCGGATATAAGACCTATGGAAAGCATTATAATAAAAAGAATCCTATCTTTCATTGAAAAATCTCCTGTATAGAGAAAGCAAAGAGATGTCGCTATGACTCCTGCCGCAAAATAAGTCGCGTGAGCCATTACATTTGATAGAGTATGAGGTTTGAATATTTCTATACAAGCCAGTATTAGTAGAATCAACCAAAAAAATACACAAATTATTCTTAGTATTTTCTTTTGATTTGTTGAAAAATGAGGCCTAAGAGAATATACACAAAATAAGGCTAAATATGGCTTAAATTGAATAATAAAATCTGTGATAATAGCAGCTTTTGTGTTGCTATTGATGCACAGAGAATAACATAAATAAAACAGGAATACACCAATGGTTGTTAAAAAAGCTTTATTTATTAACCACTCCTGTGATTTGAAAAGTGAATATCCGAATAATATAAATAATAAAGTTGCGCATATTTCATCGATAAAGTCAAATCCGATAGTTCCATATAGAAGTAAACCGAATATGAGTGTAAAGACAAATAGTGAGAAAAACTGTTTATTGATGAAATCTTGAATCATATAGTGTTAATTGTTTTTTGTGTAACGGTATGCATTTGACTTTATTGTATCCAAAGATAATCTCTTTGTTTATATTTAGGAAATAAATGCGGGTGAATTTGTATTTGTAGATATTAGGGGAGGTCTTTACATCTTTTCCAATTGATTGATTTTCACGTTCTCGCTCAATGAGGAATTGGGGGAAACCTCGCTCTGTGAATATGGAATAATTTGGATTTTGGGATATTCAGCCTTGTCTGTCGGTTTGTAGGCTCCGAAGAATGTAATGTAGATTTTTTTTTCTTTGGTGTCAATGGCATATATACAAAAGCTGTTGCTGCTGAGACTATCGACTTCGCGTATGACGCGATTATAGATAATTCCTACTTCGCTGGGGGCTTGATTGGTACAGAGAAGCATTTTTTGAGGGGGAATGCTTTTATTTTCATTTTCAAGATCATGTATATCAAAGTTTGTTGTAAAATGGTCATGTCCTCCTAAATAACAGATGAATTCTCCCTTACTGTCATGGAAGTTGAAATTGACAGAAATATTTTTATTATCCCTTAATTTATTGAGATATGTTTTTGATATGCTGGAGCGAGATCGGTAAGCCTCTATTATCTCAGGGATCATGAACCAAGGGTGGACAAAATCACCATCGCATAGATAAGTATTAGCTTTTGATGAATAGGCTTGGAATGGGTAGTGGTTCAAGATGATTATACTATGTTGGTCAGTTATTCCCTTTTTTAGTGCAATATTACCTAACCAATTGATTTGTTCTTGTGAATAGTAGGCATAAATGCGTGTATTATATTCAGTGCCTGGTTGATCTAACATGTCTAATGAGATGATTCGAATAGTACCTCCTTGAGGATTGGGTATATCTGCATAGAAATAATTTTGATTTGTTTGAGTTTGCTTAGGAAATAGAATGGAGTGAATTTTTTCTTTACTGATGTAATTTTTTGAGACTTTTTCTATCATATTGCAGTCGTGATTGCCTGTGCATATAAAAGACGGGATATGATTCCCTTCGTAGAAATGTTTTGTAAATGATTCCATGAAAAGAATAGCATCTTTTCGACTGGAATTGGAAATAAAGTCTCCTGTTGCTATCAAAGCATTGATTTTGAGTTTGGATTGATTGGCGAAGGTTACGGATTGTTTTAGATTTATGGGGTTTGTATAATTGTTATTAGTAGATATTGCGGATATATGTGGATCTGATGTATGAACAATCTTGAAACGTTCATATATCTTGTCGGTATCTGTTTTGTTGTACATGATCGAATCTAGGCGTTGGGTTGCTTCACTATTGTTGATTGTATATAAGTAATCATGTATGTCACTGCGTAAGGTAGATACTGTAAGATTGTCTTCTGTGTCTCTGCATGCAACAGCAAAAGGTAAGACAATTATAACATATATTAAATACAATGTTTTCTTTTCCATATAATGATTATGTTAGGTGACTTTTGGTAATTTATGAATCAATGTGTTAATACTATTTGCTAAAGATAGGGAAAAAATTGAATCTTTTTACAGATATAGAGGAAAAAGAATATGATGGAAAATAGAAAGGGACAGTGTTCTGTCTTCCCTGTTTTCGGCTGATTAAGACTGGAATCACCTAATTCCTGTGCAGTTGCTCCTATCCATTGTACTGTCTTACCAATATCCGCCGTCGGAATTCTTTTTATTTGGGGTGGGTTGCCGAAACGCGCCGAGCCAGGTTTTCGACTTGTGTCGTTTTGCCCGTATCCTGGCGAATTGTCGCTTCAAGGAGTTTTGATAGACAGACAAGATGGTGGCGGCGCGGGCTTCGATTTATATAGCGGGGAAGAACCTTGGGGTGCATTCACTGGGTTCACAGGAAACAACTGGCTTATAGTTGTTTGAGATGATGTGAAGGTGAAATGGTGACTTATCCATTGAAATAAAGATGCTCGATCAGGATTTTGGTGCCGATGCCGATCAGGATCAATCCGCCGATCAGGTCCAGTTTGAGGTCTATCTTGCGGCTGAAGTGGTTGCCGAAGTAGACACCAAAAGCGGAGAATAGGAAGGTGACGATCCCTATCGTCAAGGCTTCCAGTGCAATGGCTGATTCGATGCAGGCCAACGATATGCCGACAGCCAGCGCATCGATGCTTGTTGCAATGCCTAATCCGCACAGTGTCTTGTAGCATAGCGGGTTCGTTCTGCAATCCTCTTCCTTTTCCTGGGTACTCTCGTATATCATTTTGCCTCCGAGGTAAAGCAACAGCAGGAAAGCGATCCAGTGATCGAATGCCGTGATGTATTTCTTGAAGCTCATCCCCGCCAGATAGCCCGCTATGGTCATCCCTGCTTGAAAAATCCCCATCACGCAGCCGATCTTCAGCATGTGGTGATGTCTGTAGTTTTGTATGAGAGCCCCGCCGGTGACAGAAACTGCGAGACTGTCCATTGACAATCCCACAGCCAGTAACACTATTTCTAAAAATGACATATTACATTAAAATGTTTCTTCCTTGATGATCTCCTCCAACGTTTTTCGTTTTTTGGGAGTCTGTTCAAAAAGATCCGGACTTTCCGGATAACCTATCGTGAGTATAACCGCCGGCTCTATCGTGTCTGGTAAATTGAAATGCTTCCGGCATAGATCCGTGTCAAAGTTACAAACCCAGCAGCTGCCCAGAACTTGTTCAGCGGCTGCTAAGCTGATATGTTCCGTGGCGATTGCCACATCGATGTCCATATGATCTTTCCGATCCGAAGAACGTTTCCACGACTGACTGTGGTCGCCGCAGACGAGAATGTAGAGCGGTGCGGATCGGAACCATTCGCGTGCATAGCATTCCTGTATTTTTGTCCGCCCTGCCTCTTGCCGGATTATGACGAAATACCAGGGCTGGAAGTTGACTGCCGATGGAGCCATACGTCCGGCTTCCAAGATATATGCCAGTTTCTCGTCTTCCACTGGGGATGATGCGTACTTGCGTATCGAACAACGTTTCTGTGCCAGTTCTAACAGGTTCATAATTCTGTTTCGATTTTATATTTGTTTCGATTAGGCGAATCTCTTGAAATCAACTCTCCGATGAATCCCGCGAGGAACATCTGTGTTCCGAGGATCATGGCCGTGAGCGAAACATAGAAGTAGGGCGAGTTGGTGACCAGTGGCCGCAAATCTCCGGTGCAGATGGAAATCAGTTTCGCACTCAACACAATGACCAGTGCGATGAAACCGATGAAAAACATCACGCTTCCCCATAATCCAAAGAAATGCATCGGCTTCTTTCCGAATTTGGAGGTGAACCAGAGCGTGATCAGGTCCAGATAACCGTTTACGAAGCGGTTCAGTCCGAATTTAGTTGTTCCGTACTTGCGGGCTTGGTGTTTCACCACTTTTTCGCCGATCTTGCTGAATCCCGCGATCTTGGCAAGGTAGGGAATGTAGCGGTGCATATCGTTATAGATTTCTATGTTCTTGATTACTATGTTCTTGTAAGCCTTCAGCCCGCAATTGAAATCGTGCAGGTTCGTAATACCGGAAAATTTGCGTGCCGTAGCGTTGAACAGCTTGGTCGGAATGGTTTTTGACAGCGGGTCGTAACGTTTTTTCTTCCAACCGGACACCAGGTCATAGCCTTCTTCGGTGATCATCCTGTATAGTTCGGGAATCTCGTCGGGGCTGTCTTGCAGGTCGGCATCCATCGTGATGACCACATCTCCCTTTGCCCGTTGGAAACCGCAGTTCAGACCGGGGGATTTGCCGTAATTACGGCGGAACTTGACAGCGTGTACCACTTCCGGATTCTTGCTTTTAAGTGCTTCGATCACTTCCCAGGAGTTGTCCGTACTTCCGTCATTGATAAAAATTACTTCGTAACTGAAATTATGTTCTTTCATCACCCGCTCTATCCAGGCAAACAATTCAGGAAGAGACTCGGCTTCATTGTACAGTGGTATAACTACTGATATGTCCATTATTTGTTTTTATTTTCTTCTTATTTTTCTTCGGACACAGGGCTTGCTGTTTGTTTGCGGCAAACCAGTGCTGCTACCGGTATGGATAATATGATTCCGTAAAATATATTATTGAAAATACCCTGGATAGCCATGTGGATGGGAGTGAAGTTGGTCCGGCTGATGGCCTCGATCACTTCACTGTTGAAGTCAGCGTTCTTCAGCGCCACTATGGCTTGTGTCATCGTGTTGTTCAGGAAGTCGGGCGGAGCGATAAACTGGAAGAATATGAAATGCTCGATCGAAACGATCAGGGCCGCGAAGAAATACAGCATGATGCCGAACCGCCATGCATGGAAGAAACTGATGCTTCCTCCTATGTCCTGCCGGTAACGCTTGGTCAAGTAATAGGCGATGAGAGGAACGGCAAGACTTAAGCCTTCATAAATGAAGATAAGCGAGGGTATGGAATACCCGAAAATGAGGAACAGATATTTTATCACCCAATAGATGCCCATAGCCAGGCCATAAGACATCGCGCACTTCAACAGTAAACCTTTATTCTCTTCCATGATAATGCTGTTTTTTTAATGTTCTCATCAGCAAAATTAATCCTTTTGTGAGAATATACAATGCTTAGAATTGTCAATTGTCAATTGTCAATTGACAATTAACGAACGATTAACAGATAATTAACAATTGACAATAAAAAAGACAATTGACAATCGCAATTAAATATCTTTCTTAATTGTCAATTGTCAATTGTCCATTTGTTTCGAGCCTCTTGTCGGATTCGAACCAACGACCCCGAGATTACAAATCACGTGCTCTGGCCAACTGAGCTAAAGAGGCAGGTGGGTAAGCTTACTACATCGCGCCGCTACAACCAAGTACCCTTGCTGCGGTCAAACCCTGGGGGATTCCGAGGGAGCATGCCGTGTAGGACTTACCCGGGTGCAAAAGTAGATATTATTTTTTACAATGCAAGCGTTTTCTACGTGTACGAGTGTTATTTGTTTGTAAGTGGTTGGAAACCTTTTGTTTTTAGATGTGTTAAAAAATGTATGCGATGATAGGAGGAAGATAGAGTTTGTTTATAAGGTGGGATATTTCGGATTTCTAAATAATCTTGTACCTTTGCAACCAAATTCAAAAATCAAAAACACTATTTACAATGGGTGGTTTTTTCGGAACTATTTCTAAGTCGGCCTGTTCAACTGATTTATTCTATGGCACCGACTATAATTCTCATCTGGGAACTCGGCGCGGCGGTATGGCTACATACGATAAGGAAGCCGGTTTCACACGTTCGATTCACAATCTGGAAAGTTCTTATTTTCGTACGAAGTTCGAGCCTGCTCTCGACAAGTTTGTGGGAAATGCTGGAATCGGTATCATCAGCGATACGGATGCGCAGCCGATCGTCATCAACTCCCACCTCGGTAAGTTCGCCATCGTGACGGTTGCCAAGATCAATAACATCGAGGAATTGGAACAGGATTTGCTGAAAGCGAATATGCACTTCTCCGAACTGAGTTCGGGCAAGACGAACCAGACCGAACTGGTAGCGTTGCTGATTACGCAGGGAAAGGATTTTGTCGAAGGCATTGAAAATGTTTACGACCGGGTCAAAGGGTCCTGTTCCATGTTGCTGCTGACGGAAGACGGTATCATCGTGGCCCGCGACAAGTGGGGGCGTACGCCTATTATTATAGGTAAGAAAGACGGAGCCTATGCCGCTACCAGCGAATCGAGCAGTTTACCTAACTTGGATTATGAAATAGACCGATTTGTCGGGCCGGGAGAAATCCTCCGCTTGCGTGCCGACGGCATCGAGCAGATGCGCCGTCCGAACGAGCAGATGCAGGTTTGCTCTTTCCTTTGGGTGTATTACGGTTTCCCGGTTTCTTGCTACGAGGGCAGGAATGTCGAGGAGGTCCGTTTCCAAAGCGGTTACAAGATGGGGAAGAAGGACGAGAGCGAAGTGGATTGTGTTTGCGGTATCCCTGATTCAGGCGTAGGGATGGCTTTGGGATATGCCGAAGGCAAAGGGGCTCCTTACCATCGGGCGATAGCCAAATACACACCGACTTGGCCGCGTAGTTTCACTCCGGCTAATCAGGAATTGCGTTCGCTTGTCGCGAAAATGAAACTGATCCCGAACCGGGCCATGCTGGAAGGAAAGCGGATCTTGTTTTGCGATGACTCGATCGTGCGCGGGACGCAGCTTCGCGACAACGTGAAAATCTTGTATGACTACGGGGCAAAAGAGGTACATATGCGCATTGCCTGCCCGCCTCTTATCTATGGTTGCCCGTTCCTCGGCTTTACTTCGTCGAAAAGTCCGCTCGAACTGATCACCCGTCGTATCATCAAGGAACTGGAAGGAGACGAGAACAAAAATCTGGAAAAATATGCGACGACCGACTCTCCTGAATATCAAAAGATGGTGCAGATCATTGCCGACCGTTTCGGTTTGAGCTCGTTGAAGTTCAATACGCTGGAAACACTCATCGAGGCAATCGGCTTACCGAAATGCAAAGTTTGTACGCATTGTTTCGACGGAAGCAGTTGTTTCTAAAGAGATATGATCGGATGAAATAAGGAAAATCATGTGCAGAAATGCGCATGATTTTTTTGTTGTTAGTGACACTTTAATTACTTTTATGGCTTGTAATATTAATGATAAGCTTATGACTGTAACAGATAGATTTTTGAAGTACGTGACGTTCGACACCGAGTCGAGCGAAACCACGGGTGTGACTCCCAGTACGCCGGGACAGCGCGTGTTTGCCGAAGCGTTGGTGAAAGAGTTGGAAGAGATAGGATTGGAAGACATCACCCTCGATGACAAGAGCTACCTGATGGCTACCCTGCCTGCCAATACGGCGAAGGAAGTTCCGACAATCGGCTTTATCGCCCATCTGGATACCAGCCCCGATATGTCGGGCAAGGATGTCGAGCCGCGTATCGTAAGTTACGAAGGGGGGGATATCGTGTTGTGCGCCGAAGAAAACGTGGTGCTTTCGCCGCTTATGTTTCCCGAACTGGACGATTATAAAGGACAGGATATTATCGTGACCAACGGCAAAACCCTGTTAGGGGCGGATGATAAGGGAGGAGTGGCTGCTATCATCGCCGCCATGAAATACCTGAAGGATCATCCGGAGGTCGAACACGGCAAGATTCGCGTAGGGTTTACGCCCGACGAAGAGATCGGAGCCGGAGCCGACTACTTCGATGTCGAAAAGTTCGGTTGCGAATGGGCCTATACGATCGACGGCGGACAGATCGGCGAGTTGGAATACGAGAACTTCAATGCTGCCGGAGCCAAAGTCGTTTTCAAAGGGCTGAACGTACATCCGGGATATGCCAAGGACAAGATGCTGAACGCATCGTTGCTGGCGGTAGAGTTCGCCTCTTGGCTGCCTGTCGCGCAACGTCCCGAACATACGACCGGTTATGAAGGCTTTTTCCATCTGACCGGCATAAGCGGAACGGTCGAGGAGGCTTCTCTTTTCTATATCATACGCGACCATGTGCGCACTGCTTTCGAACGGAAGAAAGAGTTGCTGCACGAGTTGGTGAAGCGAATGAACGAGATGCATCCGGGCAGTACGACGCTCGAACTGCGCGACCAGTATTACAATATGCGTGAAGTGGTCGAACCGAAGAAGTTCATCGTGGACTTGGCGTTCGACGCCATGAAGGAAGCCGGTGTCACACCTTTGGTGAAGCCGATCCGTGGAGGTACGGACGGTGCTCGCCTTTCTTTCATGGGACTGCCTTGCCCGAATATCTTCGCAGGCGGGTTGAACTTCCACGGACGGTATGAATTCCTCCCGGTCAAGTCGCTTGAAAAGAGCATGGAGACGATCGTTAAAATAGCAGAACTATTGGTCAAAGGTAATTATACATCATAAATCACAAATCATAAATCATGAAAACAACTCCGTTTACCGATGTGCACATTGCACTCGGTGCCAAAATGCATGAATTTGCAGGTTTCAACATGCCGATCGAATACACCGGTATTATCGACGAACACATGACCGTTGTGAATGGTGTGGGTGTGTTCGATGTCTCCCACATGGGCGAGTTTTGGGTAAAAGGTCCGAATGCGCTGGCTTTTATCCAGAGCGTTACCTCGAACGACGCTTCCGTGTTGCCGATCGGCAAAGCTCAATATACTTGCTTTCCGAATGACAAGGGCGGTATCGTGGACGACCTGCTGGTCTATCATTATGAACCGGAAAAATACCTTTTGGTTGTCAATGCGGGCAACATCGCCAAAGATTGGGATTGGTGCGTGAGCCATAATACGGTAGGGGCGGAACTGGAAAACTCTTCCGACCGTACTGCACAGTTGGCTGTCCAGGGCCCGAAAGCCGTCGAAGTTTTGCAACGCCTGACTCCGGTCGACCTGTCTTCCATTCCTTACTATTCGTTTGTGACGGGTGAATTTGCAGGTTGCAAGAACGTCATCATCTCCAATACGGGATATACCGGAGCCGGTGGTTTCGAACTTTATTTTTACCCGGATGATGCCATGACGATCTGGAATGCTATCTTCGAAGCCGGTAAGCCTGAAGGAATCAAACCGATCGGCCTGGGTGCACGCGACACGCTACGTCTGGAAATGGGCTTCTGTCTGTACGGCAACGATCTCGACGACACGACTTCGCCGATCGAAGCCGGTCTGGGTTGGATCACCAAGTTCGCCGAAGGCAAGAACTTCACCAATCGCGCCGAACTGGAACGCCAGAAGAAAGAAGGCGTTAGCCGCAAGCTGTGTGCCTTCGAGTTGGTAGACAAAGGTATTCCCCGCCACGGCTATGAGATTGCCGATGCCGAAGGCAACATCATCGGTGTGGTGACATCCGGAACCATGTCGCCTGTCTTGAAGAAAGGTATCGGTATGGGGTATGTGAAACCTGAATTTGCAAAAGCCGGGACGGAAATCTGTATCAAGGTCCGGGGGCGTAACTTGAAAGCCCAGGTCGTAAAAGCGCCGTTCCGCAAGTAAGCTTGACGATTGATACAATCGACGGGTCGCGAAGCTTCAATCGCAAGCCTCTTTAAGCGGCTCCGTCAGGCAACGAAGCCTGTTTCGTCACACGGCGGAACAGGCTTTGATATATCTGATTATTTGTCGTACCTTTGCGCCCGAAAATAAAAGAAGGTGCTATGTTGAATTTTCTGAAAAACTGGACATTGCCCGTTGCGATGCTTGCCGGTGCGTTAGGGTATTTTATCTTTGCCAACTTCGCTTTTCTGGAGCCGACGAAACCGTTCATGAGTTCTTTTGTGGCCTATCTGACTCCCGCTTTGATCTTTGCTCAACTATTGCTGACTTTCTGCAAAGTGCAACCGCACGAGTTAATGCCTTCTCTCTGGCATGGATGGCTGTTGTTGTTCCAGCTTGTTTCGGCTTCGCTTGTAGCTGCCTTGTTGATATTCGTACACATGGATGGTGCTTACAAGGAGGTTTTCGAGGGTGCGATGGTCTGCCTGATCTGCCCGACGGCTACGGCAGCAGCTGTCATCACCGGCAAGTTAGGGGGGAGTGCATCCAGCCTGACGACTTACACGTTGCTGTCGAACGTTCTGGCGGCGATAGTTGTCCCGTTGATGTTTCCGTTGGTAGAACCTCATGCCGATATAACCTTTGTGACCGCTTTTCTGAAGATATTGAGCAAGGTGTTCCCTTTGTTGCTCTGCCCGTTTTTCCTGGCGATGTTGTTCCGCTATTTCCTTCCGGGACTGCATCATTTCCTGTTGGGTTTCCGCGACCTTGCTTTCTATCTCTGGGGTGTCGCGCTTGCCATCGTGACGGCCCAGACCGTGAAGTCTCTTGTCGAAAGCAATGCTCCGGTAGGAGTGGAGGTGCTGATAGCCTTGGCGGGCTTAGTGACCTGCGCTGTCCAGTTCTATTTGGGTAAACGGATCGGAACCCGCTATTCCGACCGCATCAGTGCTGGGCAGGCCCTTGGGCAGAAAAACACTGTACTTGCCATCTGGATGGCTTATACCTATCTGGACCCGCTTTCATCGGTCGGCCCCGGATCATACGTCCTGTGGCAAAATCTTTTTAACAGTTATCAGTTGTGGAAGAAGAGGAAAAATGATCCCATTTAGAGCTTTTTTCAGTCGCAGGCCGGGAGCAGCAGAAGTTCGTAGTCTGCGACATCCAGCCAACGGTCGAACTTCAAGCCGACCTTTTTGAAGTGGGAAACCTGTTTGAACCCAAGCCTTTCATGCAAGATATTACTGGCTTCGTTCCCCTCCGTGATGCAGGCGATCAAGGCTCGGTAGCCATTTTCGCGACATGCTTCAATCAATCTTTGCATCAGGAGCATCCCGATGCCCTTTCCTGTATGTCCGGGAGACAGGTAGACAGTTGTTTCCAGCGTATAGCGGTAAGCTGAACGCTCTTTCCACGTATGGGCATAACAATAGCCGGTGATTTCTTTGTCTTCTTCGTAGACGAAATAAGGAAAGTGGGAAGATATTTCTGTAATTCGGGCACGCATTTCTTCTTCCTGCACCGGCTCCGTATCGAAAGTAGCCACGCTGTGCAACACATATTCGTTGTAAATGTCTGTGATCGCCTTTGCGTCCTGGAACTCCACTTGTCTGATCATATCCCTTTTATCTTGTATTCTTGCCGCAAAAATAATGTATTAGAAGGAAAATAATCTGTATTTTTGTAGAATAATTGATATTGATATGAGATTAAGCAACGAGTGGTTTACCGCTCTTTCAGAGAATGAATCCGGACAACTGGTCACCGTTTCCGGTCGTGATGAATTAACTGAATTTATTCAGTCGGGCAAGTTCAAGGAACGGGTGGAAATCACCTGGAAATATGAAGGTGACGATAAAGGAATGCCTTCCGAAGCGCTTGCCGAAAAGATGGAGGAGGTACAGGAAGTTTTGCGTAAGGCGATGGAAAAAGATAAGCTGTCGATCCTGACCGGTGTTTATACCGGTGGCGGAGAGAGGATATGGGTCTATTATACCCGCACCGTCCGCGTTTTTGGTGAACGGTTGAACGAAGCCCTGGCGCCGTTTGAAATGTTGCCGATCTCTATCTATACGGAGGTGGACCCCGAATGGGAGGAATACTTGGATATGTATGAGATGAAGGAGTGGGCCATTGAATGATATGTTTTGCCCGTAGGAAAAAAATCAAGGGAACATGGTTGTAGAACTCGGAAACATGTTTGGTGATATCGTCCGGAGTTTTTGCTTCTGAGTTCTAAATAGTTTCTCTTTCCTGAAAGTTTAGAAAAACGAATGCTAAATATATTTACATATATTTGTGAGATTAGATAAAATGTATATTTACCATGAAGAATCACAACAGGAGGGATTTTATCAAGCAAGTCTCTGCTACCGGGGCTGTTTTAGCAACCGGAGCATTTGTTTCGTGTGCAGAAAAGGCATCGGCAAGCTGTTCGGGCGCCGGCACGGAAGAGAATATCCAAAGTAAACTAATCATTCCGAAGGCGCAGGGGCTGAAAATATCCGGGACTTTTTTGGATGAGATATCCCATGATATCCCGCATCAGAATTGGGGGGAAAAGGAATGGGATCGGGATTTTGCTTATATGAAAGCGATCGGGATCGATACGGTAATCGTGATCCGGAGCGGTTATCGCAAGTTTATCACCTATCCTTCGGAGTATCTGATGAAAACATTCGGCTGCTATATGCCTTCGGTCGATCTGATTGACATGTACCTGCGTCTGTCGGATAAATACGGGATGAAGTTCTTTTTCGGATTATACGATTCCGGCAAATACTGGGATACGGGCGACCTGACCTGGGAAATCGAATCCAACAAATATGTGATCGAGGAGGTCTGGAAGAAATACGGGCATCATAAAAGTTTCCAAGGATGGTATCTCTGCCAGGAGATCAGCCGTGCGACCAAGGGGGCGATCGCGGCATTCAGCAGTTTAGGCAAGCAGTGCAAGGAGGTCTCAGGCGGTCTGCCGACTCTCATCTCTCCTTGGATTGACGGAAAGAAAGCTGTCGCTGCTGCTGGAGGAGACCTGACAAAAGCCGAAGCGGTCTCTGTGGAACAGCATGAAAAGGAATGGTCTGAAATATTCGACGGGATCAAGGGAAACGTGGATGCCTGCGCTTTCCAGGACGGTCATATCGATTACGATGAATTGGATGCCTTTTTCAGTGTCAATAAGAAGATGGCGGATAAGTACGGTATCGAGTGCTGGACGAATGCCGAATCGTTTGACCGGGACATGCCGATCAAGTTCCTCCCGATCAAGTTCGACAAGCTGCGCATGAAGCTCGAAGCGGCCGCCCGGCAAAAGTACGACAAGGCGATCACTTTCGAGTTCTCCCATTTCATGAGTCCTCAGTCCGCCTATTTGCAGGCAGGGCATCTGTATGACCGTTATAAGGAGTATTTTGAAATTGGATAAATAGGTGATTGCAAAAAGTAGTACGAAGACATGAACATCTCGCCATTCAGGGTTTCGAATTGGTTTTCACCTTGAATGGCGGGATGTTTATTTTTTTGTGCAAGATGTTTATTGTGCCAACAGATAGCTTTTGAAAGTCTCGAAGTCCTTTTCCATCCCTACGCTTTGCTTTTCTCCTTGCATGAAGGCTTTTAGTTTGGCGGGGATTTCGATGTCGGCATCCAGTATTTTGTCTACCGTCCCTTTGAACTTGGCGGGATGGGCGGTTTCGAGGAACAGGCCGGTTTCGTTCGGAGCCAGTTTGTTATCGATTAAAGCCTGGTAACCGCAAGCACCGTGAGGGTCTAACACGTAGCCCGTTTCGTTGTAAACTTGCTTCATGGTAGCCCCGATCTCTTCGTCTGTGAAACGGTAACCGCTGATCAGCTGGCTGATTTCCGCGTGCGGGTTGCCGTTCTTGCCGTACAAGTCCAGGATGCGGGCGAAGTTGCTCGGATCACCGACATCCATCGCATTGGCGATGGTCGGAACGGAGGGACGCGGCGTGTAAACCCCCGTGTGCAGGTATTCCAGGAACACGTCGTTGCGGTTGTTGGCAGCCACGAAACGTTTGATCGGCAACCCCATCCGATGTGCAAACAAACCAGCTGTGATATTGCCGAAGTTTCCACTGGGGACGGATACAATCAGTTGGTCCGCTTTGCCTATTTTATCCAGTTGCGCATACGCGTTGAAGTAGTAGAAAGATTGCGGAAGGAAACGTGCCACATTGATGGAGTTGGCTGATGTCAGCTTCATGTGGCGGTTCAACTCTTCATCCATAAAGGCGGACTTGACCAATGCCTGACAGTCGTCGAACGTCCCGTCTACTTCCAGTGCCGTGATGTTTTGTCCAAGCGTAGTGAATTGGCATTCCTGGATCGGGCTTACTTTTCCCTTCGGATAGAGCACGTACACATGAATACCCGGTACGCCGAGAAAACCGTTTGCAACAGCGCTTCCCGTATCACCGGAGGTGGCCACCAACACGTTCACCTGCTTCAATCCTTCTTTTTTAATGAAATAGCCTAACAGGCGGGCCATGAAACGTCCCCCTACGTCCTTGAAAGCCAAAGTCGGGCCGTGGAATAGTTCGAGGCTGTAGATATTGTCGCGTACAGGGACGACCGGCGTCTCGAACGACAGCGTGTCCCGGACGATTGCATCGAGCGTTTCCGGTTCTATATCTTCCCCGAAGAAAGCCTGTGCTGCCGTACAGGCGATTTCATGGAATGATTTGTTTTTGAGACCGGAGATCGTATCCTTGTCCAAAGGCCGGATATGTTCCGGCATATATAAACCTTTGTCACCGGCAAGGCCTTTTACGACGGCTTCTTCCAGTGAGGCAAGCGGAGCTTGTTTGTTCGTGCTGTAATATTTCATAATAATTCTTTTATAAATTCGTCTTTCTCTAATATGCCATGTTTCCCTTCCAGTACGGAGAACTCGTCGAAACGCGTCACACTGTCGGGCTCCTGTCCCGGTTTATAGATAAGGAAAGGGACGGGAGTATTCGTATGTGTACGGATGGCACAAGGAGTCGGATGGTCGGGCAGGACGGCAATTGCTACCGGTTCATCCCATTTCTGCAATTCCTCGAAGAGGATACCGATGGCTCGTTTGTCCAGGTTTTCGATGGTCCGGATTTTCAGATCTACATCTCCTTCGTGTCCGGCTTCGTCGCTGGCTTCGACATGAAGATAAACGAAATCGTTTGTTTTCAGTGCTTCGAGGGCGGCATGCGCTTTTCCTTCGTAGTTCGTGTCGTAGAGTCCGGTGGCACCTTCCACGTCGATTACTTCCAGGCCGGCATAAACGCCTATGCCTCGTATCAGATCGACGGCCGAGATGACGGAACCCTGCTTGAAGCCATACATTTTCTGCATGGTTTGCATAGCCGGACGATATCCCGGCGACCAGGGCCATATGCTGTTTGCCGGGTCTTTCCCGGCAGCGATGCGCCGGAGGTTGACGGGGTGGTCTTTCAGTATCTCCTGCGATTGCAGGATCAGGTTGTTCAGCAGATCGGCGGTTTCCTGTGCTTCGGGTGCTTCCGGTTTGATCATCAGGGGACGGAAGGGATGTAGAGGCACATCGTGTGGCGGAGTGCAGTCCAGGCGCTTATCGCCTCCTTTCACAATCAACAGGTGGCGGTAAGACACACCGGTATAGAAATGTATGTGGTCGGACCCTAATTTCTCATTTAGAAAGCGGATCAGCTCGTCCGCTTCCTCTGTGGTGATATGGCCGGATGAATGATTCTTCAGGATATCGCCCTCCACGCAGATCAGGTTGCAGCGCATGGCCATTTCACCTGGTTTCAGGTCATATCCGATACTGGCCGCTTCCAGCACGCCCCGTCCTTCGTAGACGGTCGGGAGGTCGTAGCCCAGCACTGCCATGTTCGCCACTTCGCTTCCCGGATGGAAACCGTCGGCAACGGTCTTCATTCGTCCGGTAACGCCCATTTCGGCCAGTTTGTCCATATAGGGAGTGTCCGCATACTGCATTGGTGTCTTGCCGCCCAAGGCCTCTATCGGCTCATCGGCCATACCGTCTCCCAAGATGATGATACTTTTCATAATTCTCTTCTAATAATTGTCAATTGTCAATTATCAATTGTTTAACGGATGTTAGCGATCGAAATAATATCGGCGAAGACTCCAGCCGCCGTGACATCGGCTCCGGCTCCATAGCCTTTGATGATCATAGGATACTCGTGGTATCGTTCGGTAGAGATCATGATGATGTTGTTGCTGCCCTCCAGTTCGTAGAACGGGTGGTGGGCATCCACTTCCTGCAAACCGACTTCGCATGCCCCGTTTTCCATCTTGGCGACGAAGCGGAAACGCTTGTCTTCCGCTTCCAACTGCTGGCGCTTCTCTTCGAACCGGGCATCTAGGCCCTGTATGTTACGCCAAAAATCGTTCAACGAGCCTTCAAAATAGCTTTCGGGAATGAAAAGGTTGCGTTTCACATCTTCCTGTTCTACCTTGTATCCGGCTTCACGTGCCAGGATTACCAGCTTGCGGATCACGTCTTTCCCGCTCAGGTCGA
The DNA here is from genome assembly GCF_019041495.1 of Parabacteroides sp. MSK.9.14. Lineage (NCBI taxonomy): Bacteria > Pseudomonadati > Bacteroidota > Bacteroidia > Bacteroidales > Tannerellaceae > Parabacteroides > Parabacteroides sp. MSK.9.14. The sequence goes on from NZ_JAHPXO010000046.1 coordinate 30,801, forward strand.
TGCGGGGGTCCGGTTCGGAATATCCTTCTTCTTTAGCCATCATGATCGCTTTGCTGAAAGGAATGTCCGCACTCAACGTATTGAAGATATAGTTGAGCGTTCCGGAAAGGACAGCCTCCAGTTTCAGGATATGGTCGCCGCTGTTGATCAGGTCGTTCATCGTGTTGATGATCGGCAGTCCGGCCCCTACGTTCGTTTCGAACAGGAACTTGATGCCGCGGTGACGGGCTGTTTCTTTCAGTTTGATATAGTTTTCGTATGAAGAGGATGCAGCGATCTTGTTTGCCGCAACGACCGATACGTTATTGTTCAGCAATTCTTCGTACAGATCGGAGACCGCCTGGTTGGCCGTGCAGTCCACGAACACCGAGTTAAAGATATTCATCTTCAGGATTTCTTCTTTCAGATGTTCGGGCGAACTTTCCTGTCCGTTCTTTTTCAGTTCGTCAATACAGGTTTCCAGGTTCAACCCTTCGCGGCAGAAAATGGCATGCTTGCTGTTAGCTATGCCGACCACATTCAGTTTCAGCCCGTTCTGCTGCATCAGTTTCGGTTGCTGGATGCGGATCTGTTCCAACAGGTTGCCTCCGACCGTACCGACACCCGCTATGAAAAGGTTTAACACTTTGTATTGGGAAAGAAAAAAGGAGTCGTGGATCGAGTTCAATGCCTTGCGCAGGTATTTCAGCTTGATGACGAAAGAAATGTTTGTTTCGGAAGCCCCCTGTGCGCAAGCGATTACGCTGATACCTGCGCTGCCCAGTGTTCCGAACAACTTGCCGGCTATACCCGGAGTACGTTTCATGTTTTCGCCTACGATAGCGACAGTGGCCAGATCCTTTTCTGCTACCGTGTCGCTCATATCACCCTGGGCGCGTTCGAGTGCGAATTCTTCGTCCAATACTCTAACTGCCAGGTCTGCATCTGCATTCCGGACGGCAAATGTCGTATTGTTTTCCGAGCTGGCCTGTGATACCATAAACACGCTGATGCCATTCTTTGCCAATGTCTTGAAAATACGATAGTTGACGCCGATAACACCCACCATGCCCAGACCTTGCACCGTGATCAGGCACGTGTCGTTGATGGAGGAAATACCTTTGATCATCGCCTTGCTGTCATCCTGCACCCGTTCTTTGGAGATATAAGTACCCCTTGCAGTCGGGTTGAAGGTATTCAGGATGCGGATCGGTATGTTTTTGTGATAAACCGGATAGATCGTCGGAGGATAAATCACTTTCGCTCCGAAGTTGCATAATTCCATCGCTTCCGTGAATGTCAGTCGGTCGATGACATAAGCCGAACTGATCACACGCGGATCGGCCGTCATGAAGCCATCCACATCCGTCCAGATCTCCAGCCTGCGGGCATTAAGTGCTGTTGCCAGGATAGAGGCCGTATAGTCGGAGCCTCCGCGTCCGAGGTTAGTCACTTCTCCTTCCTTGCTGGAAGATATAAAGCCGGGAACCAGAGATACTTTAGGCAGCGGGTCGAATGTTTCTTCGATCAGGCGGTTTGTCAATTCGAAATCGACGATATGCTTGTTGAACTGTTTGACCGTTTTGATGAATTTGCGCGAGTCGAACAGTTTGGCCTCGTTTATCACGTTCGAAACGATCAGAGAGGAGATACGTTCGCCGTAGCTGACGATCGTGTCGGAAGTTTTGGCCGACAAGTCGTTGATGAGGTACACACCTTTGTAAATATTACCCAGTTCGTCGAGCAAAGCCATCACTTGCTTCTGCACTTCGATCCGTTTTGTTTTGTCGGGGATAACACCTTGTATGACGTCGAGATGGCGGGCTACGATTTCGGAAAACTCTCTTTCATAAGCTACGTCTCCGTTCGTCGCCATCGAGGCTGTCTTCAGCAGTTTGTCCGTGATCCCTCCTAAGGCGGATACTACGACGATTACAGGCTCTTCAATGGCCTCTACTATCTTCTTTACACTCAGGATGCTATCCACGGAACCTACGGATGTTCCGCCGAATTTCAATACTTTCATCGATATGTATTTATTTAGTTGACAATCGGTAATCGACAATTGGCAGTTTAAAAACAAAACTGCATGCCGGTTTGAGAATGTCAGTTATTTACTGATTATTGATTGATTTGAAAAAAAGAAACGCAAGTGCAATGTGAGAATTGCAACAACGCGGGACGTGGTCTCCGCATTTGTCTATTTGTATATGCTAAACCCCCCAAGGGGTCATTGTCAGTGCCCAGGTATGATATGTGAAACCTGTTAATGTCATTTGCGATTTTCCTTGTGTTTATATTTACGTCGGCAATATTACGCATTATTTTTCAAATGCAAGCATTTTTTTGCCTGAAAGTTGAAATTTGACAGAAAAAAGTTCGATATCACGCCAAAAAGAAGGACGTAGTTCTAACAGGACTTGGCGGGACGATGTTTTAGCCGGTTTTCCTGGCCATCGGAACGGAAGATTATAAAATCATCCTACTTGCATGGGGGTATAGACTCGGTAGAAAAAAAGCCTGGAAAAAGCTTTCCTGATGGTCTTGTTATTTTACAATCTGAATATTTTTTTAGCCTTTCCGATTAAAAAATATATTATTTTAGTTTGATTAACCTCAAATCCGCAACTACGCGCCTAATATGATACAGAAGCGAAAAGAATCTGCAT
>NZ_JAHPXO010000047.1:0-30868 GCF_019041495.1 Parabacteroides sp. MSK.9.14
GTGGATGACCGACCTCGTGTCCTAAAAAGCAATGGCAGGAAGAAGCAGGAAAAGAGAGGAGGTATTGGTATCTCTGAAGCCGCTAAATCTTTAGTTTAGCGGTAGTTCACCTGTTTCTTATTCTTTATATCGAAGCTTTCGGATCATGGCATGCTGAAAGAAAAGGACAACTCGGTCAGAACCGCATGGATCAATATGGACAGGCAGTACCAATACCGTAACGATATGATCTTAAATTTGGTCGATATGGTGGGAAGCGAGATTCCACAAGAAAAGGATGTTTTGCAGACTGCTTTGGCAGTTCATGACAGGGCTTCCAAGGTGCAAGCATCAATGGATAATCCTACGCCCGAAATGTTGGAGGCTTACCTGAATGTTCAGGATTCGGTACGCTACGCTTTAGGATATCTACTGTTCGAAGCAGCGAAAATTCCGGCTTTAAAAGAGGACTATGGTCTTTTCGTTTTTCAGGAGCAACTGAAAGGGTTGGAGAAACGCATTGAAGACAAGCGGAACTATTTTAATTATAGTGTGCGCAAGTATAATGATTACATATGTAGTAAGATGGTGGCATCTTGGCTAGGATGCAAAAAACGTTCGTGTTTTGACGATGATATAGAGACTCTTACCGAAGAGTAACAGAATTTTTCATGTGAATTTCTATATTCAGTTTGTGATACTGGCTATTTAGTTTTTGGTTTGATTGGTACGGATCGGTTTGATAATCGGTCCGTTTTTTTTGCTTTTGTAAAGCGATTGTTTTCATGGTTCTTAAATGATTTTAATAATTTAAGCGAATTTGTGGTTTTCTCGCCATTTTATTTTAAAATCAATAACTTTGTAATTGGACAACTTTATAGTAAGAATTGCCGATAGCTTGTCCGGTTACGGCATAACATTTATCTTATTATGAATAAACAAAACCTTACTGATTATTTATGTGGGTTATTGACTGCAAATAATCCGGATTGTTTGAACTCATTTGTGCATGTAGGTGCTGATGAAATACCGGATGCTTATCTTGTCGCTATCAATGACGACTTGACTAATGATGGTGAATCAGAAGTTTGGACCGAACATTCCGAAGTTGATTTGAATAACTCTTCAAACAGAGCGAATGAACCCGAAGACTTTGACGAAGATAATTCGTATGGCGATGATGGAGTGGGGGAGAATGATATTAATGTAATTCGTCCGGCTATGGATGTGATTCTACAGGAAAGGCAGGCTGTTATTTTGGGGAATCCCGGTAGTGGCAAAACTACCCTGTTGCAATATGTCCTTCATTCAATGGCTCGTTGCTGTATGGATAATGGCATGCGAACGGATGTTCCGGTTTATATACCACTTAAGGAACTTTCTCCATCGGTCTCTTTGGAGAATTGGTTAGAAAGTTTCATTAGTCGGTCTGATTTCGGAGATGCCTTTTCCAGAGGTGCGGTATTTCTGTTCCTGGATGGGCTGAATGAAGTGCTTCCCTCGGTATATGATTCAACCATCCGTACGATTTCCCAGTTCATGAAGGTTTATCCGGATTGTGGCGTGGTCATTACTTCCCGTTTGTATGGTTATTCAGGTCAACTTGATATACCGTCTTTCCTTTTGCAAGGGCTTACCGACGATAATATTTGTTCATATATCCAGAAGCGTATCGGTGACAGTGGGTTATTCCAATACATTAAGGGCCATAAGAAACTACATGAACAGTCAAGAAACCCTTTGTTGCTGAATATGTTTGTCAGTCTTTGGCTATCTTGCGGCTATCTCCCAAAAGCGAGACTGCACCTTTATGACGAGTTTATTAGCTATCAGCTTCAGAAGGGTGGAGTTGTGTCAAATGATGACCGGCAGATTGTAGTCGATTCCCTCTCACGGCTGGCATATTCCATGCGTAGTTATGGCTATTTGTCTGACAGTATCACCGGACTTGACTCTATAGTGTCGGACTGGATGGACCCTGATAGGGTGGGGGAGGTGACCCGGATGTTGATGGACAGCGGGTTGCTTTCCGTAACTTCTAAGGGCATTGATTTTTGGTGCATCTCTTTTATCCATGAGACTTTCCAAGAGTATTTCTCTACCTTGTATATATATAGGGATTATGTTGCGACGGGCCATTTGTGTGTGGATTTCTCGCTTCCTGAATGGGGAGAGTCTTTGAAAATGCTTACTGAGAGTCTTTCTTTAAGAGCGGATACAGATAAACTGTCTGGCTTTTTGGGGATAGTTTGTTCTCAGTTTGAAATGGGGAGTAAGACGGATTGTTTCAATGACCGCCTGGATCGGTTATTCAGTACCCTATCTGAATGCTTCCCGCATAGCCCTTCGTTATCCGCTTTAATGGAACAGTACTTGTTCTTGAATATGAAGAACTTTTTGAAACTGCCCTCGTATTATCGTACTGTCGCCCGTTTTGATCAAATCTGTAGTAGTTTGGCGGTATTGGGTTCTTCTAAGCTTACTGGGATTTTGTTCAGGAGTTACAAGTGGCTGCAGTATTGGCTGTATGATGTGGACAGCCTTGAATACTTAGGTGCAAAATGCTTGATACCACCGACAAAGGTCATTCTTCAATATCTTGATGCATTTCCCAATAAGATGGAAATCTATATGTATATGCAGGATATAAGAACACAGTATGGCTGTTTCGAATCTATAAACTTACGGCTTAAATACCTCATGGTTTATCTGGCGAACCACATGAATCGGGAGGAATGTCGGGAGATGTATCTGGCGATAGGGGATATGGATGCACTTCTTCGTACGTCTGATATGGATTTTGTAGAAAGGGAGACTGAGGGGAAAGCCAATATATTGTTTCCACATTTGTCCAGTTCATTGAAGGTAATCAGCCCCGAAGCTGTTATCCGGTTTTATCAGATGATGTTCGGAAGGATGTGTAGGGAAAACCAAATGTGTTTGTTGGATTCAGAGGTATTGGCTGACTTTATCCTGAGATGTCCGGGGCTGGACGAGGTGTTACTCCGGGAAAGCCAGTTCCAAAAGTATCAGGACCAAATACTTGCTGCCTGTTTTATGGTGCCCTGTCAATACCTCAGTGACTATTATTTTAAACTGTTGCCGGTATTGCGTGACTCAATCCAGTTGCGGAGTATACATTCTGTAACCAGTATCATTTGGTACAAGGCGGCTGACGGCTTGTTTTATCTTCAGTTGGATATACCTAATTTGTCTGACGGAACCGACAACGAATTCCAGCAACTAAAGAAACAGTATCCGGATGTCCGACTGCGTAAGATCCAGTTGAATTATTTTGCAATTGATGCAGAACTGACAGAGGGAACACCGCAAGGTGTTATTAAGATTGAGCCAAACTATACGGTAGATCATGAGATTATTCCCATCAAACGTGAAAACCGTATCATTATATTGTGTGCCCAAAAAACCAGCTATAAGCCAAAAAACAAGTATAGTGTTTGCATGGATGGTACAACCTATCTTTTGAAGTGTTGCCAAAAGATATCAGTGAGGATGGTCAACTCATATCAGATGAATAATCAGGTTGTCGAATACAGTATCAAGAAAGGCTTTAATAAGGAACTCTTTCGGGACTACTATTATTACTTCCGTGCGGATGAAGTGGAACCATGGCAGCTGGATTGTTCTGCGAACTTGTCTTATAGGCTGAAAGCAAAATTGGGTTTGCTGGGCAGGCTGTTGGATACAGTTCCGGCAATAGACAAGTTGGCAGTCGTCCTAGAGGTTGTAGATACACGGGTTATCGTACAGTTCCGGAATAAGGCGACACTCAGCAGATTTCCGCAAAGGTATACTGTACTTAAGCCTGGGGACATTGTGTTCAAGTATGAATCCAAGCTGTATAAAATCGAAAACCAGATGTTATTGGATAATGTTGCTATGGTTCATGGAGAAGTGGTGTCCAAAAATGGGGATAACCTGTTTATCGCATTTCCTGATAATGAATACAATAAGGATTATTATTATTTTGATGTCAATCAGGAGTTCAAGATAGGTGACAAAGTCCGTTTCTTCCCTGTACTTAATAGAGCAAATCGCTTTTACGGAAGTCCGTTGGCGTGTTTGGTTAGAAAAGATGAAGCATAGGTTCCACTTATGCCTAAAGTGTCCCTCCCTGTGAAATGCTCGGCTTTGGTTGGCATTCGACAGGGAGTATTTTGTATAGTTTGAAGTAATCTCTGTCAAAAAAGTAGTCAAATTTGCAACTCAGAGTCCTTGTCTCATGGATAATGTTTACCTTCGTTCTTTCTAAATATCAGTAATAGTATAGCGTTATGTTTAGGTCGGTTATCAGCTGTTTGCTCCTTTTGACAGTTCTATGTGTCAATGTACACAATAGTACGTTGTCTGCCCAATCGGATCAAAGTTCTCAGGAAATGAAACGTTCTTTTTCTATTATTCGTTCTTATGAATCTGATGGACAATTTGAAAGAGCTATAGAAGAAGGAGAGAAATTATTGGTCGAGTGCGAAAAGAATTACCCTGAATTATCCCCACGATTGTACGATATCTTGTCTCATGCATATTCTAGTATGACTGATTTTGATTCTGCTATTGAATATGCTGATAAAGCTATTGAGAAGGCTAAACTGTATAGTGATTATTCTTTCGAGGATATTTTATTATTAAAACAGAACAAACTGTCTTCATTGACGAATAACTATGATTTTGAAGCAGCAATGCCTCTTGTTGCTGAAATTGAATTGGCAATTAAAAACAATGAATTGCCAAGAGACAGTTACTTCTATGCTTATGCTCAGTTATCTTCCACTTATGGGCAGTTTGGTATGCTTGAACAATCCTATAATTTTTTTCAGTTGGCCGAATCCTATTCAGATCAAATACCTGTCAATACAAAGATTTACTTTTTACTTGATATGTCTTCTGATGCGCCTAATAATTTTGTCCGTAAGAGCTGTATTGATAAGGCGTGGAATCTCTATCAAACTTTGCAAACAAAGGATGATAACCTGTTGGTGCATTTATATCGTTTTCATGGCGATTACTATTCTGGCGTTCGGGATTACCAGAAAGCCATGGAATCCTATGTAAAAGCGTTAAACATATATGAAGAAACCGGTAATTTTGATATGTTTTCCCTTACGTTGATGGAGAATGCAGCTGAAGTGTTGCGAACTATCGGCAATTATGATGAAAGTATAGTCCTCAATGAGAAAGTTGTTGAGATTAGGAGGAATATCTATGGTAATGTGAATCATCCTTTGTATTGGAATTCTCTGCATCAATTATTCTATGATTATATCTATGCTAGGCAATTCCCTAAGGCTGATACTGTCTATAAAGAATTAGGACGAATTACAAAGAATCGTAACGATAAAGAAAGCCGCATGTTGTTTTTATATAATGGAGCGGATTTGGCATCTGCGAAGGGTGAATACAAGAAGGCTGACAATCTCTATCAAAAATGCTGGGAGTATTTTAAGGATAGTGGAAAGTTGGATTATTATCAGCGATCGCTACTATACAAAATGGTAGACATGTATGCAAGATCGAATTCTGATAAATATAGAATATGGTCGGCTAAGAAATACGATGTGTATAAAGAAGAGATATTGAATGATTTCATCGGATTGAATGATGCAGAACGGAGTAATTGGATATATTATATTGAGGAACTGTCCTCTCACATGATTCGATATTGCAATCTAGGGGACAAAGCTTTGGCCGCTGAGTCATCTCTGTTTTTCAAGGGGCTTTTGTATAAAACAGGTTCTGTAATTAGATCTATGGTAGAAAGTAATCCAGAGGCGCAGGAACTGTATGTAAAATTGAAAGAACAAAAGAACTGGCTGAATGCGTTGATGAATACGGGTGATTCCGTCAGAATTGCTGCATTGAGAAATGAGATAGGTGAATTGGAACGTAAGCTGAATAACGATTTTGTGGAGTTCAAACAGTTCCGGAAGGAAATGGATGTTAGTTGGACTGAGGTAAAGAATGGTTTATCGGATAAGCAGCTGCTGATTGATTTCGTCTCTTATGAGGATTCAACTGGCGTTTGGTATAGGGCATTCGTGTATTCAAAAAAGACTAATGAACCGATCTATGTCGAACTGTTTAATGAGAAGGAGTTGAGTGCTTTTATTCAACATAGACCTGAAGAAGTATATCAATCTGCAGATTTCTATCAGCTTGTATGGTCTAAATTGTTACCTTTCACTGATGGTTATACTGATGTGTATTTTTCTCCGGTAGGATTGCTGCACAAGGTGGCCATCGAAAACCATTCCATGATGATGGAATACCAACGGACTAATCAGGTTCGCTTCCATCGCGTACCTGTTCTGACGGATCTTAATTGCAGTTCAGGACTTAAACTAAACCATGTGGTTGCGTTCGGTGATATTGATTATTCCCAGCAGTTGCAGGATAATCTGTACTCGGCCACTAATCTGAGAGGCAACCACTGGGGGGCCCTGCCCGGTACAGCACGGGAGATGGAGATTGTAGGAAATTGCCTTTCTGGGAAACCTGATTCGGATGTGGCTATTTATACCAAAGATAAGGCAACGGAACGGCAGTTCATGGATTATGACGGGAAAGAGGTTAATCTGTTCCATTTTGCGACACATGGGTTTTATTATGATGATTTGGACAGGAAGTCCAATCACGAATATATGAGACGGATGTCAAGATTGTATGACTCGTTTTCCGGTCTCCTTATGAGCGGTGCCAATAGAGGCTGGGAGAACTCCGAAATCGGAGTGAATCTGGATGACGGCATCTTGACCTACGACGAGATTGCCAACTGTAAATTCAAAGATTTGGAAGTGGTGGTGCTGTCTGCCTGTGATACCGGTTTGGGAGATGTGAACTATGATGGTGTATGGGGGTTGCAACGGGCTTTTAAACTGGCAGGGGCCACAAATCTCATAGTGAGTCTTTGCAAAATCGATGATAGCGCCGCCGAACAGTTCATGACGCATTTCTATGAGGGGGTGGCTGCCGGAAACAGCGTTTATCAGGCATTTGATTCGGCTCGGGATCAGATGAAACAAGCATACCCGGATGAACCGCTGTTCTGGTCATCATTCATTTTGGTAGAGTAGGAGTGGCTTCACTCTTCTTATAGGGGGAGAGTGAAGTATTCTACAACACATAGGTAGTTACCAATTGCTCATAAAGATGGTTCAGGTGTGAACTACCGCAAAACTAACGATTTAGCGGCTTCGAAGAAACCAATACCTCCTCTCTTTTCCTGCTTCTTCCTGCCATTGCTTTTTAGGATACGAGGTCGGTCATCTACAAGAGGACAGTCCACAGGCTTGACTTTCCCACGCTCCGTGGGTAGGGCTTTCAAGCCAAATTCCTTTATGTTGCAAGCTGCATTGAAGTCCCGGTCGTGGTGCGTACCACATTTGGGGCAAAGCGTCCTGTCTTAATGAGATTTACGCCATACCAGCTGCGATAGATTCTATATTTGTAGACTCGTAACATACTGCAAATCTAACGATTTTAAACAAAACAATGATACAGAAAGAATACATTTCAAAGAACCACTCTAAGTTTCTCATCAAGTACCACATGATACCGGTATGCAAATACAGAAAAAAGTTACTAATTGGATCAGTGGAATATGACATGAAGCAAATCATGCAGAAGATATCAAACTTTTCCGATTTTGATATTGAGGTCATGGAAACAGACAAAGACCATATACACATGATGATATGCAGTGAACCAAAACTATCTCCGCTGCAAATTGTAAGAAGACTCAAGCAAATGTCAACAACCGCCATTTAGAAGAAGTATGAAAATTACCTTAGACATATATTTTACAGGGAAAACACATTTTGGACAGATGGTTACTTTGTGTCATCAGTCCAAAATGTCAGTCAGGAAACTATAAAGATACATAATAGCAAGCTATTATATATGCCCGGAGTTTCCCGTCCGCAAAAAGGAAAAGGTAAATGTGAAGGAATCGCCACGTATTGGGGGATGGGCAGATTTGTGTGAATCTCCCGATTTGTGTAATTTTGTACCTTTAATCGTTCTATATGTACATATTTAATTCAATACCTCATATCGTCAACACCCTTAATTTGGGGAAGGATTTGTTGGAGGTTTTGTTTGAAAAAAGAAAGTCTCAGCCGTTGCGTTACGATTATGCGTTGGATATCATAGACGAGAATAAATTGAATATCCTTATCGAGCGTGAGGTCATCCGCAGAAATGGTCCATACATAGAGTTGGACGAGCATTATCTGTCTTTTTGCGAGTTGCTTCTGGAGGCTAACGAGGAAATATCCACTTCCGTGATAGATGAAAACATCCAGTTGATATACCAATTGATTGACTATTATAATAAGGAAGACAACGCTTCACGCAAGTTGGCTTATCTTCGTTCGGTCAAGTCGCACCTTCGTAAGGTGGGCAAGATTCTGGTACGAAACGTGGTGTCCTTGCAGCGGGTTATCGACAATACATTCAAAAACGAGCCTAATTATAAGGTAAAAATCGCCAAATTGGAGAATCTGGATAAGAAGCGGATTGATATCAACAGGCTTATCGTCGAATTGGGCAGTCTGTTGGACTATGATCAGACCAGCTTTTTTGTGGATTCTTTGGATGAAGAGCTTCTTGCCATATCCCGTGAACTAAAGACGGAGCTGTCCAGTGCCGGGCATAGCCTGATTCATTCTCAACAGGATATTATTGATTACTTGAACCAGATTCGTACCCAGGTAGGGTTTACACGCAAGTTACGGCGCATCAAGTATCTAAGGGAACAGTTCGAGCTTCAGGAGAAAACAAACGTGCGCGAGGTGGTTGACGGAGAGCATTCCGTGGTGCTTGAAGGGGTACAGCTGCCGCTGTTCAAAGTATCAGTACCTTACCTGCAGACGGACGAGGCGCTGGAGGTAATCCTGAAGGTGGCCGATGCCATGCGCTCGGACAAGGTGATAACCCGTCGGGAATTGGGCGGTATTTCTGTCGAACAGATGGAGAACACCGAAGTGGATATGACCGCAGTCAATACCCGGAAGATGATGGATGCCTTCTGTCAGGACAATGCTGATCTGTTTTCTTTTGTTATGGGATACCCGTATAATCGTGAAATGGATTTTGACGCAAAAGTGACCTTGTTTTGCCGGCTGCTTTCCCTTTATGAGAATGAACTGGAGATAACAGACCGTTTTGGACAAATGGAGCATATAGAGTACGCTCTTATTTTTAAAAGGAAATAAAGAATATGTTAGATAATTTGCCTGTACAGACCGCTCAGGTCTATGATTACCTGTCGAAGGGTAATTTCCTGTGCTCAAACACCAGTGTCAAGGAACTGAAGACATTATTCCTGATAGTCGAGGAGAATTTTGAACTCTTGCGCGATTATTTCATGTACATAAACTTTGTGCTGGAACAGGGGAACAATTATTTCTACTTTTCCCGTAAGGAGCCGCGTGCTACCCTGGAACAAAAGTTGCAGCGTTTCTATGCCTGGATCGACATCATGGATTTCTTTTGTACTTATGATACGGCATTCGGACCGGGATTTTCTTTCTCTCCGGCAGAGATCCTCGTCCGTTCACGCATTGACATGGATCTTGAAATGAAACTGGACGGCCTGAAGAAGCATGCCGGCGGTAAGGAAAAGCGCAAGGATATTCTGGATGTCATTCTGGACCGAATGGGCAAGGAGGGTTTTATCGAGTGTGTGAGTGACATGAACGGGACATGGAAAGTGCTGTCTTCATGGGATTACCTCACTCAAATGATTAACAGCATCAATATTGCAAACGAAAATGAGATATCTCAATAGAATAATATTCATAAACAGTGCAGCTATCCGCTATTCTGAAATACAGCTGGACGGCAACATACATTTTATCGGAACACAGGGGGTGGGGAAGAGTACTATCCTGCGGGCGATTCTTTTCTTTTATAATGCCGACGCACAACGATTGGGCATTCCGGTGGAAAAGAAATCCTATCAGGAGTATTATTTCCCTTATGCTGACTCCTATATTATATATGAGGTAATGAGGGAGGATGGCTGTTTCACAGTATTCAGCTATAAAACGATGAACCGTATATGTTACCGCTTTATCGCTTCCCCGTATCGGCCGGACTTGTTCATCGACGAGGAAGGTGTACCTTATTCGTCGGACAGCGTGCGTTCTGTGTTGGACAAGAATGGAATCAAGTATAGCAAGGCGATATCAACCTATGAGGAATATCGGAATATCCTATATGGGAATACTGACAATAAGGTGGATTATTCTTGTTTCTCTCTGATGGAGAGTGTTTCTTATCAGAACATTGTCCGGACCATCCAGAATGTATTGCTTAATTCACGGCTGGAGGCTGATTACATAAAGCAGACCATCATCACTTCATTGAACGAGGAAGACAGCGTGATTGACCTGACCCGTTACCGGAGCCATTTGTCGGGGTTCGAGAGCCAGTTGAGTGACATTGGTACGTTCCGTGATCCGGGCATGATGCGTAAGGCGAACGGCATTGTTTCCTTATTCGACGATATCCGTAAGCGGAACTTGCGGATCAATGACTTGTGCCGGCAGTTGCGGAGCGCTTATCTGCAAACAGAGAGCGTGCTGCCTGAACTGGCACGGAAGATACATGAGAAAGAGGAAATCAAGTCCGACTTTTATAAGAAGCGGGAACGGCTGGATACGGAGTCCAAGAAACGGACGGCGGCCATGGAAGCGGAGTTGGCCGTACTGAAGGACTCTCTCTCCAAAGCGGAAGCCAAACAACGGTATTATTCCGGAAAGGATATCCGGTCGGCAATGGACCGCTGCAGTAAGTTCGAGGTTTTGCAACAAGAGCAGGAATCATTGGTAACGGAACAGGATTTGTTGTCTTCAAAGAATAAGGAGGCTTCTGTTCTCCATGCCGGCCTGATTGCCAATCTAAAGAATGAGCTGGCCGGATTTGAGAATGAGAAGCAAAAGCAACTGTTGGCAATCGAGGCGGGAATCAATTGCCGTCGGGATGAGCGTCGTGACTATTACCGCTCTTTGACGGATGATTTACGACAAAAGGCTTCGGTCGAAAAGGAGCGTCTTTTCGCTGACAGGGAGAAATATAAGTCGGAGATTGCGGCCAAGAAGATGCAGATTAATGCTGTCCGTGGACAAAAAGGCTCTTCCGAGGAACTGGATGCTGTAAAGGAACGTCTGGGAAGCTACCTGTCAAACCGGAAGGACTTGGAGCTGAAGATGCGTGAACTCAAGTATGAACTTACCTGCCAGTCAAATGAATTGGAGACCTCAGAAAAGCGGTTGGAGGAAGATTTCCAAAAGCTGAGAGAAACGAATGAGGGTGAAATCGGGATGTTGGATGCCAAGATAACGGAGCTGACCGAGTTCCTGGACAACCAGAAAGACAGTTTCTTCAGCTGGCTGTCGGAGAACAAGCCGGGTTGGGAGCAGACCATCGGCCAGGTATGTGATGAGCGCTTGTTGTATTCTAAAGAATTTGCTGCAGAGGTGGCCGATGGGGATACTTTCTATGGGATTCGTTTTACTGCCGGTTCGCATCGACAGGTGAAGACCAAGGAAGATTACCTGTCAGAGAGAAAGGACGCCATGGATAAATGTGCGTCTATCCGGCAGTTTATGGCTGATGCCGGTCTGGATTTGGAAAAGGCAAAGGAACGGTTACGCAAACAGTACCAGTCTTCGGTAAAACCGATAAAGGATGATCTTTATCAGGTTGATTACGAGTTGGAACAGTTGGAAATCCGCAAGAAGGAGGATGAGTCCCGCCTGGCAGCCTTGCAGGATCAGGCGGTACGTTCGCAGAATGAGAGTGTCCGCCGCCTGGAAGAAGATTTACATGCGCTGGAAGCGGCTTTGTCTTCTGTCTGTGGAACCATGGATGCGCTTCAGGCGAAGTTGGATAAGGAGATGTCAGCTTTGCAGAAGCAGGAAGAAGGCGAATTGAAGGTGTTGGACAAGGAACTGTCTCGTGAGAGGGAGAGCATTCAAGAGGAAATCCGGCTTAAGAGGGCGAACTTGGAAGAGCGTAAAGCGGAATATGACAGACGGCAGCTTGAGAACTTGCAGGCGAGTGGGGGAGACCCGAAACGGCTGGAGGAGATTAATGCGCGGCTGGTATATATCAATAAAGAGATTGCTTATATTAATGAGACTAAGCCGCTGGTTATCGAGTACCTGAAGGATAAGCGCGAAGTACTGGATAAGGTTCCGCACTGGACCGCAGAGAGTACCCGCTTGCAAATGATAGTGGGACAGGAGAGGGATGAACTGAAGAAACGTCTTTCTGAAGTAAACCATGACATTGGTAAGGTGGACGCAGAACTGAAAGGATTGAAGGAAGCCAACAGGAAGGCAATGGAGAACCGTGAGGAATATCACCGGTCAACTTTGTCTGATTGGTTCGTCTCCCGTGATTCCATATTTTCTTCCATGGATAGGGGGGAGACGGACGGGGATTGCCGTGCCTTGGTACGGGAGATTACCATTTCTGTCAACGAGCAGGCACAGCGGTTATCAAGCTTGAGGAAAGACATTGTTGCCTATACAGGCAACTTCTCTGAGGGTAATGTCTTTGCATTCAAGACGGTTTTCTCCGATGACCATGAGTATATGGACTTTGCCGGTGATCTGAAGGATTTTATCGCGGAGGACAAGATTTCGGAATACCAGTCACGAATCAATACACGCAATTCGGATATTTTCCGTCAGATTACGGCTGACACCAAGAGCATGGTTTCCCAAGAGGGGAATATCCGTGCCGTGGTGGAAATGATAAACACGGATTTCAAGGAGAAGAATTTCGTCGGGATTATCCAATGCATTGAAATGAGAATCGATCCTAGCCAGAACAAGATAGTGAACCTGTTGAAGGAGATTAGGCGGTTCAATGAAGAGTTCGGGTGGGATTTGGGACAAAACCTGTTCTCTACTGCAGGAGACGACTCCGCGACGCGCGAAAAGGCAACGACATTGCTGCGTGAGTTAATCAAGGCTATGGATGCGCATTCGGGAAACCTGATCCGGCTGGCAGACTTCTTCGATCTGAAATTCCGCGTCATCGAGAACCGGAATGATACGGGGTTCGTTGAGCGGCTGACTAATGTAGGCTCTGAGGGTACGGATATCCTGGTCAAGTCTATGGTGAATATCATGCTGCTGAATGTTTTCAAACGTAATGCTTCCACCGAATTTTCCGAATTCAAGTTGCACTGTATGATGGATGAGATCGGCAAGCTGCATCCCAATAATATGGCAGGTATCCTGAAGTTCGCAAACGACCGGGATATCCTGTTGATTAATGGATCTCCTACAGAGCAGGATGCTTTGTCCTACAAGCATATCTATAAACTGGAGAAGGATAACGACAGCTTTACCCGAATCAGACGGGTGATTACACAGTTTGATTAGTTGTCTATAGGTTCTATAGGTAGCTCTTTACTGATAGACTTCAAAAAGAGAACCAACCGGAGTACAGCTAATTTTGGAACAGAAAAATAAGATATTGTTTATTATCTGTTCCAAAATTAGCTGTTGTTTTTTAGGTAAAGGTGCGTATATAAGAAAACTCTCTGGCAGATAGGGAGGTGGCTGTTTTGTCAAAGTGTCTTAATCCTTGTTTTAATGGATTCTTTGACAAAATGAGGTACGTTACGGCAATAAGCCACGTAAATATCTTAATCCTTGTTCTAATGGAATACCCTCTTTTTCAAGAAGATATAGAAATCCTCAAATTTAGCCATTATCCCTATCTGCCAGAGAGCCGTGTGAATTATATTTTCTGCTTGAATGGGGCAGTTTAATTATCCCTTCAATCTGACAACAGAGTGAAAATCAAAGAACATTGTTGTTGTCTGAATCAACATATGCAAATATAATAAGTTATTGTTGGTAAAACAAGCGAACTCGATTAATTTTCATAATTTTCTTATATTTCTAAGCTGGACCAGTATATTGGATAGATTATTTTCCGGAATTCTGTATTGCTCGTGCTTGGATTAATTGCGTAAAAATTTCATAAAAGCTAATGAGCGTTAATAATTTAGCTGTTTTTTTGTGTATTTTTTGTAGTCTTGATAATTATAGGTATATTTGTATAACGAATTAGTAATGATGCGTTTAGTTAATGTTTAACCCAATAATATTTTTCAACTATGGAATTTAAACTTTTTCAGTATGTGTTGCCTTTGGCAATGTTTGTCTCCTGTTCTGACTCTTCGGAAGTCATACCGGATGTTCCCGAAAAATTGACTTTCGATAAGTATGAAATTGCGTGTTTTGAGCCTTCAACCAAGAAGGATCCGGTGGATACGCTCTTTGTTTCTCCCATGGCCGCTGTGTCTGATTTCGATGTGACCATCCGCAGGCAGGTGTTGTCGGATGGTGTGTTCAAAGGTACTTATGAATATGTACCGTGTTCAGAAGTAGGGGTTACTGTCTCTAACAAAGATTATTCTGTCGAGCTAAAAGAAGGTTCAAACATGCAGACCTCAAGCCTTTCTTTGACAGCACCGGCCAATATGGATTATGAGAACGCTGTTTTGTCATCTGTTTCCTTCAATGTGGGTGGCAATTCTCTGACCATGCCTGTCAAGCAGGAGAAGGGTGAACTGGTAATCGGTGATGATTATTTTGTCATGTATCCCGGATATAAGGAAAACGAAGTGCTTTTGGACAACAAGGGCGAGGTGATCGATTTTCAGTGCTCATTGGCTTCTTCCATGTATGTCAATGGCGTGAAGATGCCCGAGGTGTGGTGCGACGAGGAATGTTCGTTCTCCTATGAATTGGAAGATAATGAATGGATCAAGGTCGTTGACAGCTTCGTGGCTCCTGACAATAAGGGAATGTTTGTTCTCCGTATCGAAACCGTTCAAGATGAAGATAATGGGGAGCATCCCGCTAATCTATACCTCCGTTTTGAAAAAGATGGCAAGGCTTTTTCCAAGACTGTAAGACTGGTTTCAACCGAGGTATATCACATCTCTTATAATTGACCGGACGACATCAGGCTATATTCATAATATAATTGTCTATCGATAAACTAATAAAATTCTACATTTTTTTGTATTTCAGAATTTTATAAGTAGTTTTGCAGTTGATAAACTGTGAAATGGCGAAAGTTATAACCAAAACATTTTCAACTTATGAAGAAATTAGCACTTTTCTTGCCATTGTTGGCATGGCTGCTCGCAGGTTGTACACCCGCAGTCAAACCCCAATTAGGGTTCTTCTATAATGAGGACGGAACTTTTTCCCCTGGGTTTGATTCAATCAGGCAGCCGCAAGGTATAGTTTTTGACATGAAAGCCGGGGCTGACAGCAGTTGGTGCTATGTTCTTTCCCTTCAGGAGTTCAACCTGCCGTTGACGGACGTTAGTTCCGTGCTGGATGGCGTGGCTTCACCGGACAGTCTTTGTGGAGAGGAAAATACCAAAGTATGGGTCAAATCACTCGGTAAGGATTCTCCCATCGTCAACCGGATGCGCTCGATGGGGAAGGAGTGGTTCGTTCCCTCTGTCGGTGAATGGAGACTCTTGCGTAAATCATACGATCGGCTTTTTGCCATGCTGGACACTGTACCTCAGGCACGGCAGATCGGCATGAACAATTACTGGTCTTCCACTCCGGAACCCGACCCGGCGTATCCGCATTACGGAATTACTTATGACCTCTACGGCGATCGTTATGCCGATTCCAACAAATCTGATTCTTGCCTGGTACGGTTCATGCTGCGGGTGAAGTTGGACAAATAGCCTTCCAAAGAGACAGACAATTATTTTTGAATTATAGTTTAATTAAAATCTTTAATGTATGAAGAAGTTTGTTGTTTGCTTCAGAACGGTCATGTACCTTTTGGCGTTGACACTGGGCTTTCAGTCGTGTGACAAGGACGATGACCCGGTTACCAATGACAAGGGACAGGTTCTGGCAGTTATTTATGACAATGCGGAGCAAAACGAGAACTGGGGGGAGGATACCAAAACGGCCCCGAAAACTGTTTGGCTCCAGGATGACGCCATCGGCGTATTCTGTGTGGAACCGGGCAAATCGCTCGGAAAGGTGAATTTCGCTTCTAACAAGAAGTATGTGTACAACAACGGGAAATTTGAAGCAGCATCCGAAGCCGACAAGATTTGGATCAGCCGCGAGGGAACTTTCAAGTTCTACGCTTATTATCCGTATAGCACCTCCAAGACAGGTGTGGATGTTGATGGACGGGCCCTTGAGTTCACCGTGGCATCTGACCAGACTTCAGACGCGAACCGTACTAACTCGGACATCCTTGCTGGTAAATCTACTATTGTAGATAATGCTACCGGTGAAGTGGATATGGATTTCTATCACATGATGTCTGATGTGCGCTTTAGCTGGACCCGTTCGGATGCCAATGCCAATGAGTATGTAAACGCTTTGTTCGGTACAACGGCGGTCATTAATCTTGACGCCCTTACATCTGTACAGAAGTCCGGACAAAATCCGGGTACCGGTATCAGAATGAACATCAAGAATGCGTACAACGCTACTACCGGTTCTACCGAGTTCCAGGCTTTCGTGCCTCCTGTTGCCATTTCTGACGGACAGGACTTGTTTGTGCCTTATGATGCCGGCAACAAACCGTTGGCGGCTATTAAGGCTAAATTGAGCGGTACAACCCAGACTTTGGAAAGAGGAAAGACTTATGACTTGGCCGGTGATATGTACACGATTACAGCCGATGTACGCCGTAACGGTGATTTGGCCAACGCTAATTGCGACTCTTACGACGGATGTGTTATCACTACCGGCGGTGGTGATGCGGGCACGCTGAAGAAATTTGTCGGTCGTTATTTGAGTGGTCGCGAATGCCAGGTAGGAGCTGAGATGGGTAAAGGCCTGCCGTTGGGTACTCAGTTTATCGGATGGTTTGAATATGACGCAAAGGCTAATACATGGACTAAAATTGAAGGTGCAGGTGAGACATATAAGTTTACCGTAAACAAGAACCGCCGCATTCAGGCACGTTATGAAAACTATGTATATACTCCGTGGCAGATCACATGGAGCAGTCCTGTTGCTAATGGAGGTACTACACCGACTGTCAATATTGGCGCAACTGACGCTTCCAGCCGCAATATCTCTTTACGTGCCACACGTATCGTAACTTTGGATGGTGAGAACGTAACGGATCCTGCGCTGACAACTCGCGAGAATGATCGGATTACCCTGAAAGTTCAGGAAAGTGAATATGTTCCCACAGGCAACAAGGACCGTTTTAATGAACCTGCATGGGTATATACCGAAAGCAGCAAGACTATCAAGTCAACTCCTAACAGTGATGAAGTAAGTGGCGCTACCGTTGCCCGTAAGTTGGTTGCCCACGTGGTTATCGACGGACAGGATATGTATACTACTGAGAACGGTAAGGGTGCATTGGATAACCCGATTGATCACTCCAAGGTGGCCCAGGCAACTTATCTCTTGACTGTCAACCAGGCGAAGGGTACAGTTTCTTATGGTGACAAGGATGACAGCAAATGGTCTGTACTTATTGAAAACGCTGCAGCCATCAATTCGAAGATGGATGCCAAAGGTACTGTAAACGGTGCGGAAAAGGGTACATTCGATGCATATATCTATCGCCCGCGTAAGGTATCCGGTGTTGTAGTGGATATCGAAACGATTGCACAGGCTGATATCAAGTCTGCATTCAGCAGCAATGCGGATTCTCATTGGGGTATTTCCTCGGTGGCCAAGACACGTACGTTCCCGGCTGCCCAGTTCGGTCATGACTTTGCCAACAAGCAGGGTGCTGCATTCTCTGTAACGACCAAGAACAACAAGACTGAGAGCGAACGTTCACAGACAATCACTATCAGCAGTACGACATCCGGCACTGTCACCGGTAAGACTCCGGTCAAGCAGAATGCGGGTGTGAAGACAAACAAGACGTGGACCGATTATGTGATTACGCTTACCGGTAATCCGACAACTTTGCAAGTTATTGCATCTAGCGGGGCGGCTAATACATCTCAGATTACCACATCCGCGACTCGTGACATGAATTATGATTGGAATAACATTACCGCTGATAAGGGTACAGATAAGCAGACAGGTTCGCCTACATTGTCTATCACTCAGGGTAGCAACTTCGCTACAATCAATGGTTCTACTTCCGGTAGTCGCGTGTCTGTGCAGAAGAACTATGATGCATCAACTTTGGGTACACCGACTTCTGATCGTAATGTAGTTGTGACTGCGACCATGCCTAATACAGAGAATGGCCATTCGGCATCTACGAAGACTGTGACGATTACCCAGAAAGGTGGTACTGTTACTGAAGAGCGTGGAAACGGTTCCGGACAGGCAATCTCAACCAAGAACACAATCGGGGCAGACGGTGGTTCTACCGGATATAATATAACTAACCCGAAACGTACAGTTACGGTGAAATTGGATGGATCAACTGTTCTGGATACTTATACGGAGACTGGTGTACTGACAAGCGTGATGTCTTCTAGCGGTATGTTCACTTCCAATACTTCATCTGTAAGTGCCGGTGCCAACAAGGGTAAAGAGACAGACGATTATACAAACTGGACACCCGGTTCTGTAACTATCAGTGGTGGTACTATCCCTGTAGGTGGAGGTAGCAGTTCTGTATCCATCACGGTTCCGTCACGTACCAAGACGCATAGATATGACACTTCTACACGTACCGCTACTCTGACGGGTACATGGACATTCTCTAACTCTACAGGTGGCTCGGATGGTGATGGTGTAACCGTAACTGCTACTTGTACAGTAAGTCAAAATGGTTCAACTGCAACCATTAATACTGAGAAACAGTATTATAGCATAAAGAGTGTTACAGCGAGTGGTGCAGCTTCATACTCTGGAGGCACAAGCTCAAGTGGTACTGTCTCATTTGGAGATAACCATGGAACTCCTGTAGATAGGTCTGCTAGCTGGTCTGGCGGTTCTGTTTCTTTGAGTAATAGTTCTTTTGGACGTACTGGTGGTACAGCGTCTATCTCATATGACAGCCCTTCACGTTCAACATGGAAGGAATATAATTCTTCTTCACGTTCAACGACTGTTACAGCTACGTTCTCTTATTCCGGAGAATCGGACAAGACTGCATCGGATAACATTTCACAGTCAGGTTCAACAGCTGAAGTATCCGGTTCAAGAGACACTGAATATGCAGGGGCTCCGACTCTTTCAACGACAGCTAGTTGGGCAAGTGTGAGTGGATCTACTTTGACTGTTAGGGACGGTACAAGTACATATAAAGACTATTGGATTGGAAACGGCTCGCTGAGTATTTCGGGAAGCCCGATTGCAGCTAAGGGAGGTACTGCTACAGCTTCTCCTACCAAGCCGAATTGCGGTTGGACTGAATATTATAATTCAGTTAACAGAAACAGTTCTGTAAGTGCATCTTGGACAGAAGGTAATATTACCAGATCTGCATCGTATTCACAAACAGCAAATAGCAGTTCGACAGGTATAACAGGTTCGGGAACAGCTACAACCGGTAATGTTTCATGGCCTAGCTGGTGTCCGGGTGGTAGAGCCGGTGAGAATACTGGTAGCTCACGTTCAGGTCCTGTTTCTGTTACGTTTACTTATGAAGGAGAGTCTTCTTCAGCAACAGCTACAGTAAGTCAAAGTGGAGCATCTATCACTTATGGTAACTATAGGATTACTGTTAGTCCGACGTCGATGACTTGGAATGGAGATAAAGTAAATAAGCAATCATATACTGTAACTGGTTATCGTACTAAGTATGTTAATGGTGTAAGTAAGGGAGAAGAGATATGTACTGTGTCTGATATAAGTGTTTCTTGTACAGGTGATTTCTCTGGTAATTCCAGCTCTATATGGCCAGATGGTACCAATGAGGATTCTTCTGATAAGACTGGTACGGCAACAGTTACTGCAACTCCTTCTGGAGGTACATCCTGTACTGCAACTATCAGTTTGAAACAACTGGTTCGAGACTGGACTGTAACGGATTGATATTATTTTCTATCGGAGAGGAATTTCCTCTCCGATAATTACTAACTATTGTAAAATAGAACAGAAAAACTTAAGTAATTATGAATACACGGGTAAAATCAATTGTATTATTTATCGTATGTATGGTATTTAGTTTTAATACCAAATTATTTGCATGGGAGGATATTAGTAAAGTTGTAATTGACTATGAAAATTGGGTTGATATTTCAGTTACAATTCGGGATCAGCATTATGGACCAGTTGTGGTGAGTGGTCAGACTAAAGTTTTTGGGGCTTCATTTACTAATGGTACTGGTGCAAGCAAAATCTGTGATTTTCGTTATGCCGCTTTTAAAGAAGGAAAAATTGTTCAAATATACGATGGTACAGGTGAAGTGATGCTAGAGAATGGAGCTATGCATGACATTAAAGTTTCTTGCTACATTAATCTGCCTGAAGGAGATTATATATTTTTCCCTATTGTACGATTTAAAGGAGAGACAAATTGGAATATGATGCGACATATGTCATCAATTGAAAAGAACGGCTATTGGAAACTCCATGTTTATGAGAACTATCCTGCACCATCTTCTGAGTATATGAATTTCCCGGATGCTAATGGAAAGGGAGATAGTGAGTATAGTGTGTATAATTACTATAAGAATGAGAAGTTCAGTGTACAAATGAAATTAGTAAACAAGTCTTCTTCTCCAATGAATGGGAAAATCAAGATTATGTGGGAACGTAACTTGGCTAAGTTTTGGCGTGGAATGAAATATAGTGCTGGTGATGTTACCACGGAATGGAGCATTTGCGCTAGTAACTTGGCTCACATAGGATTGACAAAAGCTGAAAATGGTGGTATCCCTATTACTATTTCTGCAAATAGTAAGTTGGATGTTATGATAGAGGATTGTTTTCTGAGTGATTATTTTGATATTCAACAGCGTTGGACTCCTTATATGGTCGCATACTTTTTACCGGATGGTAAGGAGGATATCGAATCCAATTGGCTTATTGTGAATGATAATGCAGATTTCTGCTTTGACTCAAATAAGGTTTTGGTTACTGAAGGTTGGGACCATGCGTTGAATTATCTTCCTGTTATGACTTTTAATGAAGATGTTACAGGACTGGAAACTATTGAAGTCGATAAGATTGGATTGAAATTTGATAAATCCAGTGGTTTGGTTTCTTTAAGCAATGTTGCTGAATCATCTTTTGTGAGAGTGGTTGATATTAATGGGCGATTGGTTCAAACAAATTCCATAGAAGGAAGTAAGTCATTTAGTTTTAACTTGAAACCTGGTAGTGGACTGAATATTGTTAGTTTGTACAATTATGATGGGAAACTGGTTAAGTCCTTTAAGATCATCAGATAATTAGTATGATATGTTGATTTTCATAAAGTTAGGATTGTTTTTGTTTTTCTAAAAGCTAAAGAAGGTGTGCTTTTTGACACACCTTCTTGAAAAATTGGTTTATCTTGCATACCGCAATATACGGAAGAAATGGACTATGCCACTGGCCAATTGGGCTACAATCTCGCAACAACTGGCTATAAAGTTTGGAGAGCGATTTAAATTATTGTAATTTTACACTCGTCGGGACGGGTGGTCCTGACCCTTGGCGCTGGCCGATCCCCGACCGATGAGTTTTTAATAAAAACAATGCGTGACACAGTTTATTTTACGCCCACACATTTGATGGTTGGACTCTTACTTTCGGTTCTGGTACCTTTGGAAACTCTTCTTCTGCTAGTACAACTTTCATCCCACTTCCGACTGAAACGATTTAAAAATTAGTTTGTTTATAATAATATTGTTTTTGATTACACCACAAAATTAGTAATCCAAACTAATCATTATCAGGGTACCCAATAACGTATATATATCACTGATAATACGCAAAGTATGTATAAAATTGCACATGATAGATCAGGACATATCAATAGAAATAAAATTAACCAACAAAATTAATTGGCTAATACTGCTGATATTGAATGGGGAATCCCGATAAAGAGGACGGTCCGCTTAATTGGATAGTATACTCAACATCTCCATATAAGTTAGGTATGTCCTTATCATGCGTAACGTTGCAATAATACCCACCTTCTCTAATATAAGCATTGCCAGACGCATATAACTCTTGATGATGTTGACCATCGAATGTATTATATTCAGCGGTAATTGAATATGTCATATACAAGGTAGAAGGAAGACCCTCGTCCATACTCGGGTCAGAACGGGTAGCATAAATAGTGAATTCAAGACCACCAGCGGTCCATATTGTACCAACGGAGTAGGAAACAATATAATAGCCATCATCTTTTTTCTTAAAATTTGCCGTCACCGTACAATTGGACTTTGGGAAAAAAGTAGTAGATGAAGATGTTGAATTGGCAAAGCTTCCAGATCCTGTACTTAAGGTCCACTTGTCAAAAGTATAACCAGATGATGGTTGAGCCGAGATATTTACTGAACTTCCTTTTTCTACAGTCCCTCCACCACTAGCAGTTCCACCAGTACCAGCTTTTACAGTCACTGAATAATCCGGTAAAGTCGCACTTACCTTCCAGTCTCCATGAATATCATCAATATTAGCCCAGGCGTAGCCATTTTTCTCATATGTACTACTAATAGTTCCAGAACCTCTAAGCCTAGTTCCTGAAATCGTAGCACCTGATTTCGCCTTTACTTTAACATATTCACCTGTTTTATAAGTATTACATCCTTCAAGAATGTCAGTTGATCCTTTAGTAGTAACATCTTCCAAAACTGTGAACGTTTGTTCATTATCATCTGTTGCAGAAGGATCCGCAACATCATCATTTTGGCAGGAATAAAGCCCAACAGAGAAGGCCGCCAAAATTCCAAAAATAAAATACTTTAATTCTTTCATGTTGTTTTGGTTTTAATAATTAAACAATTCATTATCTTGCTGTAACAAATATAAATATTATAAGCTAACAACAATAAACCGAACAATTTGAAATAACTATATATAACATAAAACGCATATTGTTTAATAATTGTTTACACATATAAAATGCTCAAAACAATAGGGCCAAATACTAGCAAATCACCATCAGCAAACAACCGGATAGTCATATCCGTGTGTTTAGGGAATGTAGATACCAGTACTTGCTTTTCAGCATAGCCGGCTGTTACAGATTGTTTTTCTGCAACAGCAGAACAGTCAATTTCCTCCCAATTACCTCTAAGAAAAATATCTTCCCAATTTTCCTCTGCCTTGAAAGAATTTAAAGTGATAAACATGATAATCAATGTGATTCGACTGTACTGTGACAGCTAAATTTAAGGCTGCTGCACCGGCAAAGAAGAAGGTTTACTTAAGATGTTAACTGAGACCGGGTTCTGATGTTAACCCAGCATCAGGAAATGGAACATACCATGGTAGAGTCTGGTTGAGCTATGACGGTTCATTGGAAGGAGAAGCTAATATCCTTACCAGTCTAGCAACTATAGTTGTGCAAATTGGTAATATTTCACACAATGGTTTGGTAACCTTGAACTAATTATTACACAAATACAGAACTCACTTTCTCTATAACTAAAGGTGATAGCAGCTATTATGGTTTAACTACAAGCAATTGTAGTGGTATGATTAGTGTATATTCTGTTTCTTTGGGAATGTCAGATCGATATAAATTTGACATTGTTTACTAATTAAGTTATTGTAGTTAGATAATAAGGCCGTATCAAGATCTATGTGAATATTGATACGGCTTAATATTTTAAACACAATATATTAACAAATTACAATCTGCCATCACCACCTGATGAAACATTTATCACTTTAGGATCGTTCCAGTTACCGTTCTTTTTATAAGAAGCATGCGCTGTTACCGTATAAGACCCCAGTTACAAATCACTTTCAACTGTTCCCATACCTCCAATACTTTCACCGCTTCTCATACTTGGCCCTATAATTTGATAATTATCAATTCGAACATCTTCAGTACCAGCGACTGTACACATTATACTTATAAATATAGAACACTTTGTCTTTGGCATCGCAGCAAAGTTTGCAGTCACAGTACAGTCGGCAGAATTGTTGTTGATTGGTAGCATATAATCAGATGGAACTAGATATTTGCATTTTTTAAGTGCAAATATTTGCTCATATTGCATTTTTAAAGTGCAGATTTGCTATATTTGTAGAAACAAATGGATGTAATATGGAACAACTTACCAAAATACACAAAAAATTAGTCAAAGAAACTGAACTTAGTTTTTTTAGATACCTTTATCACGAAATAGATTGGGGCAATAGGATTGTAGGGATTCGTGGCCCTAGAGGGGTTGGGAAAACTACACTAATGTTACAGCACATCAAAAATGACCTGAACATCAATGATGTCCTATATATCAATGCCGATGATATTTATTTCAGTGAACACAGGATTTTAGATTTGGCAGAAAGACTGGTTCAAAGAGGAATTCAATATTTATTTATTGATGAAATTCATAAATACAAGGATTGGTCTAAAGAACTTAAATTAATATATGACTATTATAGTGAATTAAAGATCGTATTTTCAGGTTCTTCTATTTTAGATATAAATAAAGGTATTTCCGACTTAAGCCGTCGCGTTGTTCTGTACGATTTGTATGGTTTGTCTTTTCGGGAATACTTGGCATTGTTTCATCAGATCACTAGTCCCATTTATAGTTTGGATGAAATAATTCAAGGATTACCAGAAGAGTTTGAAATAAAGACTCCTTTATTATACTTTGAAGATTATTTAAAGCATGGTTATTATCCATTTTCCAAGGAAAGAGGATTCGATGAAAAATTACGCCAAATCATCAATCTAACATTGGAGAATGATATACCTTCTTTTGCCAACCTGCCTGCTTCTACTGGTAGAAGGCTGAAAAAGTTACTAATGGTTATTTCAAAAAGCGTTCCTTTCAAGCCCAATATGAGTAAACTGGCTGAATTGATAGATGCGAATAGAAATATGATGCCTGATTACTTTCAATACATTGAAGACGCAGGAATGATTACTCAATTAAGAGATAACACAGGAGGTGTAAGAGGATTAGGAAAAATTGAAAAAGTGTATCTTGATAATGCAAACTTGATATACTCACTTGCAGAAGGAGAACCTAATATAGGAAATATACGAGAAACATTCTTCATAAACCAAACAAGAGTAAGAAATGTGGTGACATCATCCGATATTTCTGACTTTCAAATCGATGGAAGAACTTTTGAAATTGGAGGTAAATCTAAAGGCATGAAGCAGATAAAGGAGGCCAATGAAGGATACATTGTTAAGGACCAAATTGAGTATTCTTCTGGCAATATTTTGCCATTATGGTGGTTTGGTTTGAATTATTGATGTTTCGTTCGTCCCTCGACTGGTACTGTGACGGCCAAGTTTAAGACCGCTGCACCGGCGAAGAAGAAGGTTTACCTGAGATATGAATTGTAACCCGACTCTAATGTTAATGGAACAACTGGAAATGGAACATATTACGGTAGAGTCTGGCTGAGTTATGATGGCTCATTGGGAGGAGGTTTACTATAAAAGTAATTGCTGTTAGATAATAAGGCCGTATCAAGCTCTATTGTGAGTATCGATACGGCCCAATATTTTTTAATACAACAGATTAATAAATTATAATCTACCATCACCGCCTGATGAACTATCACCTATCGTAACATTACAAACTGCGATGTGTTAGTGTCTATGCAAAATCATATATAATCCACTACAATAGGTCTTTCATAGGGTTTAGTGTTATTTCTAATCACCAATTTCCTACATATACATTAGTAGGTTTAGTAGGTAGTTGATATACAGTAGATTTCGCTGATGATTGTCCAGCAGGAATAGTAACACTACCTTCAATGTGCCTTTCTGAACCAGATACTGTATAGTACACCTCTCTTCTTATTTCTTTAGCAGTAGTTAAAGTGATATTAGAACTTGCCGAAAGATATATATTATTTCATCTACACCTGCCGTAACAGTTATTACAGGTTCTATTGGTGCATTTTCTTTAAATTTGGCTGTCACAGTACAGACGGGACGAAGGAAATATTAATTACATATCAAGCATAGAAAGATTACCCAATGTTAGGGTACATTTCTTTAGTTCTTTTTGCTTTGTCAATAAATGATCTACCTTTTCTTTTAGAACTCCTTCTTTATATCGTTCAGGATTTCTTTTGACTTCAAATATATCTACTCTTGTATTGTCAGCGGATACTGCTATAATATCAATTTCACACTGATTCTCTGTGTTTTTGGGATTCCACCAATTTCCAATATAGCGATACTCCATACTTTCAATCATCTTTTGGCGAAAGTATCTTTCAAGAATATCACCTGTATAGGTAGTATAATCATCAGAGATGATTTTTTTCAACAGTTTCCAGTTCCCCATTTCTACGATAGACCTGTTCTTATGAATATATTTGAACCAAAACCGGAGAAAATTATCTGATATCTCGTACTTAATATTTTTCCCTCCTTCAGATGCTCCGTAAGGCCTGATCTTTGCAATCAATGAATAATCTTCTACAAGACGTTTAAGAAATCCCCCAATGCTTATTCCTCCTAATGCTCCCTCAATATTTGCCTGCGTGTTTATACCTGTAGAAATGCAACCAAGTATCGAGAAATACGTTCCATAATCTTTACCAAATTCCTCTATCAAGATATTCTTTCCTTCACTGACAAACAAAGAATTATCTCTTATCATATAAGAAATCATTGAATCTTTATCTGTGACTAAATTGTCCATAAATAGTTCTATATATTTAGGGACTCCACCTGTATATGTATATAAAGCAAGTAAATCTTCATTAGAATAGTCTGGTTTGTAATCTTTAATGATTTCCTTAATTGTATCAGTCCTAAACGGATTCAATTTTATAAGAGCGTCACGACGTCCAAACAATGGTTCTTTTCGGTCCTCGAAAATCTTGTTCATCATGCGATACGCAGAACCGCAGACAACAAAATTCACATTGGTCTCCTGTCTATACCGATCCCATACATCCTGAATATGACTAAATATGGCACTATTTACATAATAGAAATCTTGAAATTCATCAATTACAAGGTTAAACCGCTGCTTCTTGGCTACTTCCATCAGTATCGTAAATAAGTTCCTAAA
Source organism: Parabacteroides sp. MSK.9.14 (assembly GCF_019041495.1). Classification (NCBI taxonomy): domain Bacteria; kingdom Pseudomonadati; phylum Bacteroidota; class Bacteroidia; order Bacteroidales; family Tannerellaceae; genus Parabacteroides; species Parabacteroides sp. MSK.9.14. The sequence goes on from NZ_JAHPXO010000047.1 coordinate 27,131, forward strand.
TGAGGAAACTTCATCAGGTATGAAAATATCTAGTACCCTTCTGATTTCATCAGAGAAACGTTTTACAAGAATTGATTCATTATCTCTTGATACAAACAAATATATAGTCGTTTGTCTCATAAAAGCTTGGCGAATTAGGCTTGTTTTACCTATTCGTCTTCTTCCCGTGACTACCGTTAATCTCGAATGATTTACATCAGAAAGATTTTTAATCCTTTGCAATTCAGCTATTTCTTCAGTCCTATCGTAAAATTTCATCGCATATTCATTTATCGTAATGCCGGTTACAGTAACCGACATTACAAAAATAGCTATTTATTTTGATAGGACAAAGGTAGCAATAATCGGCGAGATATGGAAAGGTAGATCAAAGTTATTGAGAAATAGGCATTTTGAGAAAGTTGCTTCTGTAATCAGATGACGGGATAAGTCAGGTCTGAACCAAGTTAAGACTTCGCTACGTTACCGATTCGTTACCCTGCATAATTGGTGGTATCGGAGTTTAGGAATAATACCGAAATACACTATAAACAGTGAGTTACTAACAATTCACGCAACTATTTCGGTAACGGATGATAATTGCGCTGTACCTCTGCGATTTGCGTATCGACGAAAGACTCTTCACCGAGTAAATTTGAAACCAAAAAAGTTCAGAAAGATGAAGAGTACATTTTCAGTTATTTTCTACCTCAAACGGCAGGTAGTGAAGAAAGACGGGACAGTTTCCGTCATGGGTCGTATCACGGTGGACGGAAGCCAGACACAATTCAGTTGCAAGCTGACCGTCGATCCGAAGTTGTGGGACACCAAAGGTGGGCGTGTCACTGGCAAAAGCACGGCGGCACTCGAAGCGAACCGCCTGCTTGTTGATGCGCACACGCATCAACAAGCACTATCAGGAAATCATGGAGCGTGACAACTATGTCACGGCGGAAAAGGTCAAGAACGCCTTTCTCGGACTGGAACACCGCTGCCACACACTGATGCAGGTGTTCAATAAGCACAACGAGGACTACGAGAAACAGGTGGCGGCAGGCATGAAAGCCAAGGGCACGCTTGCCAAGTACAAGACCGTTTACAAGCACCTGCAAGAGTTCCTCAATATCCGCTACCATGTGAAGGACATCACCATGAAGGAGCTTACCCCGGCATTTATCTCCGACTTCGAGATGTTCCTCCGCACGGACAAGCATTGCTGTACGAATACTTTATTATATGTAAAGTATCAATAGATACGCTACATTTTTTCTTTTCGTAGGCAAATCTTAATCTGTATCTTCGTAGCATGAAAGAAGATATACGGAAAATACGGATGCGCCAAAAATGGCTTGAACTATACGCCGAAACGGGTTCTGTGACAAAAACTGCCCTTCGGTGCGGGATTGCTCGTTCCACGTTATACCGTTGGATAAATCGCGAGAAAGAACAAGGCAAGTCGGAATTGTCCGATAAGTCTAAACGTCCATCAAGACTTGCCAATATGAAGATAACACCTGAAATTGAAACCATTATCCTTAATCTGCGTAAGACGAGAAGATGGGGAGCGCAACGGATTGCCAACTATCTGCTTAGAAAGAGAATAAAGCTCTCAGCCATGACGGTGTGGCGTGTGTTGAAAAAGCATCAGGTCAAAGCTGTTGTGAAACAGCGTAAAAAGTCAGACTATATCCGATATAGTAAAGAAATTCCTGGGGAAAGGGTTCAGCTGGATGTAATGAAAGTACGAAACGGAGCATACCAGTTCACGGCCATAGATGATTGTACCCGTTTGAGAACCATTCGTATATATCCCAATAAAAAAGCGGAAAGTACAATTCATTTTTTAGGAGAGATACTGAACACCTTTCCTTTTCCCGTTCAGCGGATACAAACTGATTGGGGAACAGAATTTTTCAATTATGACTTCCAATATGAACTGCATGACCATTTTATCAAATTCAGACCAATCAAACCAAGGACTCCGCATCTGAATGGCAAAGTCGAAAGGTCTCAGCAGACCGATAAGACAGAGTTTTGGAATCTTATAGATTTGTCGGACAAGACACTTGATTTGAATATGATGGCTATGGAATGGCAGGAGTTCTACAATAAGAAACGACCACATTCTTCACTGAACGGCAAGACTCCGATGCAAAAATTCAAGTCTGTCGAGCACCTTGTTCCGATCCAGCCCGATGTGAGTGAAAAATTCTGGGAGTCAAACGAAGAAATTCTTCCACGTAATTACAAGTATCTTAAATTCATAAAACATCGAAATAAGAAAACTGTTATTCGATAATCCATGGAGAATCAAAATATATCGCAGATTATTTTACGTTTTTAAACTCATCGGTCGGGGAACGGCCAGCGCCAAGGGGCGAGACCACCCGTCCCGACGAGCGTAAAAATCCAGTAAGCTAATGTAGCGAATCTGTTGTTATAGCACAACTTAGGATATTAGCGGGATTCTTCTATGCTGTTGATTTCCTTCTGTAGTTCGTACACTTTCTTCTTCAGTTCTGTATTATCCATCATGTACGTGGCTAAATTTTCGCTCATATCGAAAAGCTTTGCCTTTAATTTGGTGTTCTCGTTTTCTGAATTTTCTAGTTCTGTTTTTAAAGCTATATTTTCCTTTACTAGACTTTCGTTTTTTTCGGTTAGCTCTTTGTCAGTCCCGAGTCCGTCAATGAAACGGACCAAATTTCCTATGACTGGAGCAGTTTCTATTCCTCTTGAAATTGGTTCAAGAATTGCGTAAAGCTTTTGGCATAATTCCGATTGCTGAATTTTGTCCATTATGCTGTCATAGTCCCTCGATGTTCCAAATATTAGATCATAAGCTTCTTTATTTACTTTCTCTAATTTCTTTGCAAATATTGCAGAAACTTTAAATTGTCCGTTTCTTAAATTTAAAATATATTGCTTTGATACTTCTATTTCCTCTGCAAGTTGTGAAGCGTTTACTCCAGCAAACAGCATGTATTGTTTTAATAATTCTTTATCTTCCATTGCTATTGGTGTTTTGGTTTATGCAAAGATGCTGATTATTATACATATACCAAAGAATTTGATGGTTGAATACTCAAAAATGTAGCTGAATATGTTTACTTTTTCTTTTATGTGGTATATAGAGTAAAACTAGGCAGCAAGCATATTTCTGGCGCGTACCGGCCATACCCAAGAAGATATTCGGCAATATGTTGAGACGGCTTTCGGACATAATCTACATCGGACCTGTGATTGAATACCCCCTACCTATTCTTTTAAGGGCAGTTGCCAAGAGACTGTACCGGAGTCGATAATAGCCTTTATGACAGTAATAGCTTTGAGGAAACCATTCGGCTGGTGGTTTCTTTGGGTGGGGATGTGGATACGATGGGTGTTATCGCAGGCGCTATTACTGAAGCATTTTATAGGGATGCTCCGGAATATATCGTTGAACAGGTTCTTCGATGGTTACCGGATGAATTTGCGGATGTATTAGGAAGATTCTATGATAGATTTGTCCGACAATGAAGTGTAGTATACTTTCAGCTTAATGATTCTGATTGTTAAAGTTTGATTTGATTTCTTATCCTACTATCTCAATATTTTATTCATATTATTGGATTTTGTACCTTTGACATAAGATAGATGATGGATTAATGAGAGATAATATATTTACATACGAAGGACCAAGGGGTGAACTGGTGGAGATTTTCTCATTGTTGTCCCATTAAAATCTAAAAGAGTTCTTTGAAATATTTGAAATTTAGT
>NZ_JAHPXO010000048.1:0-27329 GCF_019041495.1 Parabacteroides sp. MSK.9.14
AAAGAAATAACCCGGCAAACATACCGGTGATTAAAAGATTCTTTGTGTTCATGTTATTTTCAATAAATAGAAAACACATTTATTTTACCAAAGCATGGCGGTATCCCTGAATTTTGTTCCAGCTGCCACGGGTGAAATCAGGAACAGCAACAGGAGCATTCCCATTTTCTATTGAAATACGGGTAAGTTCAGCCAAACAGCACCATTCGGCCAAGTCATATACATCCATATCCAATGGTAATCCGTTATGCAGACAATACACCAGACGGTAATCCATGATGTAGTCCATACCGCCATGTCCACCGACTTTTTTAGCCGTCTCTTCCAATTCTTGATGGATAGGGTGCTTATATTTTTTCATCAAAGCCTCTTTCACTTCGGCGGAAATGGCAGCATGCATGTTCAGGTTCTCATGATCGGGCACCTCGTCGGATTTGATTTGATCGGGGCGGAAACAGTATTCTTCAAGCGGATACTTGTTCGCATACCCATGCGTACCGGTCAGCTGATACATGCGACTGTAAGGACGCGGATTCATGACGTCATGCTGGATATGGATCGTCTTCCCTTTTTCCGTACGGATAAAGGTCATGGTATGGTCGCCGTTCTGAAATTCGACGGTATCGTTTTCCAGTCCATATCTTCGGCCTAATTCTGGACCGGTAGCGGCTTTCGTATCCATCGCTACCAGCGTTCTCATGCGGTCTCCGCGATGGATGTCAAGCAACTGGCAGGCCGGTCCCATACCGTGGGTCGCATAAATATCGCCTCGGAACTCATTATTGTAATTCAAGCGCCAATTGCTCCAATAGTAAGGCCAGAACTCTTCCAAGTTGTGGATATAAGCGCCTTCGACGTGAAGAATTTCACCGAACAGACCTTGTTGTGCCATATTCAACGTGGTCAACTCGAAAAAGTCGTACACACAGTTCTCCAGCTGTATACAGTGTTTACGGGTCTTTTCTGCCGTATTGATCAATGCCCAGATTTCATCAAGCGTCATGGCAGCAGGCACTTCGATAGCTACATGTTTGCCGTGCTCCATCGCATAGACACCCATTTCGGCATGATGTTTCCAGTCTGTTACGATATAAACAATGTCGATATCGTCCCGTTCACACAACTTCTTCCAGGCATCCTCCGTGTCCGAATAGGCAGCAGCTTCCGGCAGGTTGGCGTTGGAGAGCGTCTTTTGTGCTCTTTCCACCAGTTCGGGACGCAGATCACAAAGGGCATTGATCTGAACACCGGGAATATGCGTCCAGCGTTCAACGGCGCTGATTCCGCGCATACCCAGACCGATGAATCCAACGCGAACTGTTTCCATTTTAGGGACAGTCAGCCCTACCACATCCTGTTGTCCGGCCGGCCGTTCAGGAGTTTCCACTTCAATAGGAGCATAAACTTTCCCTTCTTTGGTTTGTGTAGAGGTATTGCAACCGATAAGGCAGGAAAGGAGCAGTACCGTTATGCTAACGAATAGATTTTTCTTCATGATGTGTTATTATTAAATTGAAGTTTATTTCTCGAACAATAGAGATAAAAAAGGTACAGAAATCTCATGGGTCATCCAATAAATCCTGTACCTCCTATCATTGTCCTTACCATTGTCGGGGATACAGAAGACACCCCCGTAGCGGTAAGATGTGCTTTATTTGAAAGTCAGCGAAACGGTCCAAATCTGTTCGTCTCCATTGGCGGCTTTTACTTTGTAACGGTTCGGCTTGCTCCAGTCTCCGGGTTTTCCGAATTGTGGAGCACCCTCGATCGGTGATACAATAGCGGCTGTCGAGATATTGACAATCACAACCAGTGCCTGGCTGCTGACTTTTTCTGCTTCGCCTTTCGGGAAGTTTCCAGGTACGGATACGCTGAACGTACAAGTTCCAGCCTCTTTGTCAATCAGAATGTCTGCAACAGACAGGTTGGCTTGTTTGACCGCCTGTTCTCCGCTTCCGTTATGGATGTAAGAATCATCGTAATACCGGTGGTATACGCCAACGACACCGGTAATCTCTTTCCCTTCGTAAGTATCCAATTCTTCGAGGTTGGCATCCAAGCAGGAACTGCAGCAGATTGCCAAAAACAAAATAACGATTATATTAAAATATTTCTTCATCTTTTTTATTGTTTAAATTACCATCCTTCGTTTTGTGTATGATCCAATCCATAGACTTCGCGTGTATCCAAGAATCCTTGCTGGATTGGCAACAAATACCGTTTGACCGTAAAATTACGGTTTGCACTGTTCAGCAATGTAACTTGTCCGATGAGCAGTGCCGTACGATCGCGGTTGATCTCGATCTTGTAAGCCGGCCGATCGAAATCGACGATGATGTCGCCCGGTGCACGTCCATGGTTGGCGTGTCCGCCATATTTACCCCAACGCAGATAGCTGAAATAGAGGTCACCACCCTCATTTGTCAACTCACAATTGCGTTCGCGGATATAATCCACCCAAGCTTCGGCTTCGGTTGTCGCCGTTGACGGAGCCAATCCGCCATGAACCGTACGGGTCTGGTTCAACGCTTCCACCGCTCCGGCAACGTCTTTCTTGAGCAACTTCGCTTCGGCAAGATTAAGATAGGCTTCACCCAAGCGTGCCAGGTTGAAATGCAGCGCGACTTTGCTCGCATGGTAAGCCCTCGGATCCGGATTTTCGATATTCCCTTTTCTCCAGTAATAGCCGGTGACCGTATTATACCAACCACCGTCTTCCTTGTCGCGGACTCCCTGGGAGAGATTGCCTCCTAAGTTTGTCTCAACGGTTTCGCCGATCCATGTACATTTGTCATGTACGACAGCGGTATAAAAACGTTTGTCGCGACCGGTATACATCAAGTCGCTGATGTCACGTGCCGCTCCTTTTTTCAGCCGGGCATAGCGTGTGAAGTTGGCATATCCCTCTTTCGTTTGTGCCAGGTCTTGAGGAGTCGGCATCCGTCGTTTGTCGGTATTGACCTGCTCATAGGCGTCAATTTGTCCGGCTTCTGTTATGCTGTTCGGATCGAGTTCCGTCACGTTGTTCAAGTATTGTGAGGTTTCGTACCACGGCAGTGCTTTACCGGTGGCCTCGTCCGTCACCAAGTATTGGTCCACCAGATCCTGTGTAGGGAAATAGACAGCCCATCCTTCGAAGGTCTGTCCGTTCGCCTGTTTTAAAGCAACCGGACTTTTCGAATTGATCACGTTGTCAGTCGAAATGTTCGGATAGGTTCTCATCAGCTCTTCAAAATCGACGATGGAGGTATTGTCTTTTTCACGGTAATACGCCCACAGGATTTCGGGATTGTACAGGTCGGTTTCATTGAACAAGCCGGAAGATTCCGACAAGGCAATGCCACTGTTGTCAATCACGTCGCTGGCGGCCGCGACGGCCACATCCAGATATTTCGCATCGTTCGTATAAGCGTACGCCTGTAAGGCTGCGCGGCTTAGGATGACATCGGCAGCCCACTTGGTCGGCAGTCCGTAAGAATTGCTTGCCGGCAGCCCTTCGGCAGCGATTTTCAGGTCGGAAATCACATAATCGTAACTTTCCGCTACATTTGCAGTCATTGGGATTTCGGCCTCTTCCGGCTTGGCAGGATCGAGCGGAATCGTGATAGGGACGAAACGTCCCATTTTGCGCGCTTGGTCAAAGAAGATCAGACCTCGCAGGAAATGTGCCTGAGCCAACAAACCCGGTTTTTCCGTTTCGGTCAGGACTTCACTTTCAGTCACGTTGGCAATTACCAGATTGCACCTTCTCAGCAGACCAGCCCGGTTGGCGCCGTAGTCGTCGGAATTGGTGATTCCCAATTCGGTAGCCATTCCGTCGATGCCTTCGCCTACTTGCGAACATTTCACGGCGTTAGGCGTACGCGCTTCCCATTGCACGCTGCTGCCTGAACCGGCATATCCGGCATTTCGGATCACCTCGTCGTAAATACCATTGATAAACGCTTCGACAGTCGATTTACTGCCCCATATCGTCTCTTCTTCAAAACTGGAGGAGGGATGCGTATCCATCGTGTCGACACACGCAGACAGGGTGAACAGCCCCAAACCGAACAGTCCGTATTTTATTGTCTTATTCATATCGATGTCTAATTAAAATCCTAAATTAAGTGTAAATGCTAATGTTCTTTCAACAGGATATCCGTATCCGGCGGTCGATGAGTTTTCCGGATCCAAGCCATATTTGGTCGCTTTCGAGATTGTGAACAGGTTCTGGCCCGAAATACCTACTTTGGCTCTTGTCAGCCAGCCGATCCGTTTCAACACGCTATACTTGAAGTCGTATCCGAACTGGAAATCCTTCATGCGGAGGTAGGAACCGTTGAGCAACCAGAAGTTACTGGTCACGTAGTTATTGTTCTGGTTCAAACCCGTATTGGACATCAGGCGGGGGAATTTGGCATCCCGGTTGTCGGGTGTCCAGAAGTCTGTCTGGAAGTCATAGGCTACCGGCATGACGGAACTCTGGCCGGTCTGCATACCGAGATTGCCATCAATATACATGTCAAATGCCGTCGAACCCTGAAACAGGGCGCTGAAATAAAACCCTTTGTATCCCAGGTTGATGTTGATACCGAACTGCCCACGCGGCTTCTTGGCGTTACCCAACCGGCGTTGGTCTTCCGCCGTGATGCGTCCGTCACCATTGGTATCTTCATATTTGAGATCACCGGCGGTCAGATAACCGGAGTTGTAGGCGTTCAAAATACCGACTGAATTGTATACGTCTTCCGCGCTGGTGTAATAGCCCAAACAGTTATACAGCGTGTTCTGATCGTCCGAATAGATAAAATAACCTTTCTGCTGCTGTCTTCTCTTATACGGATTCATGCGTGAACTTTCAGATTCGCCTTCGTCCAATGCCCATAATTCATTGAAGTAGGTGAAGTTGGCAGAGACATCGTACTTGAAGTCACCGATATTGTCACGCCACCCCAACTGTACTTCGACACCCCCGCGGCGATATTCGCTGTCAGACTTGATTTTCGGCATACTGACCCCGATGATGTTGTTGATGTAGTTCTCGCCCGTAGGAGCGGTCAGATAACCGGTCGTCTGGTAGTAGAAATAATCAAACGAACCGTAGAGACGGCTGTTAAGCGACGAGAAGTCAAACCCCAAGTCGAACTGGCGGGTAGTGTACCAGGTCAGGTCCGGCGAAGGCAGGATCCCTTCGGAGAAGCCGGGCTGATACAGGCCGTTCATCACGAAAGCGTTGGGGTTATAATTATAGATTCTCATATAGGAATAGCGTCCGGCACTTTCGTCCATACCGGTCTCACCGTAAGAGGCGCGGAGCTTCAGCGAGTTCAGGATATTCTTTTCGACCAGGCTTTCCATGAATGCCTCTTCAGTCACCACCCAACCGAGTGATCCACTGAAGAACGTTCCCCAACGTTTGCCTGGGGCAAACCGGTCTGAACCGTCGTGACGGATACTTCCTTCTACATAGTACTTGCTGTCGTAATTGTATTTCACCTGTCCGATCCAGGCTGCGCGCCCCAACTCGGTTTCAGCCGGATAGGTCTTGTTGCCATACGCGTCCTGCTCCTCCAACAGTCCGCCGTTGGTCTGCGAGTTGGCATCACCGATGATGATCTGGTCAATGTTGAACAGGTAGTTGTCGCGTTGCAGCCAATAGCCTTCGCTCTTTTCGTAATATTGTTCGAAACCGAACAGACCGGAAACAGAGTGTTTGCCAAACTGGTTGGCATATTCCAAGAATGCCTGGTTGGTAAACGCATAGCCATTTCCGTTCTCATAGCGGAGCAGCGGTTTATTGGCATATTGGGGGTCTTTGGAATCCCAGTTGTACTGTGCCGCGTCTTTTCTCCATTTTTTGGTCGAGTTGGAGTAGTAGCGATAGTTGCTGGCAGCACGTACTTTCAGTTCTTTCAGCCAAGGAACGGTCCAGATCAGTTCGCCCCGGCCGTTGATGACGTTCGAGATGGTGCGGATATAACCTGCGTCGGACGCCGTTTCGGCTACGGGGTTGTCCGTGATGTTGTAAGGCAGCCCGTATTTATTCAAACCAGGCGTGCTGGGCAGCTTGTTGTTGATATGCGAGAACACGCCATTGTAATCCGATGCCGTTGAGGTATAGGGGTGTGTCTGATGCTGTCTGTATCCATCGATACTAGCATTGATCTGCAACCCGATTGCTTCGATGTTGGAGGTTTGTGCCAGACGGAAATTTGTACGTTTCATCCAGTGGGTATCACTCTTGTACAGCGAGTTCTGGTCGATATGTCCTAATGAAAGATAATAACGGTTGCTTGCTGTACCTCCGGTGACACGTACGGAATGTTTGCTCTGCGGAGCCCAATTGTTCAGAACCAATCCGCGCCAGTCTGTATTGGAGAAGTTCTGCAGGTCAGAACCGGTCTTGAATGCATTCAGTGCTTCTTCACTATACAACGGTTCGGAATTGTCATTTTTACGGCCTATATTGGAATAGAGCGCCCGATCGTAAGCACTCATCTTCTCCGGCCAAATACTCGGTTGCGAATAGCTAAGGTTGAAGTCATATTCGACAGAAGGTCTTCCTTCTTTGCCTCGCTTGGTCTGCACCTGAATGATACCGTTCGTCGCACGTGAACCATAAACGGCCGTAGCCGAAGCGTCTTTCAAAATGGACATCGCCTCAATATCGTCCGCGGACAGGTTGGCAAAGTCATCTGCCGAACGGATCACACCGTCAATGACATAGATCGGACTGCCGCCACCACGGATACTGATCGAAGGTTTGGAGTTGACACCACCTCCGTTGGCTTGTACGATCAAACCCGGAGAACGTCCTGCCAGCCCCTGCGTGATATTGGTTACCGGCATGTTGGAGATCTGTTCCGCCTTCACGGTCGAAACAGATGCGATCAAGTCGCGTTTGCTGGTGCTGGTGTAACCGACCACTACGACTTCGTCCAAGGCTTGCGTATCTTCTTTCATGACAACCCGGACATCAGCTTGTCCGCTATAAGAGATTTCTTGCGTGAGATATCCGATGTAGGATATCTGGATTACATCTCCTCTCTTAAGTCCTTCAAGAACGACTTTACCGTCCATGTCGGTCACATTACCGTTTGTCGTTCCTTTGATAACCACGGAAGCTCCGATCACGGGGCCGAATGAATCCTCCACGATGCAGGTCACTTTCCCGTTTTGCTGGGAAATGTTTGTCTCTTGCTTAAACGGTGCCGTTTCGGCAGAAGCACCTGCGGGGACAACGAATGCTCCCGAAAGCAAAATCAGACTGATTAGTTTAGTTTTTTTCAACATAGAGTATATATTTAAAAGAAATAATACATCCTACAAAAAAATGACTTTCATCCTTGAGTATCTCTTGTTTAGATCAGGCTCAAGATTTAGCATACTGTTTATTATTGTGTTTTTGTAATTAGTCCTTGCAGAACTTATGCGTTTATTAAAAAATATATCTGAAATATATATTGTTTTTTACAATCAGAACTGTTGACAAATAAACCACAAGCTATTTTTTTTAAGATCGGACTCTAATACCTGATACTTATCAAGAGTCTATAAATCAGAATTGTTAAAATTGAGGTGGGTGTGATTTTTTTATCAAAAAAACACATAACGAAATAAAAAATTCATATCTTTGCCTTGGATATTAAAATATCCTAAAAACCATAGTCCTGCAAGGACTATGATGATTTGAGGTGTTTTCGTACATATAAGCCAAACCAAAAGTAATATTTTGCAATTTGTGTTAATTAGATATGGTAAATGGATTGAGAAAATCTTGCACATAATTCTCACTATTTCTCTCTTTCATTGTTGTTGTGATTTTTGCAGGTGCGAAAGTAATCATTTTTTTGCTTTACACCGAAGTAGTCGTCTTTTTAGAAAAATCAAATAATAAATGATATATCGTTTGTAAAATCATAAAATGATCTTTTATATCTGATATATCATTTATTATTTGTGTTTTTGCAGAAAGAATTTATGTTATGTGGACAAGTAAAAGTAATATGGCCATTATGGAGGAGCTAGGTTCAAGGTTGAAGGAGTATCGAATCCGTAAAAATCTACAACAAAAAGAGCTTGCTCTCAATGCTGGTGTCGGTTTGGATACGATTGTCCGTTTGGAATGTGGATCAAGTATCTCGACAGAGAAATTCATTCGTATATTGAGGGTGCTAGATATGTTGGAGAATATAGAAGAATTCATACCGGAGCCACCGATCAGCCCGATCCTGATGCGTGACTTGAAAGGAAAGAAAAGATATAGAGTAAGAAGTTAAAAATATGGATGACTTGATTGTAAACGTAAAAATATGGGATAGGCTTGTTGGTGCTTTGATTTGGGATAAAAACAAAAATGTCGCTTCATTTCAATTTGAACCTAAGTTCCTCCGTGCAGGATTGGATGTTTCTCCTATTGTTATGCCTTTGAAAAAGAGCAGCAAAGATACAGTTTATCAGTTTTTAGGAAACAGGAATGAATGTTTTAAAGGTTTACCTGGATTGATTGCGGATTCTTTGCCGGATAAGTATGGAAATAAAATCATTGATGAGTGGTTTGCTGCTCATGGATTGATGGGTGAGGAAATTACTCCGCTGGATCGTTTGTGTTATATAGGTTCCCGTGATATGGGGGCTTTGGAGTTTATGCTGGATAAAGATATAAAAGAGTTGAATGCTTCTTCCCGTTTACATATAGAAGAGTTGACAGCTTGGGCTGATCAGGTATTCAAGGATCGTGTAAATTTCAGGGAGAAATTGCTTCAACAAGATAAATTGCTTTTAGATATATTAAAGATCGGAACTTCCGCTGGTGGTGCAAAGCCTAAAGCAATCATCGTGTTAAATGAAGAAACAAAAGAAGTCAGATCCGGACGGGGCAAAGCTCCAAATGGTTTTACGTATTGGCTTCTCTAATTTGATGGCACTGAATATTCAGAGCATCACCGAAAGTTGAAAAATCCTAAAGGCATAGGTAATATTGAGTATGCTTATTATCGCATGGCAACCGATACGGGTATTAAAATGATGGAATCCCGACTACTACCGGAAAAGGATAATTGTCATTTTATGACTAAACGGTTTGACCGTTTAGATGATGGTGAAAAGTTACACGTCCAGTCTTTGGCCCCAATGGAGCATTGGGATATGAATACCCGTCATTCTTATGAGGAAGCGTTTGGTACTATACGGAAACTTAAACTGGAATATCCGCAATATTAAGGACTTCTATCGCCGAATGGTCTTCAATGTCGTTTCTCGTAATCACAATGACCATACCAAGAACCATGTTTTTCTGATGGACAAAACCGGCAAATGGGCTTTGGGACCGGCCTATGATTTATGTTACTCTTATATGCCAGGAGGACAATGGGCAAATTCCCATCAGATGTCATTGAACGGAAAACGTGATGATTTTACATACGATGATTTGATAACCGTAGGGAAAAGAGTTGTGATAGTCACACCAAGTGAAACGATAGAGAAGGTCGTAGATGTGGTTTCCCATTGGAAAGGATATGCGAGGGATTGTGGGGTGCGAGAGGCTCATCTAGATTTGATCAATAAAAATCTACGGTTGTTGACTAAACATTCAGTTTTAGGCTATGAAGGAAATCTTAAAAAAAAGTTTGTCAGATCTTGAAATATCCGTAGTCAAGAAAGACATGAAGTATTTTATGCTTCCTAAGATTAATGGTGAACTATTGCTTATGGAACACATCTCAGCTTCAGAATATAAGGATTTTCAGTTGGGTAAACTTTCACAAGAGGAGCTATTCCTGAAACACAATCCTGAGTATTTTGAAGAAAATATTAAAAACGGACGTGGAAGATAATGAAATTACTTCACTTACATAACTTAAATAGCTATAATGTTGGAAATTAGGATAAATCATTATTTTTTTCAATATGTTTAGTGGTAATTGTTGCCTCTCTACCTCTGTTCTCTACTATTTATTGAGATTTAGAAATACTTGTACACTATGCGTTGATGGTACTGTTTTTAGTTGTTTGGATTACATTGTGCTACATATATATACTGTTTGCTATAAAGTGGATTATCCTAAGGATTAACCGAACTATTGATCTATGGAAAGAGAAAAGAAGGCTTGTTATTGTCTATGATAAAAAGGTGAAAATCTAGTATGTGGATTTTGTTTTTAAGAAAACATCCGGAAAACCATCAGAAGTTGGATAAGTACCTGCTTGATTTTTTGGTAAATAATAATCTTGTAATGATGGTATTGAGGGTGAAAGACTAACATTTTGTAGGTTAAGAACAAATGTGGGATGGTCCTCACTGTCCTCCTTTACAACCTCACCGACAAAAAGGGAGGTCTGCTGCCTGACACATGAGGTGGTGGAGCTATACATATACAGTCATTGTCGTTTTTGGGGGATAAGACATTTTGATCTTTCCTTCTTTATCCGTAAAATTGCAACCGTTATTCGGCATTGTTGATCTGGAAGCAGTAATAACCCGATAAAAATTAATATCATGAAGCGATTAGGTGAAATCAAAGTGAAGAAACATGAAGTGCAGACTGACGAGGAAATGAAAAGGATTGTTGGAGGCGGAACGGGAGAAAATATTGCGAAGCGTCTTCTTGTGGTGGTCCGTGTAAAGTCTATATTTCACCAACAATATTAGCAAAGGGAACGTGTTGATGGACTAATGTGGATAATCATTTAGTGTGTGGATGTCAAACCTTTCCTTGAATTATAATATTTTAGATGTTAATAGGAAGGTGTACTTAAAATTGCTTTGTTTTTGCCGTTTTAAACACCTTTCTGAAATTTGCAGTATATATATTAATTTTATAGTCATGAAGAAAACGTTTTTGTATATATTAATATTGATTAATTATGCTTGTTCGAATACAAAGCATGAAATAGGGAATAAGGTTATTCCTTTAAACCAAGCATTTGAGCAGCTTGAAGAAATTTCAGTGGAGGACATCGGCCGTCATATTGATTATGTGCCGTTGGAAACGACGGATGAGTCTCTTATAGGAGACAGGGCTTATATCAGGATCTTGAAAGATAAATTGCTTGTGGCCTCTCGTGAGCAACCGGTGAAAATGTTCGATCGTAAGACCGGTAAATTCATCCGATGTGTCGGAAAGATCGGACAAGGAGCGGATGAGTATTTGCTGCAAGACGGTTTCCCTGTCTTTTGGACGGATGACGCGTCAGGTACCATCTATGTCCAAACGGAAGGTCAGCGGATTTTGCGTTTTGATGCGGACGGAAGTCCATTGGAGCACATCAATCTGCCGGAAGGGATGTCAAGGTTGCAAGGATTGTCTGTAATCGGAAACGCAGATGATCTGTATTTTTACCAAAAGACGTTATCCAAAAAGAATGAAAACAAAATATTCTCATATAACATCCCGACCGGGAAACTGCAAACGGAAATTGCGAATCAAGATGATACGATACCTTTTGAAATCATTAGAACACCGATCATTTTGGGAGGGTATGGGAATACTCCTGTTTCTACTTGCTGCTTGATTTTGTATTTGAAAAACGACAATGTCGTCTTTGATTATAGCAAGGAACCTTGCTTATGGACATTCGGTGATCAAGTTTATTTGAAAGAAAACTTCAACGATACCATTTATTGCGTATCGGATCAGTCGTTGGAACCTCGATATGTCTTTGACTTGGGGGACAGGCATTGGCCTTACGAAGAACGATTTCATCCGGAAGGGAACGAAGATAAGATTGGTTTCAACTATGTGCTGGAAGGAGAAAAAGTCTTGTTTTTTGTTTTCCAAACCAACTATTATGAGATCAATTATAAAGGATTGGGCAAGGACGAAACGTATTGGGGCATTTATGATAAGAGGAATGGACGCGTCAAGGTTATGGCGAAAGGAAAGATAAGCGATCCGGCAAACGGACTTTTCGTCAAATCTTTCCAAACGGCAACGGCTGAAGGTGAATTGGCTGGATTATTGGACATAGCCGAAGTGAAAGAATGGATCAAGGAGAATCCTTTTAAGGAAAACAACCAAGTTCGGCAACTCTTGTCTGACCTGCCGGACGAAAGTAATCCGGTAGCTGTGATTATCGAATAAATATTTCTTGTTTTCATTGTGGACGTACTGGTAAATTTGTAAATTGCAGGAGTATACATTTTATTATCTAACTTATAAATCGTAAAATCATGAAAATAATCGTGTTTTTTCTTTTCATGGTATTTAACTTGTATTAATAGTTTGTATTTATCGCAGATAATCGAAAGACAAAAGAAAGTGCTAGACTTTTGAGCTCTTTTGTTTCGAAGATAGAATATGTTTTGTTGGAGACAACATCGGAATGTTTGTTATCTCTATCATCGCGTTATTATGTTACGGATAAATACATAGTTGTGGTATCAATGTTTGAGGCAGCCTATTTGTTTGATCGGAAAACATAACGATATATATACAGCTAACAAGAAGAGGGCAGGTCCCGAGCGAGTTTGTATTCAAAAGTGAAGATCTGTGTGGCTTGAAAAATGATATACACTACAAAGTGTAATAATTCTTCATTGAAACGGTCTTTGCCTTTTGCTTCCACCTTGTAGGATAACGTAGTACTAAGATTCTTTAACCGCTCGCTGTTCTCTCTGCAGCTCAGCAACACTTCATCTACCACAATAAGCAGCTTGCCTAGTCAGAATTGAACTGGCTACGAAAGTCCTCGTTGGTATTGAATGTCAAGTTGTGCAGAAACAGGGCTTTCAGAAAATTCAGGAACGTGCTTTTGCCTGTGTTGCGTTCTTCAGATACCAATAGTAGGATAGGCAGTTTTTGGATGGGGCACAGGTAGAGCAGTTGCAGATAGTCCACTCCCAACTCATATTGTTCCCCGAAGATGTGCTCCACCAACGAACATATAGATGAAAAGATGCCTTCCATTGGTTTATGGTCTATCGGTTCGTAATGGTTCAAGACTTATTCACCACGGGGCGGTAGTTCACATGGTTAGGTATGGTACAGAAACCGTCATACTTGGGGACGGTGGCAAGATAGTGCTTCCATAATAAAAGGTCAGTCGTTTATTTATACCACACTTATCCGCTATTTGTTTACGTTTGGCTGTCTGACCGAGTTGGGTTTGCTCTCAAAATAATATTGGTAGTATTTGTACATTTAATCCATTCTATCGATGAAAGAGTAAACACATTCAGCCCCGCATCTTTTCTAATTCCTCGAATTCAATAGGGTCAGTTGGCACAAGTTGACAGTTCTTCTTTTTTGTCACCTAAAGGTCATTTTAGCTCTATTTTCCCGGCTTTCTTTCCCAAACGGCAATTTGCAGCTTACAGTATTACTTGAGTAAAAGTTTATAAGTGATTATAAATAAGAATGATATGTTGATTTATAAAGAAATAGTAAAAAGTCCCGTTTTCATGGGGTAAAAGCCACTTGTTTTTACTTATAACTTATTGATAATAAAAAAAGATAGGATAAAAAAAACAAAATGACTAAAAAAAACGTTCGTTTTTTCTTGCACATGAACTTAGGATGCTATTCTATTTTACACAAACTTCATCCACAAATAAAAATGCGGGATTGCCGGGCCACATATGCCAGGCCGGTAATTTCGGTGTAACTCTAGCAATAATCCGTACATAACGGGTTTCCACCACAGAGAAAGAAAGCGTATGCGGGTAAATACCGTCTTTATCTTCCTTGTCTAAAACCGGATAAGAGGTCGAAGCAAGTTTTCGGTACTCTTTTCCATCTTCAGAACACCATACTTCCAGCCCGGTGGCATCCATTACGGCTGCTCCTTTTGAGACGTTGACAGTCAGCGATACCGAAGAGACAGGTGTCGACTTTTGTAGGTCGATGGTCAGATCCATATCTTTCAGGAAGCCGAGCCAGCGGCCGGTGTTATAGTTCTGATTACCCTGTAATCCGTCAGTCAGCGTGCTTACCCCGTTGAAAGTATAGTTCTCATGTGGTGCATTGGCCAGCCAGGAAGGTTTGAAAGTTGCTTTGTTTACATGGATATGTTCCTCAAATACACTACTGGTATCCTCAGTCGTAACAATAACGGCTTTCAGTTTGGTGTCTTCCCGTATTATCAATGGTTCCGTATAGATCAGGGAAGCTGTATCTGGTTGACTTCCGTCTGTCGTATAGTAGATCGGGCGGTTACCGATAGTGGAAAGGGAAATCTCAAGCGCGTCTTGCAACGTGTCTGTCCGGAAGTTCTCGGTTATTTGAAAAACATGTTCCGAATAAGTATAATGAGATTTGTCATATACAGTTATCAAACGATACAAACGATCCATAAAAGCGTCGAAATCGTGTTGTTCAGGATCAGCCCAGCCTAATTCGCTTAACGCGGCCAGACGTGGAAGGATTAGGTACTCAGCCCGTTCCGGGGTATCAATTCGCTCCGACCATAGACAGGCCTGTACACCGATGATATGCTTGGCGGCAGCTTCCGATAATGTATCCGGACAGATTTTGAAATCATAGACACGGCGAACCCCCCGGTTACCACCCAGTTCCAATAACTGGCGGCCACTGAAATAAGTAATACCCGCTGGGGTCATAATGACATCATGTTGCATTTCAGCCGCTTTGATACCATTTTCCGTACCTCTCCATGACATGACGGTCGCATTGGGAGCCAACCCTCCTTCCAATATTTCATCCCAGCCGATAATCTGACGTCCTTTGCTGTTGACGAACCTCTCCACTTCTGTCATAAAATAACTCTGGAGTTTGTCTTCCGCTTTATGTTCTTTCGTATCTTTCCATCCGTTATTGTGGATCAATGCCTGGCATTTCGGGCATTGTTGCCAGCGGTCACGTGGACATTCGTCGCCTCCTACATGAATGTAATGGGAAGGGAAAAGCTCAATAATTTCCGATAACACATCTTTCGCAAAACGAAGCGATTGCTCATTGCCAACACATAATACCTCCTTATGGACACCATACGTAGTAGCCACTTCGTAGGGGCCTCCTGTGCATCCTAGATCCGGATAGGCAGCAAGCGCGGAGGTGATGTGTCCCGGCAGATCGATCTCCGGAATAACGGTGATATAACGTTCTGCCGCATATTCGATGATGTCCTTTACTTCCTCCTGCGTATAAAAACCACCGTATGGTTTTCCGTCGAATTTCCCGGGACCGTCATTCAGTAACGACTCTTTCCGTTTGGAACCAATTTCGGTCAACTTCGGGTATTTTTTAATTTCGATACGCCACCCCTGGTCATCAGTCAGGTGCCAATGGAAGGTATTCAGGTTATGGAGAGCGATAATGTCAATGTATTTCTTGATGAAATCAGTCGAGAAGAAATGGCGGCCTACGTCGAGATGCATTCCCCGGTAGCGGTATTCCGGCTCGTCTAGAATCTGTACGGCCGGAAAACTTATCTCCTTTTGTCCCGTCACGGGGAGTGATTTTCGAAGTGTCTGTATACCATAAAATATACCGGCTTCCGAACTCCCCGTGATGGTAATGTCTCTCTTGCCGACTTTTAGCCGGTAGCCTTCCGGTGAAGATACGGCAGTACGATCTAATACGAGGCGAATGCTATTGGAAGAACCCGTATCTGCTGTTACTTCTGTTTCGATGCCTGTCATTTCGCGGATATATCCGGAAAGAAAAACCGCCGTTTGTCTCAGCTTCTCGTTTCCTTCCGGATATCCGATATGGGTGGATGTGCTCAATATAAAAGGGGCCTCTTTAGCTGGAGTGATCGACTTCGGCAGAGGTACTACCTCATAGTTGCATGTCGCGATGGCTTCTTTTTTATTGCAGGAAAGTATCCCGGCGCAAAGCAGTATTGCTGTTATATAGAATAATAGTTCTCTGTTCATAATTGGATCACGGATTTTTTAATATACACTTACTTCATCCATAAAAAACCAGGCAGGATAACCTACGCCATAATGCCAGTCTGGGCATAATCCGATCCCTTTGACCTCAACTTTGATGTATCTGGCCTTGACAGGGCTATCCGACTCCGCTTTTCCTTCGACAAATTTAACCTGCAGGTCCCGGTCTTCAGCAAATGTAAACGAGCCGAAAGGTTTGTATGTCGTATTGTCCGAGGATATAGAATAGCTGACACTATGAGGCAATAAAACCCAGCCACCTAGTTGGTGGAGGAAATCCGCTTCTATCCGGGTGAAACTTTTCTCTTCGCCCAGGTCTAGAATGAAAGCACCGTCCGTCCCGTTCCATCCTACCCAGCTTTCTACATATGTTGTTCCTCCGAACAGTTCGTCGGTCAGGGCTGTTTCGCCCAATGTTTTATAACGTTCCTGAGGCGGGATGATCCAGGTGAGGGAGGCGCCGGAGGCCTTGCTTTGCTCGTTTTGCGGCAAGAATCGTTTCTTGTACAATTCACAATATTCGCCGGGTGCGTTTTTACGTTCATTCAATGACGTGACGCCGAACTGACGGGTACGCCGGTCGAATAGCCCGAGTAATTCCCTGATCTTCGTTTTATCTGTACCGACCTGTGTACGGGCGATCTCGAGTTCCGAATATTGCAGCGGGAGGCGGGATAATTGTACGCGGCACAACAGTACGGTATCTCCAGCGACGGCTTCCTCTGCCTGGTCGAACAGTTCGTTGTATGTTTTCAGCAAAACGGGGTTCAACATGCCATTTTTATGGGATATCGGAGAATCATATATCCATAACGGTTGTCCGCCGGCCAGCAGTGCGCCTTGCATGATCTTCTGGTATTGATACAGGTAAGGGGCGGCCGCTCCGTAATAACCATTCATGAAGGTACGCATCAGGGAGTCGGCGTTCTGGTATGGGTCCCACATTAATTTTCCGATCATGTAAGCCCGCATCTCAGAGAAATCCCCGCCCCGGATACCATTTACCTGCGAAAAGTGCATTGTCACATGATTTTTCTTGAATAGTTGGATATTCTTTTGCAGGATATGGAAGTTGGGGAATGGTGAGACGATATTATCGAAATTGATCCCATAATCCCATACAAATATATTGTCGGATATCTTCGACCATCCTTCCAGCGCTTTTACGAAATCACGGCCGGAGGCATTATCGGTTAACGGAACCTCACGTTTACAATCTATGTCACACAACATGATGTTGACGTTGGGTAACGGTTTCACATGCTTGGGCGGCTGCATGGAATACAGATAAGCCAATGTGGAAAATTCTTTATCAGGGAAACGTTCGGCCAGTTTATTCAGGAACCGGATCAGGTTGCCGGAAGGTGAACCTTCGTACTCGTCTACTTCTTTACAAGCCGGACAGGAACAATTCGTATTGTTACCGTCGTTCTGACTGACCGAAATCATTTTCATGTCCGGGTGAGCCTTAAAGATCGAATCTAGCTGGCGTACGGCCGCGTCGAATACTTTAGGGTTGGTCAGACACCACTGGCTGTTGTGTCCCGGACGATGCTCACCGTTGATGAATGAGTAATATTCGGGATGTTCCTTGCCAAACCGGTCGGACGGCAGAATACGGTTGAACGTGTGTACCCACATGTTTTCGATAAACATGTCTTTTGGTTCTTCCAAGCGGAACCATAGCTTATAGACCGGGTCGTCGTTGTTATAGCTGTAAGTTTGGCGATAACGGAATGCCGGTGTTTCTTCCCTGTGGATAGCGGGAAGTGTGATTGTCTGCATCGGAGTCAACGTATAGGCCTCTTTTGCAAAATAGGACACGCCCATGTATTGTTCCAATAAGGAAACTACACCATAGATGGCGCCTTTATCGCCTCCGCTGGATATTTGTAGTTGTTCGTTTGCTGTCGTTTTCAGCAAAAAACCGTCTTCTCCGGCTGAGGCTTGTTTTCCTCCAATCAGAATGTCCCCGCTTCTTGCCTTTGTATCAGCAACGATCGGAAGCGTAGCCTGGCTGATCCGTTTGACAAAGTCTTGCAGCAAGGTGGCTGCTTGCTCGTTCACTTCATTCTTCTCAACTAATACGATTCGTGAAGTGGCTTTACCATCCTTCACAAGGGTTATCTGTGCTGATACCCTGGAGGAAAGCCCAAACAGCAACATCAGCATACCCATGCATTGAATCAATTGTTTCATGGTAATTGTTTTTATTTAATGGTTTGTTTCTAAAGTCATTGGATGATTTATTGTCAGTGTTGTCTTTAACCGGATATCTTTACAAGAGCGCCCGATCATCAGACGGAAGTCACCCGGTTCGATCACGCGGTTCAACTCTTTATCCAGCATGGACAGGTCTTTCTCGTTTACAGTGAAGTGCAACTCTTTTGTTTCTCTCGGTGCCAATGATACAGGCTGGAAATGGATCAGCCGCATAATTGGTTGGGTTACGGAAGCGACCTGGTCGCGCAAATAGAGTTGTACGACTTCATTGGCTGCGTATTTCCCCGTATTTTTCACCGAAAAAGTAACATGGAAAGCTGTGCCATGTACTGCTTTCGTCACTTTTAGTCCAGAATAATCAAATTCGGAATAGCTCAATCCGTGACCGAAAGGAAAAAGCGGTTCACCGGTCAGGTTGAGGTAATCGTCGCTCCGCCCGGTCGGTTTATGACTGTAATTGAGTGGTAGCTGGGCTTCGTGGATCGGGTAAGTGATCGGCAGTTTGCCTGAGGGGTTATAATCGCCGAATAAAACATCGGCAACCGCATTGCCCCCTTCCACTCCCGGATACCAGGCATTCAGTACGGCCGGAACTTGATCCTGCCATTCAGACATGACCACGGCACTTCCACCGATCAAAACAACAACAGTGGTTTTTCCTGTTGCTGCGACTCTACGGATTAACTCTTCCTGCCGGCCAGGCAATGCCAGATAGCCTCTGTCACGGAATTCTCCCTCTTCAATACCCACGACAACGATGGCGATCTCGGATTCACGGGCAGCTTGTACGGCTTGTTCGATGGACTGGTCTTCATTTTTTGTATCCACGTCCCAAACAAACCGGATACGTGCGTTTTTTGTATTCTCATAAAACCTGATACGAATGTCATATTCTTTTCCTTTTTCAAAGGTAAAAGGAACTAATGTATGACCGAAAGAGGTTTTATATGGTTTGTCTACTAGCACTTTTCCATCAACGGTCAGCTGGTAACCGTCATTTCCCTCCAGCCCGAGCCGATATGTTCCGGAGACGGGAGATTTTAATTTCCCGTTCCATTCGACAGAAAACCAATCGACAGCCAGGCAAGAATCCGGGGCAAACAATGTCCATGAGAATTGTATGCGTTTGTCAATCCGTTTCAAATCGGGGACTCCTTCATAGGAGATATTATTGAAATAGCGCCCTTCCAGTCCCGGCAGTCCGTCTAATGTGGATAAATAATAGGTTGGGACGGTCAGATATTCCGGATTGATTCGTTTACATCCCTCTTCGTAACGGATGATAGCTCGATCGCCCAGTCTATTTTTCAATCCATCAAGAATGCTGACTTTGTCAACGCCCGGTCCGCTGTACCCTCCTAAACGGGCTTGAGCGGCATCTTGTCCGATAAGGGCGATACGTTTTACTTGTTTGGATAACGGCAAAACCCGATTTTCATTTTTCAATAACACGATTGATCTGCGAGCTGCTTCGAGAGCCAGTTTCCGGTGTGCGGAGCAGGCATTCCACTTCTCCGCCTCATTTTCGTCAATGTAGGGATGCTCGAACAGACCTAGGTGGAATTTCGCTTTTAATACTTGTCCTACAGCCCTGTCCAGCGCTTCTTCCTTAACTAAACCATCTAGGCAAGCCTGTAAGAATGGTCGGTGTTCATCGTATGTTGTCTGGAAGATGACATCCAAACCTCCATTGATTGCATCAGCTCCTGCTTCCGAGAAGTTATTGACGGTGTGATGCAACTTGTGGATGATACCGACAGCATCTGCATCCGCAATCGTAAATCCGTCGACTCCCCATTCGTTCCGGAGTTTGTCGATCAATAACCAGGGATTGGCTGTACAAGGAGTTCCGTCTAACATATTATATGCAGTCATTACAGACTGCGACTGTCCTTTTTGGAAGCAAGCCTTGAAAGGAACCAGATGCGTCTCTTCCAAAAATCGTTCCGTGAAATGGATCGGATTACTGTCTCGCCCTCCATCTCCGGAATTGGCGGCAAAGTGTTTAGGGGTGGTTATCACTCCCATTTCTTCAAAACTTCTTACAAAGTTGACACCCATGCATGCCGAAAGATATGGATCTTCTCCATAGGTCTCTTCCGTACGTCCCCAACGCACATCTGTTGCGAGATTAACCACGGGCGATAGTATTTGTCGGATACCACGTGTTTTCGTTTCCATGGCGATGGCATGGGAGACTTGGCGTACCAAGGCCGTATCGAATGTGGCGGCCAATGCGATGGATTGGGGGAACGCCGTGGCTCCACCACGAATCAATCCGTGTAAAGCCTCGTCGAATGCAATAATCGGTATGCCCAGTCGGGTTTCTTCTACGAAGTAACGTTGGATCTCATTGATTTTTTTAGCCATCTCTTTTGCTGTCAATTTCGGGTTGTATTGCAGCAATTGTTTGAGTTCCGGATTACTGGTTCCTATAGTTGAAACCTGGAATCCGAAGATACCGTGGGAAAAGCGGTCTTTCCCTTTATCCAGCTCACCAGGCATCATATATGTTTGCCAGAACTTCTCTTCGATCGTCATTCTCCCTAATAAATCCTTCACTCGTTCGTCAACCGGAAGTGCCGGATTCTTGTAAGGAGGTATTTCCTTGACCGAAGTGAAAGAACAAAGGATAATAATTGGAAATAATAGTAAATTAGTAGGTTTCATGATATTAATTATACTTATTGTACCGAGTACATATTGTTTATCGCGTGCAAAATTCAAAAAAATCAGGTATAAAAGCAAACGATCAAGAGAGAAATATATTAATAAACAGGGTATGACTGTTATGTTCGATTGTTTCGCTATCTTTTTGACAAGCACTTTTAACAAATGAATCATAATAGTTTGTTAAATAATTAGAAGTCATTTTGAAATGAATAAAATAACCTTATATTTCAATATAAAAATAATTAAGTATCAGCAAACTAAAAAATATGATGGTTAGAGTTTACAGTATCAATCAAGTTACCAATGGTTATTGAATAACTTGAATATAAGTTCCTGCGCCTCGTTAAGATCCTTACAGACAGAGAGTGCCAAGGAGCGCTTGGGATTGGGTTACGGACAAATTCGGTTGGGTTGTTGAAGCCGTACTCTGGCTAAATGAGCGCCCAAACGAATTCCTTGTCTTACCTAAGAGATGGATTGTTGAAAGATCGCTCTCTTGTTGAGGAACTCCAGAAGATTAACTATTGATTATAAATATCTGTGTGAGATGGCTGAAGTTATGTATCAACTAGCTTTCATACAGATTATGCTTAAAAATATTTCTAAGGATTTCAATCTTAAATCAGACACAAGAGTATGGTAAATAGTGACCTGTGCCAAATAAATCGGCCTTATTTTGGTAGAAAGATTGCCTTTCGTTTAGAGCGGGACCATGCATACTTGAGGTTGTTTTGGTCTCTGGATGAAACTTGTCCCAGCGGAACTAACGTGTTTTAGATACGTTCAAGATTTGATTTTCTTGGTTTCAAAAGGTAATTTGTGACAAATGTGTTGTTTTTAATAAAAAAGCACCATAAATTTAAGTATAGTTTACAAAAAAGTTGTATCTTTACATCGCATTTATGCAATAGACCATGAATGATACATTAGTTCCGCTGGAACCATGTTCATATTGTGATATAACATTACAGGAATAAATGTAATCAATCTAAACTTAAACTTAATTTTAAAACAAAAGCAAGATGACAAAGAATGAATCTAAGCTATTATCCCTTCAATGGATAGCTAAAACCTCGGCGTTCTGTTTGTTGCTTTCCGCTTTTTCTGTAAACGCGGCGATGGCCGTTCCTGCTTCCGTAGGCACGGTTGATGAGGTGATGGGCGTACAGCAGGACAAGAAGGTGACAGGTACGGTCGTAGACGAAGCGGGTATTCCCGTAATCGGTGCGAACGTGATCCAAAAAGGTACGACAAACGGCGTGATTACGGATCTAGACGGAAACTTTTCTTTGGAGATTCCCAATGGGGCGGTAATCGAGATCAGTTATATCGGTTATGCGACACAGGAGATCACGGCGAGCGGACAGACGGGCTTGCAAGTGAAACTGACGGAGGACACGCAGAAGATCGATGAGGTGGTAGTCACCGCATTGGGTATAAAACGCCAAAGCCGCTCGTTGGGTTACTCCACGACGCAAGTGGGTGGCGAGGACTTTACGATGGCCCGTGACCCGAACCTAGGTAACGCCCTTTCCGGTAAGGTGGCCGGTGTTAGCGTAGGCGGTAACTCGACCGGTACGGGTGGTTCCTCCCGTGTGATCATCCGCGGAAACGCCTCCCTGACAGGTAATAACATGCCGCTATACGTGGTGGATGGCGTGCCCTTCAGTAACCAGAACTTAGGATCGGCCGGCACATGGGGCGGTATAGATATGGGTGATGGATTGAGTAACATCAACCCGGACGATATCGAGAGCATACAGGTGTTAAAAGGTGCCGCCGCATCCGCATTGTACGGATATCGCGGTGGTAACGGTGCGATCTTAATCACGACCAAGTCCGGAAAGAAAGGTAAGCCTGTGAACATCGAGTTCAACAACAACTTGACTTTTAACATGATCTACGACTACCGAGACTTTCAAAATGTGTTCGGGCAGGGTGATTATGGCGTACGTCCTACCTCCGTAGCGGGAGCTGAGACCACGCAGACTAGTAGCTGGGGAGACGTTTTAGGTGGTACGGCGACCAACTTCCTAGGAAATGAGGTGCCTTACGAGTATATCGACAATTGGCCGAATTTCTACCGCACGGGTATCAACAACTCAACTTCCGCCTCGCTCAGCGGCGCGGGAGACAAGATCACCTACCGCTTCGGCGTATCCAACGTAGCAGAGAAGGGACAGTTACCGAACTCTAGTAACAGCCAGCAAGGTATCAATATGAATACGACGTATGATATCTTGAAGAACCTGCACTTGATCGTGAGCGCCAACTATGTGTTCGAGAAGTCGAAAGGCCGTTCGAACCTGTCCGATGGCAACGGTAATACCAACGCAACCTTGCTGCACTTGGCGAACTCGTTCGATGTACGTTGGTTGGAAAGAGGCTCGGCGAACGCTCCTTGGGGTTCCTTTGAGGACGGCTCGGAAATGAACGGTAATGGTAACCGCAATGTATATTTCAACAACCCCTACTGGTTGCAGTATCGGAAAACCAACGATATGCAGAAGAACCGCTTGACGGGATCAATGACCTTGAAATACGACATCACGGATTGGTTGTATGTGCAAGGTGCCGTTCAACGCGATGGTTACAACTTGGAGTTCAAACAGATACAGCCGACTGGAGCCGCCGCGGATCCACAAGGCTGGATGACGGAATACTCCCGTAGCTTCTCCGAGATGAACTTGAACTACCTGATCGGGTTCAATAAGGAGTGGGGCGACTGGTCGGTTGGCGCCACGTTGGGCGGTAACCGTCAGCGTACGATCAACAAGATGTTCTATACGACGGATGGAGGCCGTCCGTTTATCGTCGATGGACTGTGGTCTGTAAATAATCTCAGCGATAAACGATCGAAGAAGGACTATTCGGAATACCGGGTGAACTCCATATACGCTACGGCGGACTTCGGATGGAAGAACCAAGTGTTCTTGAACCTGACGGGACGTAACGACTGGTTCTCCACCTTGAACCCGGATAGCAACAGCTATTTCTATCCGTCCGTAACGCTCTCGTGGGTATTCTCCGATACCTTCCGTGACAATATGCCGGATTGGTTCGATTTCGGTAAGATCCGCGGCTCGTGGGCAAGCTCCTCCAATGGTACAGATCCATACAAGACCTTGATGGTGTATAAGGTACAGAATTTCCAGATCAACGGACAGACCGGAGGTACGGCAAACAGTAACCAATTCGCGAATCCAGACTTGAAACCGGTCAGCATCAAGGAGTACGAGGTGGGCTTGAACCTAGCGTTTATGAGCAACCGCCTATCGTTCGATATGGCGTACTACAACAAGAACACGACAGACGATATCGCTGTTGTCACCACGTCCAGCGCGTCCGGGTTCGGATCGAAATACATGAACGTGGGCGAGATCCGGAACCAAGGTTTCGAGTTCATGGTGAATGCGACACCGGTGCATACGAAGAACTTCTCATGGGAGACGACCTTCAACTTCGCATACAACGATAGTGAGGTGAAATACCTGGGAGGCGTAAAGTCCCTGTCTATCGACGGAGCCTCCGCACGCTCGGGCAACGTGACCGTCCGCAACATCGTAGGCCAGCCTTACGGTATGTTGGTTGGCTACAAATACGCCCGTGACGAGCAAGGCCGGGTCATCCATAAGAACGGTATCCCGCAAGCGACCGACGAGTTGCAGAACCTAGGCAACGGTGTCTACAAATATACCGGAGGATGGAGCAACACGTTGAGATTCCGCGATTTCTCCTTGTCGTTCTTGATTGACTACAAGGCAGGCGCGAGCCTCTTCTCCGGCACGAACTACTCGCTCTACAGCGAGGGTCTGCACAAGGGTACGTTGCTTGGCCGTACAGTTGATAACCCGGGAGGCAGTGGCTTTATCGGTGCCGGTGTCATGATAGATGACAATGGAAAGATCCTTGGAGAGAACAACGTGGCGGTAAACGCACAGGATTATCACAAGGGGATCGTCAACAATAATATCGCCGAGGAGTTCGTCTACAATGCCAGCTTCATCAAGTTGCGTGAGTTGTCGCTCGGCTATACCTTCCCGCAGTCTGTCTTGAACAAGATGAAGGTGGTGAAGGGCTTGAGCGTCTCGTTGGTGGGACGTAACCTATGGACTATCTTGAAGCATACCGATAACATCGATCCCGAGTCAGCTTACAACAACACGAACGGACAGGGCTTGGAGTTGAACGGTTATCCGGCCACGAGAAATGTCGGTTTCAATGTCAATGTCAAATTCTAATCACGTTTGAAGAAGTATAATAATATGAAAAAGTATTTAGTATATATGACGTGCGCCGCCGCGGCCATGATCGGGGGAACGGGTTGCAGCGATTTCGGGGATGTGAATATGGACCCGGAGCACCTGAATTCGGAGAATATCCCGACCGAGTTATTGTTCACCAACGGTCAGCATCAGATGTTGGGATCTGATTGGGACGTATGGCGAAACGGTTGTATCTATGCGGCTCAATGGATGAGCCATACCGCATCGTTCAATTGGTTGGGTAATGCGAATTACACTTGGAACGACGGCTACTCAGGTGCGTATTGGGAAATCTACAACGGTGACACGCGCGGGGCGCTCCGCGACATGAAAGATGCGGTGGAGGCTTGGAAAGAGGATCCGTCACGGCAGACCGATTACCAAATCGCTCGTATCATGCTCGCCTACGGCATGCACCGCATGACCGACCTTTACGGGGATATCCCCTACTCGCAGGCGGTACAGCCGGAGTTGTATTCCTTTCCGGAGTATGACACGCAACAATCTATCTATATGGATTTGCTGAAGGAATTGAACGAGGCACAGGCCGCCTTGAACGGCGCATCGGCGGCAGCGATGAAATCGGCGGACAACTTCTACCAAGGCGATGCCTCGAAGTGGCGGAAGTTTGCCAACTCACTGATGCTGCGCATGGCGATGCGTATGTCGAAGGTAGACCCGGCCGCAGCGGAGCAATGGGTGAAGACCGCGGTAGCCAACGGGGTATTTGAGTCGGATGCGGACAACTGCATGCTGATGCATGCGGGTGGCTTGACAACGAACGACTCCTCCGAGCCATACGCCAAGATCTACTCGCACGAGGATCGCGGCAACTTCTTCCTGACCGAGTATTTCGTGGATCTGTTGAAAAGAACTAACGATCCGCGCCTGCCGTTGATCGGTACGGTGTGCGAGGATCCGACCATCTCGGTGCAGGCGGGTAGTGACTTCCAATATGGCAATTCCGATCCGGCCGTCCAGAAAGGCTTGCCTAGCGGTTTCTCCGACAGCCCCGATAGCCCGTGGTTCGTAGGTAACAAATACCCCGAGTTCAAGGACGAGGATTACCGCAGCACGTACAGGAGCCGTTATTCCACGATAAACCGTTATACCTATTCCGACCCGACGGGCCCGACGTTCGTCTGCACCTATGCCCAGACGCAATTGTTGCTGGCCGAGGCTGCCGTACGCGGCTGGGTAGACGGGAGCGCGCAGGCTTACTACGAGAACGGCGTACGCGCTGCCATGCGGCAGTTCGCACAGTTCCCCAACGGCACGGCGCTGTATAATCAGTATCTGACGCAGGCCGCGATCGACCGCTATTTGACGGAGAACCCGTTTAATGCATCGAATGCGTTGGAACAGATCAACACACAATATTGGATCAACTGTTTCTGCGATGAATATGAGACCTTTGCTAACTGGCGTCGTTCCGGCTATCCGGAATTGAAATCGACCTATGACGCGGCCAATCCGTATCCTAACGCAGATACGAATGGCGAGATCCCCCGTCGTTTCCGCTACCCATCGAAAGAGTCGCAAGACAATGCGGCTAATTATGAGGCAGCTGTTAGCCGTCTGTCCGGTGGCGATCACTTCAGTTCTCGCATATGGTGGGACGTGGCGAAATAAACCACCCTATTGATCATCGCAATAAAAAGAAAGAAAATGACTACTCTAGTAGTTACAAATTGTTATTATAAAGCCAAGAAATGGCCATATTATTGCTTGACACATTAAATTGTACAGATAGTAGTAGTATAAGGTACTATTTTTGAATAACTGATGGCATGAGGGGATAAGAATGAGCAATCATCTTATCCTCTCTTTGTATATTCGGTTAGCCTGTTTAGTTACATAGAATTAATGTACACTGAATTTTAGTGTGATTATCTTACTATTATATCGAAACAGGTACTTGTTCTCGAAAAAAGCATTTCTTATGAAACTACAAAAAACATAAGGTAAGATATACCATGTTCCATCTTTTTCGTAAGCGACTACAAAACCGTCTCCAACCATCGATGATATACCCTTGTTTCCTTCCTGCCGCATGTGGCAGGAAGCAGGGTGATTTTTAATGTGGCGATACTGTGTTAATAGTAGAATGTGGTCAGATGTGTTTTATGATCTTTTACAATCTTTACTTTCTGCATCTGTCCGTATATTTCACGCACGGATATCGGACAGTTCATCTTTTCCCACTCTTCCGGGGAAATCCTCATATCGGAATGCCTGAAACATAGCATGACCATCTCCTGGGAATCCTCTTCTACGAATATGAAACCTTCATGGTCATTGACAAACTGCTTGAGTCCATCCTCATCCTT
>NZ_JAHPXO010000049.1:0-25831 GCF_019041495.1 Parabacteroides sp. MSK.9.14
TATCTCTAATTCAAGGGTTTTCTAAAATTGAAAAGCTTTTTGGTGGTGCCACCAGGAATCGAACCGGGGACACAAGGATTTTCAGTCCTTTGCTCTACCAACTGAGCTATGGCACCGTTGTTTTGTTTAACGGGTGCAAAGATATGAATCTTTTTTGAGTCTTGCAATAGGCAGAGCTACTTTTTACTGATTTTTATTCTTCCAAAGAATTCCAGCCTTGTGCTTTTAGTTCGACTTCGCCTCCATCACGACCTACCAAGTAGTTACCGAGATCGGGTTTTGTAATATGACCGATTACTTTAACACCTTTCATTTCAGATACTTTATCATGATCAGTGAGAGGAACAGTGAAAAGTAATTCATAGTCTTCACCACCATTTAAAGCTGCAGTTACCAAATTCATATTAAATTGTTCAGCCATTGCAGCCGTTTGATAATCGATAGGAATTCTATCTTCATATACGCGACATCCGACATTACTTTCTTTTGAAATATGCAAAAGTTCGGAAGACAGACCGTCTGATATGTCCATCATTGCTGTAGGGATAATCCCCGCATGACGAAGCATCTCTATAATATCTTTACGAGCTTCCGGCTTCAATTGACGTTCCAACAGATATTCTTTGCCTGTAAAATCCGGTGTGAAATCTTTTTCACCTTTAAATATCCTTTTTTCGCGTTCTAATAATTGCAATCCCATATAAGCAGCTCCTAAATCCCCGGAAACACATATCAAATCCGTTTCTTGGGCTCCACTGCGAAGAACAACTTTGTCTCTTTCTCCTTCCCCAATACAAGTGATACTGATACAAAGCCCTGTTAAAGAAGCAGAAGTGTCTCCTCCGACAATATCGACTCCATACACATCACAGGCCAACTTTAGCCCAGCATAAAAATCTTCTACATCCTCAACAGAAAAACGTTTGGAAATACCAAGTGATACAGTGATCTGCTTAGGCTGGCCGTTCATGGCATAAATATCGGAGAAATTTACAACAGCCGATTTATATCCGAGATGTTTTAAAGGTACATAAGTCAAGTCGAAATGAATACCTTCCAATAATAGATCGGTGGTGACAAGCACTTGTCTATCCTCATAGGAGAGGATTGCCGCATCATCGCCTACGCCCTTTATCGTACTATTATTCTTTATTTCAATCCTGTCAGTTAGGTGGCGAATCAAACCGAATTCGCCTAATGTTGATATTTCTGTCCTGTTACTCATATTTGTTTTGTAATATATTATTTTTAGGAAATGTGATAATATGTTTTTTTATTGTCTCATTAAAACTCTGCTCATTGTAAAACCTGATTACAATCGGTAGATAATATAAATATTTCTTCCAACTTTCCGGAACAAGAGGACTGTTTTTTAAACGTGCTGCATCTTTTTCTGTTACTAAGATCAATTTTCCCGGTGAAGTCATCTTTTCGAATATCACATCCAATTTCTTGAAATCTGACTTGCTAAACGTATGATGATCAGGAAAAACGACCGGCAACACTTTATTTGAATACTTTTCTGCCTCACGAATAAATGGAGTGGGAACTGCAATACCTGATATCAACAATATATCATCTTCTTTTCCAATATTTTTATGGTTTAAGAAACGAGCTTCCGAGGGGAATACAGGTTTAACTTCTCCATAAACGATGCTGGTAAAAAAAAGTAACTGGTGAGCCCGCAACTTCATATTTTCTTCAATAACACGAAAATCGATCGGCTTCATATCTTCGTCGCATTTAGTAACAACCACGATATCTGTTCGGTTTATATTACTTATCGGTTCTCTCAGGTGTCCGGTAGGCATTAGTTTATCATTATAAAATAAACGATGGTAGTCACTCAACACGATCGAAAGGGAAGGGTGCACATATCTATGTTGATATGCATCATCTAACAAAATTACTTCAGGTCTGTCTTTTTCAGGGAGGGATAAAAGATTTTGAATCCCCCGGCGGCGATTAGCGTCGACAGCGACAAGTATATCCGGAAATTTATTTTTCATTTGAAAAGGTTCATCTCCGATCTCCAAACTGGAACTTTCAGAATCAGCAAGAATAAACCCCGATGTTTTTCTTTTGTACCCTCGGCTTAATACTGCAATGCGATATTTATCTTTCAGTAAACGTATGATATATTCTGTATGGGGAGTTTTACCCGTTCCTCCTACAGATAAGTTTCCTATGCAGATCACAGGAATAGAATATTGTTCGGAATGTAAAATACCCCAATCAAAAAGTCGATTTCGCAACCATATCCCAATTCCATATAAAAAGGAAAGGGGAGCCAGGTAGGAATTAAGTTTTATTTTGTCATTTTTTTGCATGTAACTTCTTATCTGCTGACAAATATAGTTAACTTATCGGTGGCTGTCTGTTTTTTATTTGTTTATTTCAAAAAGAAGATACAATTTGAATCTCTTTGAAAGATAAGTTTGCGTTTATTCTGAAATATTTTCAGGGAGTTTGTGACTATACACATTTATTGTAGAATTAAGTCAATATCCGGATAAGATATCCGTCGTATCTTTGTTGTCTTCTTGATAATCTCTTGTAAATTATATACTTTTGCATTGTCCCAATTAACATGCTATGCCATGAATGTCAAAATAGAAGAAAGCTGGCGAAAACGCCTTCAGGAAGAATTTGATAAACCATACTTTGAGCAGTTGGTCACATTTGTCAAGAACGAATACAGAAGCGCCCATGTGCTTCCTCCCGGACACCAGATCTTCCATATTTTTAATGCCTGTCCATTCGAGAAAGTGAAGGTTGTTATACTTGGACAAGACCCTTATCCCAATCCGGGGCAATACTACGGAGTCTGCTTCTCCGTCCCGCAAGGAGTTCCCATTCCTGGATCACTGGCCAACATATTCAAAGAAATACACCAAGACTTAGGCAAACCGATCCCCACATCCGGCAATCTGGACCGTTGGGTAGAGCAAGGCGTGTTTCCTATGAACTCGGTCCTGACTGTACGGGCTCACGAAACCGGCTCACATCGGAATATGGGATGGGAAACTTTTACAGATGCAGTGATAAAGAAATTGAGCGATGGACGTGAGAATCTGGTATTCATGCTGTGGGGAAGTTATGCAAAAGAGAAGATCGCCCTTATCGACACCCATAAACACTTGGTGCTGACAACCGTGCATCCGTCTCCACGCTCTGCTGACCATGGTTTCTTCGGCTGTAAACACTTCAGCAAGGCGAATACTTTCCTCCAAAGCAAAGGTATTCAAAAGATTGACTGGTAAGAAGTACGAGTTCCGGACATCCGGGTGTAGCCATTCCGGACATCCGGGTGTGGAGAGCGGTAACATCCGGGTGTAGAAAGGCGGAAGATGGGCATGTTACCAAACTTTTCTGCTTGCTTTTCGTTCTTTTCCTACTTGTTTTAGTAAAAAAGGACCTTTATGTTGAGGGAACTATCTCCACACAGATGTATATCGGCACGGTTCCCTGCGTTTTTGTAAACAATACCGGCTACCCGTTTCAACGGCAGGTAGTGATACAAGTGTAATACAGGAATCCGGTATGTATCACTCCTTGCACACCATGTTTGTCAATGCTTGCAAAACAAAGTGTGATAGAGTGATAGAGAAACTGGATTATTGTGCAAGAGAGAACCGCAAGCTGATACCGTAGTTTGAGTTTGAAGTCGGATAAGATGCACTCGATATCAACGGTTCATTGATCTGAATATCATAGAATGCACGGACCGTCAACGCACGGCTCAAACCGTAATCAGCCGAGAAGGAGATTGTCTTTGCGATGTTACCGCTAGTAGCCTGCGTCAGTTGAGTGTCGATTTTACGAATCAACGACTGCATCTTGTTGAACGAGAAATCGAGGCGAACGGTGAGGTCATTGCTGAAATCACGCGTTTTCTTCATCTTCAAAACCTTGTTGAACTCGGCATATTTGTAACCCAAACCGATCGTCACTTTCTTGGAAAGTGCTTCGACCAATTGGTAGGATGTCGTGTTCAGGCTTAAATTGCGGGTAGTCGAATAGTCCGCCCGAACCGTCACGTTATTCAACAGCGTCGCATCTGCACCCAACAAAGGACTAAACGCTTCGGTAAGGCTGACAGACGAAATCGAATAAGGAGACGATGGTGTCGGGTTATCGTTCAGAATCGACTGGATATATCCCAGTCCGTCCTGCCCGGCATCCACCCAATTCAAGAAGGATGTGAAAGCACCTACCGAATAAGAACAACGGTACTGGTGACTCAACGTCAAGCTCTTGAAATATTTCTTGACAGCCGGAATCTTGATCAAGCCGTCGTAAGTAACGCGCCAGTTAGGCAACATGCTCTTCAACGAAGGGAAAGCCGTCAAGCCTACCTTCTTCGGGTCCTTACCGGTATAAGCGGCCAGAAATGCAGGAATCAGGACATCCGCCGAATTCCGGTTGACGCCGTTCACATTATCTGTTCCCGGATTATAAGGCATTCCTCCCAAGCCTTTATCATGGATAAAGCCCACATCCGGATATTTCAAGCCGGAATACTTGCTTTCGATACGTTGGGCAATGATCTCGCGGTTTGCCAACAACTTGTCAAAAGCTTTCGAAGAATAGTTATTCATAGCATTGCCACTGCCTCCGAATGCGCTTCCCAGCGCGATTGTCGTCATGGTAAAGTTTCCCCCCATAATCTCCGGCATACCTTCATACATAAATTGTATTTCCGTATTACGCGTATCGTTGCGAAGAGCCGTCAAGTCGATCTTCAATCCAGTGATCGGTTCGAGGTTCGCCCGTATATTCAGATTTTTCGTACTGGTCATGACTGCGGCATTCACGTCTCTCTCGGTATCCGTAATCAACCAGCCTTTTTCATATGCCTCGTCTATATAGCTACGACGCACGTCACCGAACGCAAAACCGATCCCCGGGGAAAGTCCGAATGAAGAACGTCCCTGGCCAAAGATATCACCGATCTCCGGACGGAAACCGGGCAGCATCATACCGGCAGAGTTCGTAAACTGAATATTGAAACGGCGCACCATCATCAAAAAGCGGGCACTGTGTTCAACCGCCTTGTAAAGAAAATCCTCAGTAGGGGCCGGTCCCGGTATGATCGTCAACTTCAAGCGCACCGTGTCTTGGTTCAAAATCTTAACTTGTGCGAAGTTGATCGGCTTGAACTTGACTTTGTAGACACGCCCGTCCGTTCTTCTGGCCGTGATTTGCACCTTTTTCGTAAACATTCCATGCTCGACAACCGTAGCGCTGTCCGGACTCAAGACAATTTCTTTTTCCAATTTCGGCTTTTTCTTCTTCTCCGTTTTTTTAGCCGTAGTCCGGGTATTGTTAAACTTCTGGTTGATCTTCTTCAAATATTTGTTTTTGTTGTAGAGAGATAACAGGTTCAAGTTCGCCTGCAAATCGAACTGACGCTGGTTCTTGATCGTATTACCCATCTCGATATCTTCGCTTACCGTCGCTCCACGATCCCAGTTGTAAGTAGCATTGTAGCTCAAAGAAGCATTGGTCCAATCCAGAACCGGGATCAACTGCAACGGCAACTGCCAGGTCGCCATAAACTGCTGGTCATACTTCATCGGGGTTCCCAGATCAGCGATGCTCTTCTTCACGGAATCTTTCCATAACTGGTAACCGTCCGGGTTCAGTTCCTTATTCACCTGCACATACGGTTCTTCGATACGGGCATTCGTACCGGAACTGAACGTTATGTTCAGGTTATTCGTAAAAGCCCAGTTCAAACTGAAAGCACGGTCCCAATAGAAGTTCTGGCTGAATGTCACCGGAATATCGTTAGTGACACCTGTTGCTGCTCCTGTCAGGTCGCGTAATTTTATTTCGTAATAATTCCGCATCATGGCCGTCTGGAAGTTGAT
The DNA here is from genome assembly GCF_019041495.1 of Parabacteroides sp. MSK.9.14. Classification (NCBI taxonomy): domain Bacteria; kingdom Pseudomonadati; phylum Bacteroidota; class Bacteroidia; order Bacteroidales; family Tannerellaceae; genus Parabacteroides; species Parabacteroides sp. MSK.9.14. The sequence continues at coordinate 5,877 of NZ_JAHPXO010000049.1, forward strand.
AGACGGAGCCACATTAAACGCCAATTGCTTGGCATAGCGCGTATAACCGTTGTTTTTCTTCAATAACTTATCGAATGGCTTGATCGGCTTGACATAAGGCACATAGCTATAGGCAAAATTAGCACGATAGTCTTTCGTCGTTTCATATTCCGTTTCCGGATTTTTCTTATCATTAATACTGTACGAATATCCGAGTGTAAAGTTTGCCGGATCATAAGGCATCGGATTCTTACTCTTGATATTCACACGCACATTATTAAACGAAACACTCTTGATAACCGTCCTATCTTGAGAATAATTACGAATCGAGTCCTTCTCGGCTTTCGTTTCCGCCTTGTCGATAGCATCCTTCAACTTGACATCCTGATCCAGCGGATTGTATTTCGGATCATATGTTTCCTTCGAATAAGCATAATAGAACGGGATACTGACTTGCGCCTTTTCCGGGAACAGCTTACCCAATTCGATAGAGGTCGCCACGTTATACTGTTTGAAGTCTTCCATCCGGCGTTCGTTCAACGACTGGTCGAGAGCACCGAAACCAGCCGTTTCGATACGTCCGCCCACATTCACCGTTCCCAAGTCGGAAAGCGCAACATTCAAATTCGCATTAGCAGCCCACCCACCTTCTTCATTGAAGTCGGTCAGGCGCAATTCGTTCACCCAAACTTCCCCGCTCTTCAACTTATTACGCACGTTACGCACACCGATCATGACTGTCTTCACTTCGGAAAGACTCGGATTACCTTTGACACGGATCGTATTACCATCGTTGTCCGGATCCCTACCAGAATAGACAGTCTGGAAAGACACTCCATTCGTACCGGACCGTTTTTCCCGGTTACGCTCCAGTTTCAGGTCCGTCAGAATCTCCAAACGGAAATTCAACATGTTTTCTGCCGGCCAAACGATTTTCTGGTGTTCCGAATTGTTATAGTTATACTCCCCGTGCGGAGTCAATTTCAACGGTACTTCATATTCGTAATAGTTATTCTTATAGTCCGATCCCAGGCGGATAAAAACAGCGAGATCGCCATCTGCAAGATCGTTTACATCCAATTTCGGAGCCTCGGCATGGGTAAACAGTTGCAAGCGTTTATACTGCCGCAAATCATAATTCGTATTCTTATACACGGCACGTGCATCTTGAGCGGCAAGGTCCGTTATCTTTAAAGAAAGCGCCTGTTCGTTCTCCTGACGGATCTGAGGCTGGCTTGGATCCAGTACACGGCTGACGCCCGGGGGCAATGTATAGCTGACCGGATCCCTGTCACTGTTTTCCTCGATATTGACAGTCGAGACTTCCAATTTACCCTTCACTGCGGGCGGCATCTTCGGATCGGACAAATCCTGCTCGTAGGATCGCCATTCTCCGCGTACCAATTGCAGAGTACCGAAGCGCAACACGACCGATTCCTTAAATCCTGTCATATACATACGCATGAAACGAATCGTCTTGAAATCATTGATTGCCCCCACACGACGCTGGTATTGTTTTACCGGAATCTTAAATTGATACCAGGTAACGGATTCTGTCGTACCATCCGCCAATCTTACTGATGAAGTACGTTTATCCGCAATGAAGTTTTCACCGACAACCGTATCCTGCGGAGTTATCCTGACTTTGTATTCGAAATATTTTTCATTTTTATTCAGAGTATTGTCCTGATTGATGTCTTCTACATCAGGCACGGTCTTGGAAGAAGTGCTGTAGCGCTCGCCCGAATCGTTGATATCTTTCGAGTTTCCTTCCGTTCCATTATAGCGTTTGTAACGTGTTAAGATATCCACCTCCTGAGAATCATAGTCCGAACCACGAAAATAGTGGAACTTGTCACCGGCCGGATCAAAGAAAGGGGACAGCTGTAACGGATCGTTCTCCATCTCGGTTAGGGTTACCGCATTCAATTTCTGGCGTAATTTATTCAGATAATCCTGGTAAGCCGGATATTCCTTTTCTTCATCCGAGGATAAACCGTTCAGGCCGACATCCTGCAACAGACGTGCACCTGCCGTATTGTCGAAGGCATAAACTGTACTCTGCTGTTTTGGAACCTTACCCCAAACAGTATAATCGACCTTAGACGTATCGCCATCGATTGGCAATCCGTTTTCGAAGAACTTCTTTTCATCCTTCAATATGTCTTCCGATATCTCACCCAAATTAAAATACAGATCCCCCCCTGTTGTCTGACGATCATAAATGAACGGATCGAGCATCCAAAATTCGATATATTCGACATTCGCCGTCTCAAAGTCACTCTGGTCTATCTTTCGCATCATTCCACCGAAACGCTTTTCCGGGTTTTGCAATGTTCCGTCAGGATTAATATTATCGGCATCCAAGTTATACGGTCCGCGTTCCTGCGGATAGTAAGCCATGTTCAGAACTGTCAACGTATTACTTTCACTCATGCTTTGCTGCCGTTGCGGGAACAACTCTCTCGTCTCGATAGCACGGACATAATGGTTGGACAAATCTTTTGTCGTAATATATTTCGGACGCAAAGAAGAATTTTTACGCGTGAACAATCCGTCGATCGTGTACCAAGCGAGCAAAGCACGACTTTTCCCGTAATCGATATTATTGGTCAGCCCGGCTTCCGGGAACAATTGGGGCGTACCATCGTCATAAGGCACACTGGACAACTGCCAGGGATAAGGGTCGGAGAGGTCAAAATTGCTCTGTGTCGACTCGAAGTCATCCAGATACGAATATCCACCCGTGTTCTTGTTTTCGTAATGCCCGGCAATCAAATGAGCGAACTCCGCATTGAAAGATATCTGGCTGGGTTTGCTTAGGTTCAGCAACGGCAGCTTGTCGAACATATTGGTAAGCCACTGACTCTCGCCCTTATAAGCCATATTGACACCCCAGAGCGTATTCTTTATCGCTTCGTCGCCCATCGTCGTCTTGGTGGTCAACGGCATTTCGGACATGTGCATGATGGTAGCGCCTACCATCAGATTCGAGTTGAACTGATAGTTCAAGTCCAATCCCATCATGGTCTTACGCTGCATGTTATAGGCTGTCTGGTTTTCCAGCGAGACGCTGACCGGCGTGCCTGCAGAAATAATACTTTCGTTCAGGATCGTTACCACGCCGGAAGTATAGTCAACAGTATAATCTACATTCTCGGTTAATATCGCTCCTCCAGCCGTTACTTTCACTGAACCTCGCGCTACGTTGGAAGCTCCCAACTGTATCTCGGCACCCGAAGAGGCTTTGTATTCCCCCTCCAGTTTGAACTTATTCTTTTCAGCAATCTGTCTGGCGACAGTCAATGTCGAGTCGTAGAGTTCCTGGAATACATATTTGTCAGCAATCGCATCATTGTTAATCTTTTTACGCAGATAGGAGCCGAATGGTTCCACACTTGGAAAAATAATTTTCCCATTATCGGCAAGGACGGTCACACCTTCAATAAAGTCGTATATACCATCCGGATGCGGCTGATTGTTGGAATCATAGCTATCCAGGTTCAGCACTCGTAACAAGATTTGGTTGGCAATCGCCCCTTCCGGCAAATAGTTGACATACGTACCGGTTGTATCGCTTTGATACATGATATTCAACTTGAACTTCTCTTTTTGGACAGAGTAAGCTCCTAATGAATAGATATTTTTCATCATCAGGTCCCAAAAAGGCATATCAGGCGACATGGTAATTCCTTTCAACAACTTCACATACAGGCAAGAGGCAGCCGATGAAGGATTGTCAGTCGAGAACTCACCAACCTGATAAGTCTTTCCATCCGAATAAGTATAATTGTAAGCGACAGCCAATACCTCATCTGCCTGCAACTGTGTTTTCAGCGAGATATACCCCAACTTCGTATTGACCGTATATTCGGACGCATCCAGCAAACGAGCGCTTTCCACTTCTTCATACTCCGTACCGTTAACAAAAGTTCCTCCCAACGCCTGATTTACCGTGCTGATATCACGAGCACCGGTAAATTGTTGGTTAAGGGTATTATATAATGTATTCGTATTATTATAGGGGATAGACAGCGCCCCCGAAGGAGAAACGACCGCCGTATTCGAAATATTATCATGCTCGGCCAGATCGGCAAAAGCGACCACGTTACGCGCCTGGTCATAAGTAGCCCGTTTGTTTGTCACCCAAACTTCCACCTTGCTGATCGTGACGGGAGAGGAAATCGTATTCAGGTTCTTCACCGCCTCATCATAGCGGTCGCGAAAATAGTGTGACAGGAAAAAGTGACGATTCTCGTCATACTGGTCAATCGTCAATTCGAAAGGTTTTGTCTGCACGCCCCCTTTAGAACTGACCGTTTTCGATTCCGACTCCTGCTGTGCAAACAACGCATTGACTCGCAGCTTCCCGAACTGGAGATCCGCTTTCATACCGAACAGGGCTGCTCCTCCGTTGATTAGGGAGTTACTGGTTGTCATACTTACATTTCCGGCTTCCAGCGACTTGATAATTTCATCTTCCTCCCCGGTATAAGCTAATTTCAGTTTTTTGGAGTCGAAATCAAAAGAAGTTTCGGTATTATAGTTCATATCGAAATTCACTTTGCTACCAACCGATGCCTGTACATTCAATTGAACATTCTCATCGAAATTAAAGAAGGTACGGTTACGAGCACGTTCCGGCAAAGAGGGATTTTTGGTTTTATTCTGCTTCAAGCCTAACTCCACTTCGGCCGAACCTTGCGTTTTCACCCGGACACCGCCCGGCCCAAAGATACGTTCCGCCGCACCGATATTGAACTGCATATCAGCTAAGTTGAACTGCTTATTAGCCGCCTTTTGAAATTCTTCCTCGTTTTTCTGGCGATAGTAGGATTGAACGGATTTTTGGAAACTATAATCCTGGTATTCCTCAGGGGTCAACGAAATAGGAGTAGTCAGATCGGCATCACCTAACTTGGTACGGACTACATATGTCCCGGTTCTGATATCATATTCGACCACTGATTTCACGTTATCCGGCGTCTTCAAGTCAGCAGGTGACTGCTTGGTAAGATCCTGATATTCTTCAGGGACCGTCTTAGCTACCGGAAAGCGGGTGCGCACCTTCGGCACCGTATCATCCGGAACGACCAGCTGTTCAGTATCCGGCAACGACATCTCATAGGCCAGAAAATCCGTATTCATAGAATACAGACCTGCACCAAACAGTAGAATTGTTATCCAGAGTATAAATTTCAGTGTCCTTCTCATGTTAATTGACAATTGACAACAGACAATGACAACCGACAATTCCAAATTCTCCTAAATTGCCAATTGCCAATTATCCATTGCTTAAAGCATTCTTAGGGCTGTTTTAATGACCTGCTCGACAGCCAGTGCAGGCGAACCTTTCAATATCGAGTTAACCGCCTTTTGCGAAGCGGCCTTCTGGAATCCAAGCATAACCAATGCCGCCACTGCTTCTTCTGTGACAGCACCACTGGCAGCGACAGAAGAGGAGCCACCTGTCACTGTCATTCCCTCTATCGGCTTTACCTTGTTTTTGAGATCAACTAGAATACGTTGAGCTGTTTTCAATCCGATTCCTTTGACTGACGTCAGAGCTGTTTCGTTCTTATCAGCAATCACCCGGATCAATTCGGATGGTGACAGGGAAGAAAGGATCATCCGGGCAGTATTGGGACCGACTCCCGACACGGAAGTCAACATCAGAAACAGTTCGCGCTCATCTTTTCCTGCAAAGCCAAAAAGCAAATGGGCATCTTCACGTATTACTTCGTACACGTAAATCTTCCCGGTCGGTTTCCCATTATAAAAAGTATATGTATTCAAGGAGATATTCAGTTCATAACCGATTCCGGCACATTCCAAGATCATCCTGGCCGGTGTCAGTTCTACTATCTCTCCCTTGATATATTCTATCATGTATCTTACGTCTTTATGATTCGCACCTATTATAACGCAAAATTAGACAAAAGCGTATATCCGAACTATCTTTTTTGGTATTATTGTTTCCAAAACCCCGGCAACAAGATTGTCAGCACCGTAAAGATCTCCAAACGTCCGACCATCATCAGAAAAGACAAGAACCATTTCGATACCACCGGAACATCAGCATAGTTTCCGACCGGTCCCAGACTACCAAGTCCCGGTCCAACGTTACTGATCGAAGAGATAGTAGCCCCGATCGTCTCCTCAAATCCTACCCCATCGATCATCAGCACCATACAGCTGACAAATATTAAAGCAATATAGGCAAAAGCGAACGCCAATACCCGGTGGACGATATCACCAGAAACAGCATGCCCGTTCATTCGTACCGGAATAATGGCATGTGGATGCGTCTGCTTCTTAAACTCATTAAAGAGGTTCTTGGTCAAAATCACAAAACGGCCCATTTTCAAACCTCCACAAGTAGAGCCAGCACAACCACATACCACCATCAGAACTAGCGCTAACAGCCAGAAAAACGGTCCCCACGGAATATAATCGACCGTTGCAAACCCACATGTAGACACCAATGTCACGACCTGGAATACCGTTTGCCTAAAAGCTGTACCAAAATCGTCCACAAATCCTTTATACATGATCCAGACTGTCGATATTGCCGTAATAATCAGTACGAACCAGAAAAACCAGCGTGTTTCTTCATCCGCAAATAACTTCTTGGGCCTACCGTTAAAAAAGAAATATATCAAAGTAATATTGGTCGCACCGATAAACATAAAAATCGTAATTATATATTCGATATAGGCAGAGTCCCAGTAAGCGATACTGGCATTTTTCGTGGAATAGCCACCTGTAGAAATACAAGTGAGCGCATGATTGACAGCGTCATACAAGTCCATTGGACCCGCCCATAAAAGACCAATAAGGATAATGGTCAGGAACAAATAAACTCCCCACAGGCGCTTGGCCACCTGGGTAACACGCGGACGGAAACGTTCGTGCGTGATACCCGGAGTCTCGGCATTGAACATCTGGGTAGCCCCACCTCCGATAATAGGCATCAGCGCTACGGTAAACACGATCATTCCAATACCGCCCTGCCATTGCGTAAGGCTCCGCCAAAACAATATCCCGTGCGGAAGAGCTTCGATATCGGTCAATATGGTAGAGCCTGTCGTCGTAAAACCAGACATCGTTTCGAAATAAGCATCCGTCACATTATCTATATAGCCACCTAAATAGAATGGTAACATCCCCAAAAGGGAGAAAAGAGCCCAAGTTAATGTAACAGTCAGCATCCCTTCCCTGCGCCCGGCCGTATGTTCATTGGCTCGTAGTCCGATCAGCATAAAAAGGACTCCCGTTCCGAACATGATACCACTCGACTGAAGAAGCGGATAGAAGTCATTTCCTTCATATAAGAAAGCGACTGCCGTTGCAGCCAGCATAAACAACGTCTCAAGGATGAACATCATCCCTAACATCTTAATTATAAAACGAATGTTCAGCATAATATGCTATTAACAATTGACACATTGAACAGAGAAAAGAGACAACCCAGAGTTGTCCATTGACAATTAATTAAAGTAGTCCTCCAATTTACGCATAGCCGTATCCAAACAGAACACCACAACGTGGTCATAAGCTTGGATATGTGTATCACCCTTGATCATCATAGGCTCACCGTCACGAATCAATCCGCCCAACGTCAAATCTTTCGGAAGATTCAGATCTTTTACCTGCTTACGGGTAATTTTCGAATCGGGACGGGCAACAAGTTCCGCCACATCTGCATTGGCAAAAGTTAAACACTTCACGTTCGACACGTCTGCATCCAACAGGAATTGGTAGATATGGCTGGCAGCAATCAGTTTCTTATTGATAACCGAGCCGATGTCCATGCTCTCCGCTAAAGGTATGTAGTCGATATTTTCGATCTTAGCGATAGTCTTGAATACTCCGGCGCGTTTAGCAGCCAGACAAGCCAAGATGTTCGTACTCGAATTATCCGTCAGTGCGATAAATGCCTGTGCATCTTTGATCCCTTCCTGCATCAACAGATCGGTATCACGTCCGTCTCCATTGATGATCAAGACATTTCCAGGGACAACCTCAGCTATACGGTGACTCTTTTCTTTGTTAGTCTCGATTACTTTTACACGGATATTGTTCGGAAGGTACTGGCAGGTACGGATCGCAATACGGCTTCCACCCATAATAATGACTTTCTTTACTTCGGGGTCTCGCTTGCCCGCATGCAACCGGACGTCTTCGATATGGCTTTTAGTCGTTGTAAAAAAAACGATATCTCCCGATTCTATACGATCCGTACCACGGGGAATAATGGTCTCGTTCTGCCGTTTGATGGCAACGATATGATAGAGTTTCTGTTCGTTCAGTAATTCGGACAGATGTTTGTTCACAAGTCGGGAATTATCGCGCACCTTTACACCGATCAGAATCAGAGCGCCTCCGAACAACTCCCAGTATTGCCGAGTCCACGGGCGTCTGACAGCCGTAACAATTTCTTTGGCTGCCAGCATTTCCGGGTAAATCATGGAATCGATCCCCATTTTTTCAAACAGTTCCTTGTTTTTAGGGAGCAAATATTCGTAATTGTTGATACGCGCCAACGTCTTATGTGCTCCTAATTTAGAAGCCAGAATGCTGGCTGCCACATTGGTCGTTTCTTCCGGCGTGACACTGACAAACAGGTCGGCCTTTCTGATACCGGCTTCTTCCAGGTCCCGAATGGATGTCGGATTACCCACCATAGGAAGGATCTCCATGCTTGAATTCGTGAAATTCAAACGTTCCTCATTCGGATCCATCAGGATAATATCCTGCTTCTCCTGTGATAACATTTTTGCCAGGTGGGTTCCTACTTCACCGGCTCCGGCTATAATAATTTTCATTTTATATAATAGATTAATTATAAGGATATATTATCCTCTGATAACCATCTTTTTTATTTCTCCTGCAATACTTTTGGCATCCATACCACACAGTTTATACAGTTCGGGAATCGATCCATGTTCGACAAACTCATCCGGCACACCAATCCGTTTTACCTGAGGAGCATATCCGTTATCAGCCATAAATTCCAAAACAGCACTGCCCAGTCCACCTTTGATTACGCCGTTTTCAACAGTGATGACACGACTGAACCTCTTACCGACTTCATGCAGCAGTTCTTCATCCATCGGTTTTAAAAAAATCATATCATAATGGGCAATCGATATACCATCACTTTCAACCTCCTTTATGGCCTTTATCACTTCGTTGCCAATAGGTCCAAGTGACAAGATCGCAATATCATCCCCATCACGAAGTTTCTTGCCTTTCCCGATCGGAAGGATATGCATCTCATTCCTCCAATCTGCCATCTCTCCCTTACCGCGTGGATAACGGATCACAAAAGGGCCGTTACATTCCTTATACCCGGTATACATCAAATTCCTTAAATCCAGTTCGTTCAAAGGAGATGAAATAACCAAGTTCGGGACTGGACGCAGATAAGTGAGGTCGAACACCCCGTGATGGGTCGCCCCGTCTTCGCCTACTAGACCGGCACGGTCCAGACAGATTACCATATGAAGATTCTGAAGTGCAACATCGTGTATCACCATATCGTATGCCCGCTGCATGAAAGAAGAGTAGACATTGCAGAATGGGATCATTCCCTCTTTGGCAAGTCCGGCAGAGAAAGTTACCGAATGCCCTTCGGCAATCCCGACATCAAACGCCCGTTTCGGAAACGCTTTCATCATATAAGTCATAGAACAACCTGTCGGCATAGCAGGAGTGACCCCCACGATCCGTTCGTCCTGTTCAGCCAGCTCGACAAGGGTATGTCCGAAAACATCCTGATAAAGTTGAGGTTCGTTCAACTTATGGACAATGATCCGTTCTCCTGTTTCTTTATTGAACAGCCCTGGTGCATGCCATTCCGTTGCCGACTTTTCAGCAGGCTTGAATCCTTTGCCTTTTTTAGTTTTGATATGTAATAGTTTCGGACCTTCCATATCCTTTATATCATTCAGAACCTTGATCATATAACCGACATCATGCCCGTCGATCGGACCAAAGTAACGGATGCTGAATCCCTCAAACAGATTATGTTGTTGAGTAAGCAATGCTTTCAGACTATTGTTAAAACGAAGGATATTTCCCCGACGGTCATTATTGATCAGTTTCATCTTCCGCAATCCGCGGTACACATCATAACGCATTTTATTATATGCCTGACTGGTTGTGATATCCACCAAATACTGACTCAACCCACCGACCGCATGATCTATTGCCATATCATTATCATTGAGAATGATAAGTAGGTTGTTTGGATTAGCCGACGCATTATTCAGACCTTCGAACGCCAACCCACCCGTCATGGCTCCATCACCGATCACAGCTATTACATGCCTGTCTTTTTCCCCTTTCAACGCAGAAGCGACCGACATACCCATAGCCGCCGAAATGGAATTTGAAGCATGTCCGGCAACAAATGCGTCATAAGGGCTTTCCAGAGGATTAGGAAATCCACTGATTCCTTTAAATTTTCGGAGCGTATGAAAAGCCTCTCGACGTCCAGTCAGTATTTTATGACCATACGCCTGATGCCCCACATCCCATACAATACGATCATAGGGAGTATTAAAAACATAGTGTAGTGCAACCGTCAGCTCTACCGTACCGAGACTTGCCCCAAGATGTCCCGGATTCTCCGATAGTACATCTATTATATATTGACGCAACTCTGCACATACCTCTCCCAATTTATCGGGGGACAACTTGCGCAAATCCTCCGGGTAATCAATGGAATTTAATATGTGTTCATCCTTGCATTCTGTCATAATCGCTATAATTTTGTGGCAAATGTAAAGAATTAACGGGAGATAAAATAGTTTTAGTATGTCATTCTTTAGCAGTATGACACAATTAAACCGCTTCTTCTCCTTTCCCTATAATCAAATTTAATCCTGTTTTGCATTTTCGTATGTAACACAAACAAACTCATTTGCCATAAAAACAAAAAAGCAGTCACAAATAATTGTAACTGCTTGATTTTCAGTGGTGCCACCAGGAATCGAACCTTTTGATTAGACTTATTCTAATTCCTTGATTTACATCCTCTTTTTGCTTTATATCTTATAAAAACCATCGAATTAGCTTTACACTAAATTCATCGCTTTTCTTTATCAATTCGACAATCATTATCTTTTTGACGATACAAAGGTAGGTAAAAAGTTCGATTTCTGCAAATATAAATAGCTTTTTTATCATTTTAGAGCCTGTTTAAATTATTATTGAAGAAAATTTAAACGGGCTCTAAATCACTTCTATGTTTTTGTTTTCCGACATTTATAATGACATTCTACTCTCATATACTTTTTATTATATTTCTCTTTGAGCATTTCATAGGTTAACACTCCTTCTTTGATACATGAGGCAAAAACTTTTATATCAGTAGGTAAATCGGAGTTTTCTTCATGTAAATTCAGTTTTTCTATAAGCACCTGAACAAAAGCACCGCAAGTATAACTTACATCTGGAATAATTTTGAGTACAAATTGTCTCGCATGTAACAGCTTTTTATCTTGTTTGCATTCCATGGTCTGTTCAATCTCCAATAAAGACAGACCTTTTACGTACATTTCAACAAGCGTAAAGAACTTTTTGATTCCACTTTCCGTCCAAATGTTAATATCTTTAGAGAGTACAAATTTTCTAGCATTTTCAGCATTTATCGAACTTGAAAAGAATTTATCCATCAATTCCATATTTTCTTTCATCACAGACAGCAAATGTCCTAGTATATACAGAACATTTTGACTGTCCAGGTTAGCTATGAAGGGCACGTTGATGGATTCATAGAATACCATTAACAAATCCTGATCAACACTGGTCTTTGCAGACAACACAGACAGCCACTTGGGCTGCTCTACATTTTCTACCCAATTGCCAACCATAGCATCCAAATGGGTATTAAACTCTGTTGCCCTACCTTTCACGCTCATTTGATATGCATAGAATGTCTTTCCATACTTACGTTTCACATCAGCCACATCTGACTTAAAATGATTCAATATTAAATCACTATCCACATTTATCTCGGCATTAAAGTAATCTGCAAGAGGATCCTTTATATCTAGACAGCGATCGCCTTTAGAAAAAATCTCATCACGCACCGTCATCCAATTACCTTTTACCACATTATCCAGATAGGTCGCAATGATGGATGGTATCAGAATAGCCGTTCCGTGCGAACGGAAACCTGCTCGACCAGCCCTTCCTGCTGCATTCAATATCTCGTGAGCCTTGATTTGCTCCATGCTATTTCCATCAAATCTTTTGTCGCCAGCAATGAGAACTATATCAGCTGGTAAATTGATACCTTGAGCCAAGGTAGGTGTAGCCACCAACACATTCACGCCGTCCTTGCTTTTGAAATAATGCTCCGAGATAATACGCTCTTCTGGCAACAGATTACCATGATGTACAGTAGCTGAATTTGATTCAAAAAGATACGAATACTTTTCACCGCCTAATTCCATTGTTATAGCATTATACTTTTCACTTTCGTAGCGCTTTATCCAGTCAACATTTTTCCCTTTCAAAAGTTCATTTATATGGTTACGTATTGAATTGGCATCAACAGGTTTGGTCGCAAAGATTATTGTCTTGTAATGAATAGCTGCATAACGACTTGCCACCTCTGCAGCCACATAGTTGTAGTTTGCTGAAAGTTTCCACTCACTATTTGCCTTCAGATGAATATCTCTGCCTGTTAACTCCACCAAGCAATAATTTGCTTTGTTTACATCATCCCATGTTGATTTCAAACTGAATATGCAGTGGGGATTTACCTTCAGCATTCTTTGTAGTGCTACTGTCGGATTTTTACTCTTATTTTTACTCTTTGATACAGTAATAATTTTCCTTAATCTATTGATTTCTTCCTCATTATAGACCAAGCATCCCTGCAACTGACAAGTAGGCTTCCATGGGTTGTCAAGTAACACACACTCGCGACCAGTCACCGACTTAATCCAACCAGCCACATCAGCTCCATTCCGTACCATTGCAGAAACGAAAAAATAATCTGCTTTAGGTATAATGTCGAGCAGTTCCACAACAAGCGTCATAGCATCATTCGCACGTTTGTCATCAAAATTGCCATTAACCAAATGAAACTCATCAAAAACAACCAATCCCACATTATTCAATTTTTCTGGGTTCAGGCGTAATAACGCAAGACAACGCTCAGGTGTCATCACCATTATAGTACTATCTTCCTCCTCCTCTTCAAACCAAGAGAACTCTGCATCTCTATTCCGAATTGACATATTCATTCTTTCAGTCAACTTATTCAAACTGTTGTTAACTTGATTTTCTAATGCATGAGTAGGAACAAGATATATAACCCGCTTATCTGCCAGCAAACAAGAGGCTATTTTCAATTCAGAAAGAGTTGTTTTTCCTGCACCTGTAGGGTAAGTAATCACTGACGACACACCAACATTCAATATCCCCTTACTGATTGCATCCAAATGGTTCTCCCATAAAAAAGGTCTTACTACCGCTTGCTTTTTTAATGCCTCTTGCCAACTTTTCTTTTTCACTCCTATGGGAGTAGATACATTAATCACAGCATGACTCCACATCTCCTCACACGATAGTATAAACAGAGTTGACAATATATATGGAGCCACATATACGTCTCTGAGAGCAATGAGCTTATCCTCATAAACAGACAGTTCTCTGACTTTTAAAAAAGAATTGATTGTATACGCTTTTTTACCCAATAGCGAAATTGAAAACTGCTTTATTCCCGTCACTAGTTCTTTCCAAAGTAGCCATTCCGTATATTGTTGTAAATCATTATATTCCTTTGGTTCATTGATCGTCAAACTTTGTAGTTCATGTAAATTGCCGCTCACCAGAAGTTTGATAGAGTTATATAATTTCTTCACATATTGGTCAGCCTCTCTGCGTACACAGAAACCCTCCGCAACCTCTTGTGCATCAGCAAAATTACCACTTATAACATATAAGAGAGATGCATAAAGGTCGGATGGAATATAATTCAAATCCAATACCTCATCCTCGTGTACTTCTTTTATTTTGAACAAGAGTTTTCGGGCAGTTGCTGCAACAAAAGCCATTGATTTTCGTTTATCAGTCTGGGAATTTGCAAAAAGATACAGTTCTAGGGTGTTAGATAGTATATTAAGTTTTTTCCCATCACTTTTAAGCACTTCCAAATCAAAAGGCTCACCATCCTCATATTTTGCGCTAAGGCTAATTATTTGAGCATAAATCTTTGTTAGAGTTACGGGTAGTAACTCTTCAGTAAAGCCTTCCACATGAGGAATTTTTTTTATCAATTCTTCAGTTACGAAATTGTACATAGTGTTAGATGTATGATTTCAGTTTCGCTAAAACTCTCTGTTGCAAATCGCTCATCCACTCCCGTTCCTTGTCATCTAAGCAGATTGTTGCTGCCGATCTTCTGTGAACATCGCCTCCTGAAATTACTGTATCATAATCTTTGAACAGTCTTTTCCGTCCTTCATCAGAATTGTGAATTTTCTGACGGGTTATGCTGACGTGATACTGACGATATTTTTCATTTACAATATCATTTTGAATGTGTTCAAATTGTTCTCCTAACCTATGCCCAATCAGCGCTTCTGTTTGCTGGAAGATTGCATTATTTTTCACTCCATTCTCCATTTCAGAAAACTCTGGCCATACTTTATCTCGAATTGTTGTGCGAGCATCATTTGTACATTTATCCTCTGTTATCACAATTCGCTCTATCATATTATCAGGTGTGAGTTTTATAGCAAAACCATCAAATCCGTGCATGGAAGGCTGTGAATGAGGTGATTGTTGAAAAAAAATATTACCTTTATTCTGGTTGGCTAATTGTAACCAAGAGATCATTTGAAATAACCATCCATCAATCTTATACATATCTTCTTTGGTTACATTTCTCTTTTCTAACTCTTTAATCAAAAAATCAACAGCTTTCTTGTCCACCTCTCTTGGATTTGAAGCTAATCCATTAATAACTTTTGATACATGACCACAATTTCCAAGGATGAGTTGGCAAATTTTATTTGCTAACTCATCCTTGTCTGTTACTTGATATTCAAAGTCATAACAGAGTCCGTCCAACTGTTTATTATTGATTGATATCATAGCTTAGAATTAGTAATTTTGTACCCATCAAGATTACATCTATACCCCTTAAAGGAATCTTGAGAGGAAATTGCATATTTATATTTATGGTGTGAAGTGTTTATAGAACCAAAAATATTCACACAGTAAGGACCAGTATATAGGATGTTTAATCCGATTTACGATATCAAGAGGAATGCCACTATCCATCATAATATTTTGCCGTAAAGGTTCATCACTAATAGCAGCCTTTACTTCTTCTATATTATATATGCGACTTGTAGCTATATGATACCAAGCTTGCCGAATGATTCTCAAGCGCTCATGCTCCAATGCTAAGTCCTCAATAGTATTAGATAATTCAATCTGACGCTGGGAGGACTTGACTATTTTCGATATGCCAATAGTTCCATTTTTATTGTATATAATTAAATCGTTTATATTAGGAATGAAAAATAATGGGACAATCAATTTATTTCCTCTATGCTCATTACAGCATAAATGCATTTTAGAAGGATATAATTTTTTCTCCTTGTCTTCATCAATGAAAAGACTACCATCGCATGACAATACTAGGTTTTCATAAGCGCAAAAATGAGGATATGGTGGTCCGCTGCGCCATTTTCGCCTTGTACCGTTTAGATGTTTGTAAACGACATTTTGTTTAAAATTCTTATTAAACCGTTTATAATAATTAATCTTCTTAAAATCTATCTTGTTTTGTTTGGTTACAGAGTTATGAGGCATCACATGTTCTAAGGAAATGTGTTGATTTACTTCCATATGCCTCATGCAATAACAGCAGAATCCATTCTGTTCCCTGTAAAGCAATTTCTCCATTTTATGATTTCTCTTAAATGAAGCATAAGTACAATTTACATATTGTCCATCTTGTTCATTCCACGATTCACATAGGAAACGATTTACAATTTGATGACCTTTACGCCGCCTTCCTTTATTATGCTTATCAATCCAAAACATATATCTAATGATGCGAGGTTATTCTTCCTTCCATTTATTGATTAATTGCAATGCTTTTTTTTCTCCCAACATTTTTTCTAATTCCTTGCGTCTCATGTTGAGTAGTTGTGTATTTTCCATTTGCATAGCTCTTTTTATTGCCATTTGTAGAAATTCCATCTCCTCGTTTCTAGGAGCTCCTCCCATCCAATCCAGTAATACATCATCGTAATCAATACCAAAAAGGTCTGGCAATTCATGCGGTTGCTTCTCTCCAGCTACAAGTCTGAATATTTTATTTTGTTTCTCGTCCGCTGACAAGTTGCTTACTATTAATGGAGAGTGGGAAGTCATTATGAATTGTAATTTTGGGAATGTCTGTGTAAACCGTTTTACAATTTCTGTTTCTAACGAAGGGTGTAAGTGCAAATCAATTTCGTCTATCATAACTAATCCTGTAGGTTCTACATCTACTCGCCTGTTTAACAAATAAGCCCGGTATGCCAGATCTAAGACAATGGAATATAACCGTTTATATCCGGCTGGAAGTCTGTCAAATTTGATTTCCTTTTCTGATTTTAAACGAAGCCACAGTTCTGGTTTTTGTTCTTCATCAAATAAATAGAAAAGGCGATCTATCTCAAAAGTAGTATCGCATATATCACGATTAAGTACTAGAGAAAACTGCGTCAACTTTTTAGTAACAAATGCAACTTCATTACGTGTGAATGTGTCTGTATCATCATCTAGCTGTTTTAGTTTAGCCATTGAATTTAATAGTCGTCGTTGCCATATTTCCACACATGCTGTTTCATTATCCCATTGGTAATAGCCAAAGTTGCGTAATGTTTTTCCATTTGCAGCCATTTGTTGCTTGGCAAAGGAGGATATATTTGTGAGTGTATGCGGAAAAGAATCCGAAAAATATGCGAGTAATGGCAATTCATCGTATTTCCTATACAATTGCATCAGATGTTGATAAGCAGGCCTATAGCGTGATGGATTAAGTGAAGATCCACTAGTTGAACGGCGATACATATCCCATTCTATATTTTCTCCTTGAAAAGTTATTTGTCCATGAAAATTGGCATCAGCAGTTACATCCTCTGAATCTTTTCTTCTATGAAATTCATCATATTTGATGGATTTCATTTTTAAATCAGGATTTCCTGCCGACAAGAAGTCATCCCCCATTGAACGGTCATTCGTAAACATAAAATAAAGCGAGTAAACCATAGCTCTAATGAGTGTGGTCTTTCCAGCACCATTGCGTCCGATAATAATGGACACACTAGGTGCAAACTGTATATCGAAATGGTCGAAACACAAGAAATTGTCTATAGAGAGTTTTTGATACAACATAAAATTTCATGTTTTTGGAGTACTATTGCAAATATAGAGATAAAAAATTAGAAAACAAAGGATTCAATAATGTAATCTTCGTGAGGTGATAACCATCAGAGAATCAAGTTTAAGAGCTTTATGTTTCAGATTTCATTACACTTCTTCAACATAGCTTTACGTATCATTGTCTAAATATTGATGTTGGTTTACTTGGTTTCTGATATTCATTTATAGGTAATTGAATTTGAAATGTAGTTTCTTCGCAGGAAAAACTATAATCCATAAAATTATGATGAAATCGGATATGAGTTATTGCCGGAAGACAGCTGTAGACCAGGTTATTTCAGATTTTCTTTTCCATTGTCAATATGAAAAGAACTTGAATGAAAAGACAATTTATGCTTATCGTTCTGACTTGTATATGTTTAAAAGGTATATTCATGAGTTGTATCCTTCGGTTGTATTTGAGCAGGTGTCAAAAGATATGCTGAAAACGTACCTGCAACATATATCGACTTACAAGCCTAAAACGGTGAAGAGAAAACTGGCATCCCTGAAGGCTCTGTTTAACTACTATGATTTTGAGCACGATGACTTTCTGAACCCTTTCAGAAAATTGAGTATTCACTTTAAAGAGCCTTATGTTCTTCCGATGATAATGACGTGCAATGAGGTGAAAGAGATACTTAAATATCTTTACAAATTAAGGGCGGATAATCCTGATACGGGCGATTATGCCTATAAGGCACAGACAAGGGATATTGCGGTTGTAGAACTTTTATTTGCCACCGGTATACGCGTTTCCGAATTGTGCGAGTTGTCATGTGATGCCGTTGACTTAAAGCAGGCAACTATTAAAGTTTTTGGAAAAGGCAGCAAGGAACGGATCATACAGATTTGTTCGGTGGAGGTGTTAAAAATACTCAGGCAATATCAACATCTGTTTGCTCCTTCCGAATGTTTTTTATAAATAGGTTAGGAAACAGGCTGTCCTCACAATCCGTCAGGCTGTTAATCAAGCGATGCCGGGAAGAAACAGGGATTGGGAAAAAAATCACTCCGCGTACTTTCCGCCACACTTTTGCCACATTGTTGCTGGAAGAGGATGTGGATATCAAATACATCCAGAATTTGTTGGGGCATAGCAGTATAACCACCACGCAGATATATACCCATGTCAACATGAATAAACAAAAGAAAATTTTATCCTCCAAGCATCCACGTAAGAAGATGGAAATGGAGGAGTGATATCTATTGCCATGTCCATGCCTTGATTAATAAAACGGGGTGTCATCTGATGACTTTTGATGCCATCTGATGCCATTGCTTTTCATGTTTCAGATATAAAGCGGTTCTTTGCCCAAATCCATATAAATGAGACGTTATGAACATACAAGAAGCAAAGAATATCAGGCTTGTTGATTTTTTAGCCGGATTCGGACATGAACCGGTAATACAGCGTGGAAACAGTGTATGGTACAAATCGCCCTTCAGGACGGAAAAGGAGGCTTCCTTTAAGGTTGACCTTCATAAGGAAGTGTGGTATGACTTCGGACTGGGAAAGGGTGGTGACATTATAACGTTAGCCAAGGAGATTTATCGGACGCAGGACATAAGCCATGTGTTACGATGTATTGAGGATAAAAGAGCGGCTTTGAAACCGGTTATTCTTTCCTGTCCATTTGAAAAGGCATATCCCACCTTTCAGGACTTGAAAATCACTCCTCTTGCCAACCGGATACTGCTTGCCTATCTGAAGGAACGGTGCATTGATTTGGAAACTGCCCGAAAAGTATGCAGGGAAGCCTATTTTAAACGGAACGGGAAGAATTATTTTGCCATCGCTTTCCCTAATATTTCTGGAGGGTACGAGATACGGAACAGGTATTTCAAGGCTTGTATCGCTCCCAAGGACATCACCTGTATCATTAGCACGCCGGAGAGCAGGATTTGCTATATTTTTGAGGGGTTTATAGATTTTCTGTCTTTCAGGCCGGCTTTTCCATCTTTGGAAGAGGGGGATTATATAGTGTTGAATTCTGTCAGTAACTTACAGAAGGCTTTTTCTTTCCTTTCACGATATGACGGCATCTGTTGCTGTCTGGACAATGATACCGCCGGAAAAAATGCGGTGCAGGCATTAAAGGACAAATACGGAATTCGTATATGCGATCTCTCGCATGAATATTCCGGATATAAGGACCTGAATGAATATCTGCGCGGGAAAAACAATCAGCTCCATATATAATAATTGAAAAGACTGTTTAATGATATATCCTTATTTCCATCCTGCCGCATGTGGCAGGATGCAGGGTGATTTTTAATGTGGCGATACTGTGTTAATAGTAGAATGTGGTCAGATGTGTTTTATGGTCTTTTACAATCTTTACTTTCTGCATCTGTCCGTATATTTCACGCACGGATACCGGACAGTTCATCTTTTCCCACTCTTCCGGGGAAATCCTCATGTCGGAATGCCTGAAACATAGTATGACCATCTCCTTGGAATCCTCTTCTGCGAATATGAAACCTTCATGGTCATTGACAAACTGCTTGAGTCCATCCTCATCCTT
>NZ_JAHPXO010000004.1:0-174486 GCF_019041495.1 Parabacteroides sp. MSK.9.14
ACAAGTCGATCAGGTAGGAAACTAGAGCATAGTGATCCGGTGGTTCCGCATGGAAGGGCCATCGCTCAAAGGATAAAAGGTACTCCGGGGATAACAGGCTGATCGCTCCCAAGAGCTCATATCGACGGAGCGGTTTGGCACCTCGATGTCGGCTCGTCACATCCTGGGGCTGGAGAAGGTCCCAAGGGTTGGGCTGTTCGCCCATTAAAGTGGCACGCGAGCTGGGTTCAGAACGTCGTGAGACAGTTCGGTCTCTATCTATCGTGGGCGTAGGATATTTGAGGGGCTCTGACACTAGTACGAGAGGACCGTGTTGGACAGACCACTGGTTTACCGGTTGTACCGCCAGGTGCACCGCCGGGTATCTAAGTCTGGATTGGATAAGTGCTGAAAGCATCTAAGTACGAAGCCAGCCTCAAGATGAGATATCCCTAGAGGGTCGTTGTAGACTACGACGTAGATAGGCTACAGGTGTAAGGGCAGCAATGTCGAAGCCGAGTAGTACTAATAGCCCGAGACTTTCGATCATGTAAGGGTTGATATATCAGCAGATGGCTGATGCCATATGTTTCTATTAGTTACTTCAGGTAATGGGGTTGTCCAGTCAAAATCTTACAAAGAGGTATTAAGGTGGTTATAGCGTTGGGGATCCACCTCTTCCCATTCCGAACAGAGAAGTTAAGCCCAACCACGTCGATGGTACTGCGTAAAAGTGGGAGAGTAGATAGCCGCCGTTTTTTAGGAGTGAGAGCGAAAGTTCTCCGTGAAGGAAGCCGATTCAGTTTTGAGTCGGCTTTTTTCGTTTCCGACAGCCCATAAGCCATGTGGATGCCAGGGTATTCCTTAAACAGTATTTCTGCCCTTTCCCTTTTGGTTTTCCGTATTCTTCTGGTATAATATAATATTATTCTATCTTTATCGTTCAATATATATTGACTGAATATTTCGATATGAAAAGTATATATGATTCCCGCCAACGGTTGAAGTTTGTATTTATTTTTACGGCTATCCTGATCGCGATCGCTTCACTTGTTGTTTCTGATATGCTGATAAAAGATCTGGCCCAGGAAGAACGCCAGAAAATGGAAGTATGGGCGGAGGCTACTCGTTTGACGGCAAGTAAGAACACGGCTGTGGATTTGTCTCTTGTTTTGAAAATCCTGGAAGGAAATACGACTATCCCGGTTGTACTTTGTAATGACAAAGATAGCATCATGTTCGTAAAGAATATAAGCTTCCCCGAAAATGATGTGGAAGAATTTAAGAAAGTAAAAGTAAAGGAGCTGAAAAGCAAAAATACGATTGTGATCGATATGGAGGATGGAACTTTCCAATATGTCTATTATGATGATTCTGTCATCCTAAAGCGATTGTTGATTTATCCTTATGCGCAGCTTACGGTTGTATTCGTTTTTATTGTGATTGCTTTTCTGGCGCTTGCAAGCACGAAGAAGGCCGAACAGAATAAAGTGTGGGTTGGACTGTCTAAAGAAACGGCTCATCAGTTAGGAACGCCTATTTCGTCTTTGATAGCTTGGGTGGAATATCTGCGGACAAAAGATATAGATTCTTCTCTCTTGAACGAGATGGAAAAAGATGTGAAGCGTTTGGAAACGATTGCGGAGCGTTTTTCCAAGATCGGTTCCAATCCGGACCCAGTCCCAGTGGATATCAATAATTCTATCCGTTCGGCCTTGAGCTATATGAGCACACGTATTTCTTCGAAGGTCAAGATTTATACGCATCTTACCGACGGGCCGGTTCCGGTGTTGATGAATGACTCTCTTTTTGCTTGGGTTATAGAGAATCTGACAAAAAATGCGGTAGATGCAATGGAAGGGCAGGGGAAAATCACTTTTCAGGTGGAGGAACGTGATAAAGTCGTTCGTATCGATGTGACCGATACCGGGAAGGGGATCGCCAAATCTAAGTTTAAAACCGTATTTAATCCCGGTTATACGACCAAAAAGCGTGGGTGGGGGCTAGGCTTGTCTCTGGTAAAGCGTATTATCGAATCTTATCACGGCGGAAGGATATTTGTTAAGAGTTCGGAAGTCGGCAAAGGCACGACTTTTCGAATTGAGCTTCGGAAATATAAGGGCTAAAATCTTAGATAGTAAAAAATAACTGCAAAGATGTTGCATTTGTGTTTAGTTTTTTCGTACCTTTGCAAGGTTTTTACACTAAAAGGCTTTGGGAAAGTTTAAATTATATAATGTAGATTTGAAAAATCTCACTCCAGGAATACACGAATTCGAGTATTTATTGGAGAATAAGTTTTTTGTGGATATTGATGGAGACCAAGTCCAGAAGGGCAAAGTGAAGGTTAACCTCACGGTAAAACGGTCTTCCATGATGTTTGAAATGAACTTTCAGATTGAAGGTGTTGTTATGGTTCCGTGCGACAGATGTCTGGACGATATGGAAATCCCAATCGACACGCATAATCGCCTGGTGGTAAAGTTCGGTAAAGAATATGCCGAAGAAAGTGACGAAGTAGTGGTTATACCGGAAGACGAAGGTGCTATTAACCTCGCGTGGTTCCTGTATGAATTTATTGCATTGGCAATACCTATGAAGCATGTACATGCTCCGGGAAAATGTAATAAGGCTATGTCGTCCAAGTTGAAGAAGCATACCGCCAGAAGCACTGAAGACGGAGATGAAGAGTACGAAGACGATAGCGTGGAAGAAGATATCGCGATTGATGACGACGTACCTGTGGCAACAGATCCGAGATGGGATGGTCTGAAAGGTTTACTTGAGAATGATAACAATTAAATAAATTAAAACATGGCACATCCTAAAAGAAGACAAGGTAAGACAAGAACAGCCAAGAGAAGAACTCATGACAAGGCTGTTGCTCCCACAATGGCTATTTGCCCGAACTGCGGCGCATGGCACATTTATCACACTGTATGCGGCGAATGCGGCTATTACAGAGGTAAGTTAGCTATCGAAAAAGAAGCAGCTGTGTAAGTTTATCCTAACTGATTAAGTTTTGATAAACCAAGAAATAGCCCTAAAAGTATTTTTAGGGCTTTTTTTTAATTGGGATATATAGTCCTTTTTATTTTTAAAGATATGGATAAGATAAATGCGGTAATAACAGGCGTAGGCGGATACGTTCCCGAAGATGTGTTGACGAACGAAGATATTTCGAAGTTGGTGGATACGACGGATGAATGGATCATGACGCGTGTTGGCATCAAAGAACGCCGAATTTTGAAAGGTGAGGGCTTGGGAACCTCATATATGGGTATACGGGCTGTGAAGCAGTTACTCGAAAAGACAAATGTGAACCCGGAAGAGATAGAAGTGATCCTCACAGCAACAACTACGCCTGACCATCATTTCCCGACCACTTCCTCCATTATAGCTTACCATACCGGTTGCAAGAATGCAATGACTTTCGATTTGCAGGGGGCTTGTGCCGGTTTTTTGTATGCCTTGGAAACAGGTTCCAATTATATCCGTTCGGGACGCTATAAGAAAGTGGTTGTTGTGGCAGGCGATAAAATGACTGCTATAACGGACTATCAAGATCGTTCTACCTGTCCTTTGTTCGGCGATGCCTGTGGTGCTGTGCTGCTCGAACCTACAACGGAAGAAGTGGGTGTGATGGATACGATCTTGCGTACCGATGGTGTAGGCTATTCACATCTGATTATGAAATCCGGCGGTTCGGCCTATCCTCCTTCACACGATACGGTGGATAATCGCGAACATTTCGTTTTCCAGGATGGCAAATATGTCTTTAAGTACGCAGTTTCGTATATGGCTGATGTTGCTGCCGAGATTGCCGAACGGAACGGGCTGACACACGATGATATCGCATGGATCGTGCCTCATCAGGCAAACTTGCGCATCATCGATGCGACAGCAAAACGTCTGGGTGTGGACATGGAAAAGGTGATGATCAATATCCAGAAATACGGAAATACCAGCGCCGGGACAATCCCTATCTGCCTTTGGGAGTGGGAAGACAAACTGAAGAAAGGCGATAATCTGATTCTTGCCGCTTTTGGCGCCGGTTTTACCTGGGGTGCAATTTATCTTAAATGGGGATATAATGGAAAACAAGCATAAATCCGGCTTTGTTAATATTGTCGGTAATCCGAACGTCGGGAAGTCTACGTTGATGAACCGTTTGGTGGGAGAGCGTATCTCGATCATCACTTCGAAAGCACAGACAACGCGGCACCGAATCATAGGGATCGTGAATACCGCAGATATGCAGATTGTGTATTCTGACACGCCGGGAGTCCTGCATCCGAATTATAAGTTGCAGGAATCTATGCTTAATTTTTCTCAGTCGGCACTTGGTGATGCCGATGTATTGCTTTATGTAACCGATGTCGTCGAAAAGATCGACAAGAATGAAGAATTTCTCCAGAAGGTCCAGAAAGTGGAATGTCCGGTCCTGTTACTGATTAACAAGATTGATACGACTACCCAACCAGAATTGGAAAAGCTGGTAGCCGAGTGGAAAGAACTTCTTCCGAAAGCTGAGATCATTCCGATCTCCGCCCTTTCGAATTTTAATATAGATTACGTGAAACGTAGGGTAGAAGATCTGATGCCTGAATCTCCTCCCTATTTCGAGAAAGATGCGCTTACCGATAAGCCGGCCCGTTTCTTTGTGACGGAGATCATTCGCGAGAAGATTCTCCTGTATTATCAGAAAGAAATCCCGTATGCGGTGGAAGTCGTTGTTGAGCTGTTTAAAGAAGAAGCCGAGCTGATTCATATCAAAGCGCTCATTATTGTTGAACGCGATTCCCAAAAAGGAATCATCATCGGGCATCGTGGCCTGGCATTGAAAAAGGTAGGTGCTATGGCACGTAAGGATATCGAACGCTTCTTTGATAAGAAGGTTTTCCTGGAAATGTTTGTCAAAGTAGAAAAAGACTGGCGTAACCGGGACAACATGCTGAAGAACTTCGGTTATCAGCTGGATTAATTAACAGCACAGACAGAAAAAGTTGTTTATGGGAAATATTGTTGCAATAGTTGGTAGACCCAACGTAGGAAAGTCCACCCTCTTCAACCGTTTGACACAGACGCGCCAGGCGATTGTCAACGAGGAAGCAGGTACTACCCGCGACCGTCAGTATGGCAAGGCAGAGTGGACAGGTAAAGAATTTTCGCTGATTGACACCGGCGGATGGGTGATTAATTCGGATGATGTTTTTGAAGAAGAGATAAACAAGCAGGTGAAAGTCGCTCTTGAAGAGGCAGACGTGATCTTGTTTGTCGTTGATGTCTTGAATGGAGTTACGGATTTGGATAACGAAGTAGCTGCTATCCTGCGTCGTGCCAAGAAGCCTGTGATTGTTGTGGCCAATAAAGCGGATAACTTCGAATTGCATCCCTCCTCTGCCGAATTTTATTCTTTCGGATTAGGTGACCCTTTCTGTATCTCTGCTATCAACGGTTCTTGTACGGGCGATTTGTTGGATAAAATCGTTGCTACGCTTCCGGATGACAAGCAGGAGATGCTCGAAGAAGAGCTGCCCCGTATCGCCATCATCGGCCGTCCGAATGCAGGCAAATCTTCTTTGATCAACGCCTTTATCGGTGAAGACCGCCATATTGTAACGGATATTGCTGGTACGACCCGTGATTCTATTTACACGAAATATAACAAGTTCGGCCTGAATTTCTATTTGGTGGATACGGCCGGTATCCGTAAGAAGGGGAAGGTGAATGAGGATCTGGAATACTATTCCGTGATCCGTTCGATCCGCGCCATCGAGAATTCGGATGTCTGCGTGTTGATGCTAGATGCCACCCGAGGTATCGAAAGTCAGGATTTGAACATCTTCTCTTTGGTTCAGAAAAACAAGAAAGGCTTGGTCGTTTGTGTGAATAAATGGGATTTGGTGGAAGATAAAAGCCAAAAGGTGATTGATACCTTTACGAGTGCGATTCGTGAGCGTCTGGCTCCGTTTACCGATTTTCCGATCCTGTTTATTTCGGCATTGACAAAACAGCGCATTCTGAAGGTGCTGGAAACAGCCAAAGATGTATACGAAAACCGTCAGCGCCGTGTTCCGACAGCCAAGCTGAACGAAATCATGCTGCCGATCATCGAGAACTATCCGCCTCCTGCTTGGAAAGGAAAATATATCAAGATTAAATATATTACGCAGCTTCCTGCCGGCCAGGTTCCTTCGTTTGTATTCTTCTGTAAC
This sequence comes from Parabacteroides sp. MSK.9.14, assembly GCF_019041495.1. Classification (NCBI taxonomy): domain Bacteria; kingdom Pseudomonadati; phylum Bacteroidota; class Bacteroidia; order Bacteroidales; family Tannerellaceae; genus Parabacteroides; species Parabacteroides sp. MSK.9.14. The sequence continues at coordinate 6,198 of NZ_JAHPXO010000004.1, forward strand.
TTGCCGCAATGGATCAAAGAGCCTTACAAACGCTTCCTGGAAAACAAGATCCGGGAAAACTGGAACTTTACGGGAACGCCGATTAATGTATTTATTCGGGAAAAGTAAAAAGAAAAGCGCCGGTTGGCGCTTTATGGCGGAGTGTGAACCGTGCCGGATTCGAACCGGCGACCTCTGCCCTGTCAAGGCAGCGCTCTAAACCAGCTGAGCTAACGGTTCCGATGCTGTAAAGATAAAATGAATCCCCGGGAGTCATGCACTCTCCGGGGATTTTTTTATGATTTTTTTTGTTTTTAAGCGACGAATGCTTACAGCGAGTTCAGCAATTTATTCAATTCATTTACCATTTCGGCTGCCGACTGTTGAGTTTCGGACAGGCCTTCCGGGGTAAATTTAGCCACTGCTTTGTTTAATTTGTTCAATTTGCCTTTAGCCCCTTTGGCTGCCAGCTCTTCGCGGAGGATACGGATTTTTTCGCAGTCCTGAATACCTTCGACCAAACGTTCGAAACGGATCGAACTGCGGGGGCCAGGATAGATACTGTATGTATCGCCGGCTGCCCAAGTGCGGAAGCGTGAGTCGCGCAAGGGATCGGCTGTCCAACTGTTTACGGCCCAGCGCAGGTAACCGTCATAGCCTCCGGCGATGGCATGCAGGGCTGTCCAAGTAGCTTCGGCCGGATCGGAGAAAGTAAAGGTGTTCGGGAAGGCTTCCGAGCAACACGTGTAGACCGTGCTGATCTGTCCTTTGCGTTCGCGTTCGGCTTTTACGTTTTCTGGAAATTTATGGCCGTAAGGGATACTCAGGTAATACAAGTCGGATTGGATTTCAGGATGATAGTTGCCCGCCAGCGTGATCTTGAATTCGGGATCGGCCTGCTTGATGACTTTGATAGCTTCGCGCATGGCTTCCATAGGACGTTCGTCCATAGAGATGGCAGTCTTTTCAAACCAGCCTTTTTTACGCAGGTGACGGGAGAAGTCTTTCAGGAACGAACCCCAGTATTCGGTATATTCGGCATCGCCAGGTTTGACATTGATAAACTGTACCCGGCTGGTCGCTTCATCGTAATAGTCGAAAGTCAAAGCCCAAGGGATCATGGTGTAGCAACTGATCATATCTTTGATCCCCACTTCATTCATCATGAATTCCACCCATTTGTCAAATACGTCATAACTGTATACCCATGTCCCGTCGATTTTCTTGATACGGGTTACCATGCTGTCGAAATGGTCTTCCGTCTGGCCGGCCCAAGGTTTATGCATGATGCTGGTCGTGATGGCCCGTTGTCCGGCATTGGCCAACATCTTCATGATCGGAAGCATGGCGTCGAAATGCTCCTTGCTCCAAAGAGGAACCTGGTAGTAACGGGCTACTGAATAGGGATTTTGCCACAGGTCCAGATGGAAAGCCCAGTCTTGTGGAGCTGGCAGCGTACGGTTCAGCACGTCGATTTCTACCTGGAGTTTCATATCTTGGAAATTTTTTCCTGAAACGGTCAACGTCCCCTTATATCTCCCTGCGCGGGCATCTGACGGAACCCATACGTTCAGCCAGATCGGTTGTGTCGTACAAGCTTTGATATCCTGTATTTTTACAATATCCAAGACATCGGCTACGACAGACGAATCCCATTCGGCCTTGTTTTCGCGATGTCCGCAACCACCTTTGCGGTCCTTGTTCAGCTCGTCGGTCATGACATAGCGTACGAAGTTCGTCGTGATGGCAGAAGCCGGGATGACGGCCGAGCCGCTTTTCAGTTCGCTGACGGTGACCGTTACGTCGTCCAACGCTTCTTTAGTCCACAACACGGCTTGTGCATTGATACGTTCCCCTTTCCAGGCTTTCCCTTTCCAGCGGGTTGTCTTCTTGATGTCGGGGACATTCAGTTTTTTGTAGCGGATATCCGTTGTTCCCCAGCTGAGGCAGGTTGGCGTTGTCATTTTGTTCCAGACTTCTGCGCCGTCATGCGGTTTGGTGTCTGTAAGTTCCTCATAATTGCCCAAAGGATACTTTTCTGTCTGTTGAGCGAAACAGACCGGCCCTAATGTCAGCAAGGCCGATAGGATAAGAGCATTTTTCATGAAATGATTGATGTTTTTTAGTTTACGTGGGTAAAGATAGGAAACAATTGACAATTGACAATGGAGAATTGATAATTAGGGAGGGAAAGATATTGTCAATTGCTCTTTGTCAATTCTCAATTCTCCGATAATGACAGGTGATCAGGTCGCCGCTATCGTCATGGAGATGCATACCGCTTCCTTCGCAATAGCGGAACATGTCGCAGTCTGCGCACTGTCCTTTTCGTGCCCATTCCCGATTGCGATATTCTTTGAAGCCGTTGTTCCAGACATCAACAAAGCTGTCTTTGTAGATATTTCCCTGATGGAAGTTGGCACGGATGCTCGGACAGCCGGATATAGATCCGTCGATCAGTACCGATGCCGTGCTGATACCAGCATTGCAGTGAAAAATCTGGTCGCGTACTTCCCCCTCGTAATTGCCGAGGAAACCTTCACAGGCAAAACTAGCATGTATCTTTCCCTCGGCGCGGCAATGACGGATGAATTTAAGGATCCAAGTGAATTGTGTGTCGTCGATCTGCAATTCCGGTGTCTCTGCCGCCCGATCCACAGGAAAAATGGTGAAGATACGCCAGTTCTTGACTCCCAGCTCGATCAGAAAATCCTTGAACAGCATCAGGTCCTTGAAGTTTTTCTGATTGACGCAGGTCACGACGTCCCAGACGATTTCCTTCTCTTCTGCCAGCATCGCAATGGCATTGACAGCGCCTTCGAAGCTCCGGCGGTTTCCCCTGAGCCAGTTGTGCGCCTCTTCGAACCCGTCGAGGCTGATGGTGATGGAGTGCATTCCGGCCGCCAATAGCGAGTCCAGTCGTGTGCGGTTGAGCAGCAATCCGTTGGAGACGATTCCCCAGGGATATTCACGTTTGTTCAATTCCCGCCCGCATGCTTCGATATCTTTACGGACCAATGCTTCTCCGCCGGTAAACGTGATCATTACCTTATGCGGGTCCACGTGAGGCGTGATTTCGTCTATCACTTTCAGGAAATCTTCGACCGGCATGTCCGGATGGGCGGACGAGACATGGCAGTCGCTACCGCAATGGAGGCAGGAGGCGTTACAACGGAGCGTGCACTCCCAAAAGAGCGTACGCAATTCATGTATCTTGGCTCGGTTCTTCCGGATGCTTCTGAATAATTCTAATGCAAGGCGTTTGCGTAATCCGGGACGTTTATTCATTCTTTGTCTTTTCTTTTAAGGTTGAACTTTATTTCTTTTTCGACAGAGCCTTTAAACCAACTTCCTGTGTTTCCCTTATAATCATCGCTGGAAAGTGTAAGGTTCGTAGAGTCTTTTTCGTATGAACCGTTTTGGGGACCGTCTATATCCGTTGCTATGATCCGTAATTTGTCGGTTGGAAATTCTTCAAACTGGCAATGAAAGACTCCAGCAGGATCTGTGGAAACAGCTGGTATCGTGTCAAACCAATGTCTGTTATCGCCATGATGTTCTACCAGACATTTTATTTCAATATCCGGAATCGGCATATTTTCTTGGTTTACGACTTTTCCTTTGATTGTAAAGTCGGCATGAGGAGTACCGTACATGGCGGCTCCCGGTTCAGAGTCACATGTGGAGAAACCTAGCAGCATTAGTACGCTGGTTAATAGCCAATTGAGACTTTTCAGGAAGGAGGAAGAGATCTTTTTCATACTTTTATAGCATTTGTTTATACTATATTGATGCAAATATACTTTTTATAGTTGCTTCTTTATCATTTTCTTTTGGATATATTATATTCTTCTATGGAATAGATTCGTTTTTCGGATACGATCCATAAGTTGTCTGCTTGGCGGCGGACGACTTATGAGAGTAATCTGAAGCCCTAAAAGAGCAGGGCTGGCGGGCTAAAGAATAAGGATGGACGAAATAAAGTACAGCGGGAATGCCCGGAATCAGCCGGATATTGAGTAACTTGCGCCCCAAATTCAATTGATCGATCAAACATGAAGGATTTTCTGCGTATACTGAGGCGTTTTGTGCCTCCCTATAAGAAATTTATGGTGTGGAATGTGATATTTAACGTCCTGTCTGCCATTTTGAACCTGTTCTCTTTTGCATTAATCATCCCGATTCTGAATATCTTGTTTAAAATCAGTGACGAAACCTATACCTATACGGATTGGACGTTCGCCCCTTTCTCGTTCGAAGCCTGGAAAGCGACTCCGGAATTGCTGAAAAACAACTTCTTTTGGTTCGTGTCCGACATGATCGAGACGAAAGGCGGTTCCTTCACGCTGATCATATTGGGTGTTTTCCTGATCGTGTCTACTTTCTTGAAGGTCGGGACGATGTATATGGCTTTTTATACGATGATCCCGATCCGTACGGGTGTCGTCCGCGACATCCGCAATCAGATCAACCGCAAGATAACGGAACTTCCTCTGGGCTTTTTCTCGGAAGAGCGGAAGGGGGATATAATCGCACGCGTTTCGGGAGATGTGAACGAGATCGAGACTTCGATCATGAGTTCGCTTGATATGCTCTTCAAAAACCCGATCCTGATCCTGATCTACCTGATCGGGATGATCGCCATCAGCTGGCAGCTGACGCTTTTTGTCTTCATCCTGCTGCCTTTCGCCGGATATGTGATGGGAACGGTCGGAAAGAAGTTGAAACGGAAATCGTTCGAGGGACAGCAACAATGGGGGTATCTGATGAGTCAGATAGAGGAGACGTTGGGTGGCCTGCGTGTTATCAAGGCTTTCAATGCGGAGGCGAAGATACAGGACCGTTTTGAGAAAAGCAACGAAACGTTTCGGCGGCTGACGAACCGCATTTACCGCCGCCAGCAGATGGCGCATCCTATGAGCGAGTTCTTGGGGACGGCCACGATCGCGATCGTGCTGTGGTATGGCGGTACGCTGATCCTGAGCAGTAACAGTCCGATCGACGCCTCTACTTTCATCTACTACTTGGTGATTTTTTACAGTATAATCAATCCGGCGAAGGATCTTAGCAAGGCCTCTTATGCCATTCAGAAAGGGCTTGCCTCTATGGATCGCGTCGATAAGATCCTGAAGGCGGAAAGCAATATTAACGATCCTGAGGATCCGAAACCGATTGCTCTGACGGAAAGTATTTGCTACCGGGATGTCTGGTTCAAGTACCAGCATGAATGGGTGCTGAAAGGCATTGACCTGACGATTCCGAAAGGACACACGGTAGCGCTGGTCGGCCAGTCGGGGTCGGGAAAGAGCACGTTGGTGGATTTGCTGCCTCGTTTCTATGATGTGGACAAGGGGAGCATAACGATCGACGGAACGGATGTGCGTGATGCGACCTTGTACGATCTGCGCAGCCTGATGGGGAATGTCAACCAGGAGGCGATTCTTTTTAACGACACATTTTTCAATAATATCTCTTTCGGAGTGGAAGGGGCTACACTCGAACAGGTCCAAGAGGCGGCCCGTATCGCCAATGCGCATGATTTTATCATGGCAAGCGAAGATGGATACGATACTAATATCGGTGACCGCGGCGGTAAGTTGTCGGGCGGACAGCGCCAGCGTATCAGTATTGCACGTGCCATTCTGAAGAACCCGCCGATCCTGATCCTCGACGAGGCGACTTCGGCGCTCGACACCGAGTCGGAACGCTTGGTGCAGGAGGCTTTGGAGAACCTGATGCGTAACCGTACGACGATCGTGATTGCACACCGGCTCTCGACGATTCGTAATGCGGACGAGATTTGCGTGATGCATGAAGGGGAGATTGTGGAACGCGGACGGCACGAGGAGCTGATTGCATTGGATGGATATTATAAAAGATTGTGCGATATGCAAAGTTTTTGATAAGGAATAATAGCTAAAGTGTTGATAATCTAAATATAATAGTTTTATGGAAAAGAAAGCATGGTTGATTTGTATTTGTTGTCTTTGTTGTATGTGTGGTGTTTCTGCACCGAAAAAGAACAATTTTTCGGTTAAGAGAGGTGTCAATATCAGTCATTGGTTGTCACAAAGTAATGTAAGAGGTGAAAATAGGGCTGTCTTTTTTACGGAGGCTGATGTTAAATTTTTGTCAGAAGTAGGATTTGACCATTTGCGCTTGCCTGTGGATGAAGAACAGATGTTTGCGCCCGATGGCAGCAAAGAAAAAGAAGCTTTTTCTTTGCTGCATAATGCTTTGTCGTGGTGTCAAAAATATCGGTTAAAAGCAATCGTGGATTTGCATATATTGCGTTCGCACCATTTTAATGCGAAGGAAAAACCTCTTTTTACTGATCGGAAAGAGCAGATTCGATTTTATGATTTGTGGAAGCAACTAAGTCAGGAATTGCATACCTATTCAGTCGATTTTTTAGCTTACGAATTGATGAACGAACCGGTAGCTGACGACCATGAACAGTGGAATAATATTGTAGCTGAATGTGTTCGGACCATTCGTCTGTTAGAACCCGAACGGTCGTTACTTGTTGGTTCTAATAGGTGGCAAGGATATGAAACGATGCGATATTTGAAGATACCTGAGAATGATCCGAACTTGATTATTAGTTTTCATTATTATAATCCCTTCTTGTTGACCCATTATAGGGCAGGTTGGACGGATGTAAAAGACTATACAGGAAAGGTGCATTATCCGGGAAAATTGATTGCTGATGAAGATTTGAAACACTTAAAAGGTGAATTGTATGACAAGTTCTCCTATTGGAATAAAGTGGAATTTAACAAAGAGGTGATTGAAAAACATTTCAAGGAGGTGGTCGATTTTGCCCGTTTACATCAACTCCCGTTGTATTGTGGTGAATTTGGTTGTATCGCCGCAACCCCAAAAGCCGATAAAGAACGTTGGTATCAAGATATGATAGAGTTGTTTGATAAGTATGAAATTGCGAGAGCCAATTGGGATTACAAAGGTGGTTTCGGAATTATAGAGCAAGGTATACCGCAAACGGATCTGATATATATACTTACAGGAAGAAATATCAAATAATTGTAATTATGAAATATAACGCATTTGTTTTTCTGTTTATGATTCTGATAGGATGCAATATGCCGGAAGTGAAAACGGGTAAACCGCTGTCTTATCATTTCGATGCCCCAGCCGGAATTTGGGAAGCATCGTTCCCGTTGGGTAACGGACGCCTCGGATTGATGCCGGACGGAGGTGTCGACACGGAAAATATTGTCTTGAACGAGATCTCCATGTGGTCGGGCAGTAAGCAGGATACAGATAACCCGCAGGCATATCACTCGTTGGGCACGATCCGGAAACTTCTGTTCGAAGGACGTAACGACGAAGCACAGGAACTGATGTATAATACTTTTGTCTGCAAAGGCGAAGGGAGCGGACAGGGGCAAGGGGCGAATGTCCCGTATGGCAGTTACCAACTGCTAGGTAACCTCGTGCTGAATTACGATTATCAAGGTACTTCCGATTCGATCTTCGGATATAGACGAGAATTGAATCTTGACAACGCGATTGCAACAGCTTCTTTTAGAAGGGGAAAGGTGACGTATAACCGCGAAGTCTTTACCTCTTTTGCCGATGATTTGGGGGTGATTCATTTGACTGCCGATGCGGATAGGGCGCTGAACTTCTCGTTTGGGATGAACCGTCCCGAACATTATAAGGTGACGGCCGACGGTAATGACCTTCTGATGCAGGGGCAGTTGCCTGACGGTGTCGATACGCTGGAGATGAAAGGCCTCCGCTATGCCTCGCGTGTCCGCGTCATCCTGCCGAAAGGGGGAAATGTGACTCCGGGAGATTCGACTGTTTCCGTGCGGAATGCCTCCGAAGCGATCTTGTTGGTGAGTATGGCAACCGATTATTTTGATAAGGATTTGGAAGGGAAGGTCTCTTCCCTGCTGGCTAATGCCGAAAAGAAAGATTTCGCCTCTTTGAAGAAAGGGCATATTGCTGCTTACCGTTCCCTGTTCGGCCGTGTGGAGCTGGATTTGGGACATTCTTCCCGCGAAGACTTGCCTATGGACGAGCGTTTGGCTGCTTTCCACGAAAACCCGGACGATCCTTCGTTGGCTGCGCTTTATTTCCAGTTCGGCCGTTATCTGCTGATCTCGTCCACGCGTGTGGGCTTGCTGCCTCCCAATCTACAGGGGCTTTGGTGTAATACGATCAATACGCCCTGGAACGGCGACTATCATTTGAATATCAATCTTCAGATGAACCATTGGCCTGCGGAGGTGGCGAACCTTTCCGAACTTCATCTTCCGCTTGTGGAATGGACGAAACAACAGGTTGCCAGTGGCGAACGGACCGCTAAGGCTTATTATAACGCCCGTGGATGGGTGACGCATATCTTGGGAAATGTCTGGGAGTTCACTGCACCGGGCGAACATCCGTCATGGGGGGCAACCAATACTTCCGCCGCTTGGCTTTGCGAACATTTGTACATGCATTATCTTTATACGTTGGATAAGGAATATCTGAAAGATGTGTATCCGGTTTTGAAAGGAGCTTCCCTGTTCTTTGTGGATATGTTGGTGGAAGATCCCCGCAACAAATATCTGGTGACGGCCCCGACCACTTCGCCTGAAAACGGTTATAAGTTGCCGAACGGCAAGACGGCGCATATCTGTGCCGGTTCGACGATGGACAACCAGATCGTCCGCGAACTGTTCACCAATACGATCGAGGCTGCCGACATATTAGGACTTGATTCTGCTTTCGCCGGCGAACTGGCTGCCAAGCGTGCCCGCCTGATGCCGACGACGATCGGCAAGGACGGGCGTATCATGGAATGGCTTGAACCCTACGAAGAGGTTGAACCTCATCATCGCCATGTGTCTCATCTCTATGGATTGTATCCGGGCAATGAGATATCAATGGAGCGTACACCTGAACTTGCCGAAGCTGCCCGTAAGTCGCTGATTGCCCGTGGCGATAAGAGCACGGGATGGTCGATGGGATGGAAGATGAATTTCTGGGCGCGTCTGCATGACGGCGACCATGCCTATAAGTTGTTTGTCGACCTGCTCCGTCCGTGTGTGGACCGTAAGACAAATATGACGAACGGCGGCGGGACATATCCGAACCTGTTTTGTGCGCATCCTCCTTTCCAGATAGACGGTAACTTTGGCGGTTGTGCCGGTATTGCCGAAATGCTGGTACAGAGCCAGACGGGAGAAATCGAACTGCTTCCCGCCCTGCCTTCCGCCTGGAAAAGCGGCAGTTTCAAAGGACTGAAAGTTCGCGGAGGCGGCGAAGTGTCTGCCAAATGGAAAGAAGGTCGCTTGGCGGAAGCCGGTTTGAAAGCACTGGTTCCCGGTTCGTTCCGTATCAAACTTCCGGCCGATTCGGCGAATATGGGCATCAAGATCAACCAAAAAGCCGTATCTCTCCCGGTTGTCGACGGCATGTTGAAAGTCGAATTGCAGGCTGGAGATCAGTTGGTACTGATGTTTTGATCAATACAGCGGCAACTTGTATATGAACCCTACCGACAAGCGTTGTGTGTTTTCAATGGAAGCACACAGCGCTTTTGCTTTTTCCGTCAGATTGTAAAAGCGGGCTGTTCCGGTGAGGAAGATATGCAGGTTTTCATCCGCCATCGGATAAAATTCGATGCCGGTCTGCAAGCCCCATGCCGTACGGTATTTCCCGTCCGGGAGTTCTCCTTCTTCATCTCCCGCTTTATAGACCGACCCGGTTTCGTACATTCCTTTGGCGAAGGCGTTCCATTTCGGATGAAAGCGGTAATTCATCTCTGCCACGAGTGAAAGATACTGGATGTTACGCAAGCAGACAGGTCCTTCCTCATTCTCGGCGGACGGAGGGACTAACTCGGTCAGGATACCTAACGGATCGAGTGAGCCGCGTGTGTACATCACATCGAAATAGCCGTCAAACGGGCCGGTGCAAACATTGTGCCCGGCCCATGCCATATACATCCATTTCCCTTTGGCCTGTTCTCCGGCCGTGGCGGAATAGCGGAGGTTCAAAATCTCGTCCAGATAACTGCTGTTCCAGTTAAATGTGTAGAAAAGCGGAGCACGTGGCTTTTCGATTCCGGCGGGAAGTATTCCGTAGGTGTCTTCCATGCTCCCGATTCGGTTGTCTGTTACTTGCAAACGTAGTTCCTGGGAAGGAGTTGGCTGATAACCAAGTGTGACTCCTGTAAAATAGCAATCCATGTATTCGTTCATGTCGCTGTATTCATATATAGCATACGGATCGAGGTCATATTCGAACCCTCCCCAGGCTGCATCCTGTTTCCCTAAGGTAATCGTGAATTTATCGTTGAGGCGATAGCCGATCATCGCATATTCGATCGATTCCGGCAGGTTCTCCAGATCCATGCTTTCATTCCCCTGATTGAGGTTCTGGCGGTACCAGTAGAAAAGACGGTCGTTTACTTCGCCGGTCGCCTCGATCTTGATATGGTTGAAACGGAAAGCGGCTTCATCCAGCTTGTGCCCGGTGAAGAAAGTATTGAAAGAAGCGTGCATTTCCAGATCCAGGTTGAATACATTATTGCGCTTGGGAATCTTTGTTGCATATTCGAACAGGGAAATATCGGAGGAGTCCCGTTCGGGAATAAATGATTGCGCCTGTACGGAAATAGTGCATAAAAAGCAGGCTGACAGCCAGAATGCCGTTAGTCGTTTCATTGTCGATTACGATTATGTTTGATTCTGGCTGCAAAGATATTACTTTTCTTCCGTTTTGCCGATGTGCTTCATCACCTTCGCATCCAAGTAGAAGATCAGTTCTTCTGCAATGTTGGTGCAATGGTCGCCGAAGCGTTCCATCTTGCGGATGACGCCCGCCATGTAAAGGCCGGCAAGTGCGCTGCCCGGATGCGCTTCGATATACTGGGCGATCAGAGGAGTCGAATCGTGATTGATCTCATCGATGATGTTGTCTTTCAGGAAAATGCGTGACGCGATTTCGGAACTTTCCTTTTCAAAGGCCTCCTGAGCCAATGATATCATGCCGAGAAGTTCGTGTAACATTTCTTCTACGCGTGCGATTTTTACCAGTTCCGGATCGATCGGTTCTCCTTCCGGCAGGTTGACGGAGAAGCGTGCGATACTTTCGGCGAAGTCGCCGAGGCGTTCCAGGTTTGTATTGATCTTGTACATGGCAAGTACGAAACGCAGGTCGATAGCCACCGGTGCGTACAAGGCAATGATATCCTCGCAATCACTGTCGATCTTCAGCTCGAATGCATTCACGCGGCGTTCACGGCTGAGCACTTTGTAGGCCAGTTCCTTGTCTCCGGTCAGCATCGCTTCACCGGCATTGTATATCTGCTGGTGGACGAGTGCCCACATCTCGTTGATCGTATTCTTTAACGCCGCTATTTCTTGTTCAATAACCTTCATGTTTTGATTTATAATTTATAATTTATGATTTATGGATTATGAATTATGATTTATATGTCGATGATAAATCATAATTCATAAATCTTCTCACCCGAATCTCCCTGTGATATAATTCTGGGTCGATTCTTTTTCCGGATTGGTGAAGATCTTACGCGTTTCACCATATTCGATCAGTTCACCCAAATAAAAATATCCAGTCTTGTCGCTTACACGAGCAGCTTGCTGCATGTTGTGTGTGACGATCACGATCGTATATTCCTTTTTCAGTTCATGGATCAAATCCTCGATCTTGCTTGTAGAGATCGGATCGAGGGCTGAAGTGGGCTCGTCCATCAGCAGGATGGAAGGTGAGATCGCCAATGCCCGTGCGATACAAAGGCGTTGCTGCTGGCCGCCGGAGAGAGCGAAGGCCGAATCTTTCAGCTTGTCCTTGACCTCGTCCCAGAGAACGACCTGCTTCAAGCTTTTGACAACGGTTTCTTCGATGTATCCGTTATCCTTAATGCCGTTTACGCGTAGACCGTAAGCCACATTTTCAAAAATTGTCTTCGGGAACGGGTTCGGTTTCTGAAACACCATCCCGACGTTTTTACGGAGCGTATCGACTTTTTCCCCTTTGCTGTATATGTCCCGCCCGTCGATGAATATCTTACCCTCCAGACGTGTGTCGGGGATCAGGTCATTCATGCGGTTGAACAAACGGAGGAAGGTAGATTTGCCACAACCCGACGGGCCGATAAAGGCTACCGAGGTGTTGGCTTCTATCTGCATCGAAATGTTCTTCAGCGCATGAAAGTCTCCGTAATGGAAATCTACGTTTTGAGCATCAATCTTTATCATAAATAATTTTCAATTAATTCATTTTTACTTTCTTAGCGAAATAATTACGCAATAGATTTGCCAGCAGGTTGACAACCAAGACGATGGCAATCAACACCAAAGCCGTTCCGTATGCCATGCCGCGGGAGGCTTCTATATCCGTTCCGCTCGTGGATATTACATACAAGTGGTAAGGCAGTGCCATGCACTGGTCGAAGATGCTTCCCGGCAATTGGGGAAGGAAATAGGCTGCCACAGTGAACAGGATTGGCGCTGTTTCGCCCGATACGCGTCCGACAGACAAGATCAGGCCGGTGATGATATTCGGGAAAGCCATCGGAAGCACGACACGGCGGATGGTCTGTAACTTCGTTGCGCCCAAAGCCAGGCTACCGTGCCGGAACGAGTCGTCGATACTTTTCAGAGCCTCTTCCGTAGTGCGGATAATCAGGGGAAGCGACATCAATGCCAGCGTAAACGAACCGGCTATGATCGAATCTCCCCAACCCAGTGCATTGACGAACAGCGACATACCGAACAAACCGAATACGACTGACGGGACTCCGCTCAGGTTATTTGTCATGATACGGATGAAGCGGACCACTTTGCCGTTTGTCGCATATTCATTCATGTAGATGCCGCTCATGATCCCGATCGGGAAACTGATGATACTGCTTCCGACGATCAGGTAGAAGGTTCCGACGATCGCCGGGAAGATTCCTCCTTTCGTCATTCCCTCTTCCGGTGCTTTCGTCAGGAAGTCCCAGCTGATCACGCTGCCTCCTTTGATGATGATGAATCCTAAGATCACGAACAAGATCGCTACGACCAGATAACTCAACAGGGTGAAGAAACCGAATGCAAACTTTTGGGAGGTCCGTTTCTTTAAATCTATATTTCCTAACTTTTGTACAGGTGCCATAATGCTAATCAGATTTTTCTTTTAGATGAAATATACTCGACGGAGATACTCAATATCAACGTGATCAAGAAGAGGACGGCGCCGAGCAGGAACAAGGCTTCGTAGTGTGCGCCTCCGGCGGGAGCCTCTCCCAGTTCGGCGGCGATCGTCGCGGGAATAGTCCGCACCGGCTCGAAGAAGGAGGTCGGGATGACGGCCGCATTGCCGGTTACCATCAGGACTGCCATCGTCTCGCCTATCGCACGTCCGATACCCAGCACGACTGCGGATGTAATGCCGGAAATGGAATATGGGATGATTACTTTATATATTGTCTGCCATTGGGTCGCACCCAAGGCGAGGCTTGCCTCCTTCATGGCGCGGGGCGTTGTCCGCATGGCATCTTCCGCAACGGTGATAATCGTTGGGAGCGCCATGATCGCCAGGACCACGCTGCCGGCAAAAGCCGTTTCGCCGACAGGCAGGTCGAATGTCTTCTGTATGAGCGGCACGATTACCACCAAGCCGAAGAAACCATAGACGACAGACGGAATGCCCGCGAGCAGTTCGATGATAGGTTTCAAGAGGTCGCGTGTCCGCTTGTTCGCTATTTCCGCCATGTAGATGGCAACCGCAATTCCGAAAGGAAGTGAAAGTACGATTGCGCCGATACTGACCAGTAATGTGCCCAACAACAAAGGAATCAATCCGAATATAGGGGCCGGTGTCGAGGTCGGATACCATTTCGTCCCTCCGAAGAACTCCCCTAATGTGATCTTCTCTTCCGGCAGTACCTTTCCCTGAAAATCGTTTTCCAGTAAATACTGTTTGGGGAAGAAAGCGATGATACCTGGTTCTTTCGCCACCAGTTCGCTGATCTTTTGCGGGACGTATTGAAATTCGTCGCCCAGTTCCTCCTCCGTATAATAGTTGGTCAGATCGGAGAAACGGAATATCAGGATATCCTGATCCATCCCGCTGATATCTTTCCAGTTGGTTATATTACCGTCGAAAATGTCCATGATCTTCTCCGGTGATAATTTTCCGACATCGTTGCTTTTATTTACGGCAAGAACATAGCCTTCTTCTGTGGCCGGAGTATTGAAAAGGCCGCCGGCCTCTTTGAACAGAAAGAACACGATCAGCAAAATCGTAAAGCTGCTGACGCTTCCGCTGATGAGTAACCCCCCTTCTACAATCTTTTCGAAAAACTTTCTCACTTTGTTTACCTTTTTATTCTACCTGCAAAGGAACGAAACAAATATTACGAAGCGGTTACATGGGATTGAATGAGATGTTACGATATTGTTACGTTTGTATTTCAAGAAATAGTCTGTATTTAAGAAAAAGCGGAACCGGTTAAATGTAGGTTTGACAGTGAAAGTGGCTTCACTGCTTATGTTTGCCTTCATCAGAGATCAAGTCGGCCCCGGATGGTTCTGTTTAAGCGACAATAGCTATGGTTTCTGTTGTCAAACAGCCCGGTCATAGACCTTTTGCCTTTAGTCGAATACGTTTTCGCCCTTGGTCAAAAGCCCTTTCGACACAGGTCAAAAACCTTTTTGACTAAGGGCGAAAACGTAAGGAGTGGTAGAGATGGCAGTAAATACTTGTGTATTTGTTTCTTAGTTATTATTGTAGCCTTCTTATTTTTCACTTGAAAATATATATAGGTGGATGTGAAACCAGGGGGAGGAAAGGCCAACCAAGATCAGGATACGACACAAGCCCCGGAGATGAAATGACATTTTCGGGGCTTCGTCATGTATACCAATCGCTTTTCTATCGTAATACGCAGTAATTTGTAAACTTATCCCTATATTTGTCCAAAATCTTTCTAATTATCCAATTATGAACAAACTTTTAAGTTTATCTGTGTTAGCGACCACACTGCTGTTGTCGTCTTGTAGTAATGCCCCGCAGGAGGAACCTCTTGCGAAAGTGATTGACCGCGGTTTGAAAGCCTCGACCGAACAGGCGCTGCTTATGGCCAAAGAGCTGGAACAACAGGATGGCCGGTTGCCTAAGAGCATCAAAGATGGCAAACTGGAAACCAGCGACTGCTATTGGTGGTGCAGCGGTTTCTTCCCCGGTGAACTCTGGTATCTGTATGAAAACAATCCTACTCCCGAATTGAAGAAGTATGCCGGACTTTTTACCGGACGCTTGGAAAAAGTGCAGCATGTGACGGATAATCACGATGTAGGCTTCATGCTTTATTGTAGCTATGGCAACGGTTACCGGCTGACACAAAATCCCGCTTACAAGGATGTGCTGGTGACAGGCGCCGGTTCGCTCAGTACCCGATTCAACCCTATGATCAAGGCGATCCGTTCCTGGGACTTTACCAATAATGGTAAATGGCAGTATCCGGTTATCATCGATAATATGATGAACCTCGAACTGCTGACGTGGGCAAGCAAGACTACCGGCGATAACCGTTTCCATGATATCGCGGTCACGCATGCCAATACGACGATGGAAAATCATTTCCGCGATGACTATAGCTGCTATCATGTCGTTTCATATGACACCATCACCGGAAAACCTCATATCAAAATGACGCATCAAGGCTATGCCGACGAATCGGCTTGGGCACGCGGACAGGCATGGGCAATCTATGGCTATACGATGATGGCTCGTGAAACCGGCAGTCCCGAATATCTGGCACAGGCCAAGCATATTGCCCGTTTCCTGATGAACCATCCGAATATGCCTGCTGATAAAGTCCCGTATTGGGATTTCGATGCTCCTAATATCCCGGATGCACCGCGCGATGCCTCTGCTGCCGCTATCATGGCTTCGGCCTTGATCGAATTGAGCCAGTTGGATAAATCGGATGAGGCAAAAAGCTATCTGGACTTTGCCGAACAGCAGGTGCGTTCTTTATCATCCCCTGAATATTTGGCGGAGAAGGGAACAAACTGTAACTTTGTACTCAAGCATTCGACCGGCCATCTGCCTGGAAACAGCGAGGTGGACGTGCCGCTTAGCTATGCCGATTACTATTATGTGGAAGCATTGATGAGACTGAAAAAATTAATTTGAATATAAACCATGAGAAATTCATTGAAAATCGCCGTACTAATTCTATGTACGATCTGCCTGCCTTTTACAGGCAACGCCCAGCAAACAACAGGTAAAGAAGATCGTGCATTCTGGGTGGAAAATCTGACACGCATTGCTGATCCCGTACTTGTCAATCTGAGCAATAATACGTTGAAGAAGAATATGCCTTACGAATCGTTGGGCGACCGTCGTCGTTTCTCGCATTTGGAGGCGGTGGGCCGTCTGGTCTGCGGTATCGCTCCCTGGCTGGAACTGGGACCGGACAATACGCCGGAAGGCAAGCTCCGTGAGAAATATATCAACCTGACGGTAAAAGGCTTGAAGAATGCTGTTAATCCTGGGGCTCCCGACTATCTGGTTTTCGGTGAACCGTCGCAACCTCTGGTAGATGCTGCTTTTTTGGCTCAGGGATTATTGCGTGCTCCGAAACAACTTTGGGGGAATCTTGATCCGCAGGCAAAAGAATGGATGATTACCGAATTGAAGCGTAGCCGTAACATCAAGCCTTTTGAAAACAACTGGTTGCTTTTTGCTTCGACCGTCGAAGCTGCTTTGTTGGAGTTTACAGGAGAATGTGACATGGAACGGATGCTGTATGGAGTGAAAAAATTCCGTGACGAATGGTATAAAGGGGATGCTATGTATGGTGATGGAGTTGATTTTCACATGGACTATTATAATAGTTTCGTAATCCATCCGATGCTGACGGACGTGCTGGTCGTGATGAAGAAACATAATATCGAGGGAGCTGATTTCTTGGATACACAGTTGAAACGTCATGCTCGTTATGCCGAGATACTGGAACGTTTTATTTCTCCCGAAGGTTCCTTTCCGGTTGTCGGTCGTTCCATCTGCTACCGTTTCGGTGCTTTCCATGCGTTAGGACAAGCTGCTTTGATGCATATTTTGCCCGAACGGGTGAAACCGGCGCAGGTGCGTTGCGCATTGACTTCCGTTATCCGTCGCCAGTTGAAGTCTCCGGCGAATTTCGATAAGAACGGCTGGTTGCGCGTAGGCTTTACAGGTGAACAAATCGAGATCTCCGAGTCTTATATCAATACGGGGAGCGTCTACCTTTGTGCTTTTGGCTTAGTGCCTCTGGGATTGCCGGAGACGGATGAGTTCTGGTCTGCCCCTTATACGGAATGGACGAATGTGAAAGCCTGGAACGGGGAGAAGGTACAGGCTGACCATGCGATCAAGTGATTGAAAATTAAGAATTAAGAATTAAAAAATAATACAACTATAAGAAGATGAAAACAAATTATGAATTGCGTTATGCTGCGCATCCGGAAGATGCAAAGCAATATGATACGAAACGTATCCGTCGTGACTTTCTGATTGAAAAGGTGTTTACTCCGAATGAAGTGAATATGGTCTATTCGATGTACGACCGTATGATCGTCGGTGGCGCTATGCCGGCTGGCGAGGTATTGGTTCTGGAAGCAATCGATCCGTTGAAAGCTCCTTTCTTTCTGACCCGTCGTGAAATGGGGATCTTCAATGTGGGCGGACCAGGTGTTGTAAAAGCTGGGGATGCTGTCTTCGAACTCGATTTTAAGGAGGCTCTTTATCTGGGTTCCGGTGACCGTGAAGTGACATTTGAAAGCAAGGATGCCAAGAATCCGGCTAAATTCTATTTTAACTCTACGACTGCACATCGCAACTATCCGGATAAAAAAGTAACGAAGGCTGACGCTGTGGTTGCCGCTATGGGCTCTTTGGAAATGTCCAACGACCGCAACATCAACAAGATGATCGTCAATCAAGTCCTTCCTACCTGCCAGTTGCAGATGGGTATGACGGAATTGAAACCGGGCAGCGTATGGAACACGATGCCGGCGCACGTGCACAGCCGTCGTATGGAAGCTTATTTCTATTTCGATATCCCTGAAGACCAGGCTATCTGCCATTTCATGGGCGAAGTGGATGAAACCCGTCATATCTGGATGAAAGGCGACCAGGCTGTTTTGTCTCCCGAATGGTCTATCCATAGTGCTGCTGCCACTCACAACTATACTTTCATTTGGGGTATGGGAGGTGAAAACCTGGATTACGGAGATCAGGATTTCTCTTTGATCTCTGACTTGAAGTAATGAATTTCGGACATTAATATATTATTATTATGGTAAATTTTTCATTGGAAGGTAAGGTTGCACTTGTAACAGGTGCTTCTTACGGTATCGGGTTTGCGATTGCGACTGCGTTCGCTAAAGCCGGTGCTACTATCGTGTTTAACGATATCAAACAGGAATTGGTGGATAAGGGTCTCGCTGCCTATGAAGCTGAAGGTATCAAAGCTCACGGTTATGTTTGCGACGTGACGAATGAAGAGCAGGTGAATGCTTTCGTTGCACAAGTCGAAAAGGAGGTAGGCGTAATCGATATTCTGGTGAACAACGCCGGTATCATCAAACGTATCCCGATGGTGGAAATGACGGCTGCCGAATTCCGCCAGGTGATCGATATCGACTTGAACGGTCCGTTTATCGTCTCTAAAGCAGTTATCCCTTCCATGATCAAGAAAGGACACGGAAAGATCATCAATATCTGCTCTATGATGAGCGAACTCGGCCGTGAGACCGTATCGGCTTATGCTGCCGCCAAAGGTGGTTTGAAGATGCTGACTCGCAATATCGCTTCCGAATATGGCGAATATAACATCCAGTGTAATGGTATCGGTCCGGGTTATATCGCAACTCCGCAGACCGCTCCTTTGCGTGAAAGACAGGCTGACGGTTCCCGTCATCCGTTCGATGCCTTTATCGTTGCCAAGACTCCGGCTGCCCGTTGGGGAACTCCTGAAGATTTGATGGGACCTGCCGTATTCCTTGCCTCCGACGCTTCCAACTTCGTAAACGGCCATGTGCTGTATGTCGATGGCGGTATTCTGGCTTATATCGGTAAACAACCTTGATAAGGTCGCACTGGCTCTTATTGCCTTTCTGCGTTAAAAAGAGTCCTTTCGGGAGAAATTCAGATTTCTTTCGAAAGGACTTTTTTTAGGGTAGGACTCTAAATCGGAATCTGATTACGTTATGATGATTATTATAAGATAATAATTATCTTTGCGTAAAAAGAAAACAACATGACATTGTTAAATAATCCATTCGTTACAAGTGGTTACATCGCTCCCGAATATTTCTGTGATCGGGAGAGGGAGACCGAAGAGTTGCTTCGTTGGCTGGTCAATGAAAACAATGTAGCCATCATCTCTACCCGCCGTATGGGAAAAACCGGGCTAATCCAGCATTGTTTCCATTTGAAAGAAATAAAGGAAAATTATTATACCTTCCTGATTGATATTTATGCGACCAAGACACTCCGAGAGTTCGTTTTTCAGTTAGGAAAAGTAATTTTGGCGACTTTAAAACCGAAAGGACAAAAGGCTTGGGAGTTGTTTGTTAATAGTTTGGTCTCTTTAAAGGCCGGTTTTTCATTGGATATGTCGGGAATGCCGCAATGGAATTTGGAATTGGGCGATATCAAGTCGCCGGAAACGACTTTGGATGAAATTTTTCATTATTTGGCTGTATCTGATAAGCCTTGTATTATTGCTATCGATGAGTTTCAACAGGTTGCACAATATCCGGAAAAGAATACGGAGGCTTTGTTGCGTACTTATGTCCAGCATTGCGACAAGGCTCATTTTATATTTGCCGGTTCACAACGTCATTTGATGGGTGAAATGTTTATTAGTCCTGCCCGTCCTTTTTATCAGAGTGTATCTATCCTGCATTTATCGGCAATCGATAAACAGAAATACATGGAGTTTGTACAACATCATTTCAGGATGGCGCAAAAGAATATTGATATTACAGTCTTTGACTCTTTGTATAATCGTTTTGAAGGAATCACTTGGTATCTGCAAAAGATATTGAATATTCTTTTTGCAATGACTCCGAAAGGGGAGGTGTGCGGTGGCGAGATGATTGAACAGGCAGTGGATTTCATTTTGGATTCTTATTCCTTTACCTATTCTGAGTTGCTTTATCAATTGCCGGAAAAGCAGAAAGAGCTGATGATTGCCATTTGTAAAGAAGGGAAAGCAACGGCACTGACTTCCGGAAAATTTATCCATAAATACAGCTTGCCGTCAAGCAGTTCGGTTCAATCGGCTTTAAGAGGGCTGTTGGAAAAGGACTTCATAACAAAAGAAGGAAACTTTTACATGGTTTACGATCGCTTTTTCTCTTTGTGGTTGAGGCGGAACTTCTAAAGAAAAGGGCTGTGTCAAAACGGAGTTTTGACACAGCCCTTTTCTGTATATATGATACAACGATTATTTGTTGTATTTACTCCAGTCAACATTGTGCATGTCGCCGCTGGCTGCCAGTTCTTCGTGGAAAGCGAAGCAACATTTCAGGTTCTGTGGCGTGTGTCCCTTGATACCCATTGCCAGGTATTCTTCCAGTAACGGTTTGTAGTCGGGATGGACGCAGTTGTCGATGATGCAACGTGCACGCTGGATCGGAGATTTGCCGCGCAAGTCGGCAACGCCATATTCCGTGATGATGACTTTGACGGAGTGTTCGCTGTGATCCAGGTGGGAAACCATCGGTACGAATGCGCTGATCTTGCCTTCCTTCGCCGTAGACGGAGTCGTGAAGATGGACAACATGGCCGAACGGGTGAAGTCGCCGGAACCGCCGATACCGTTCATCATTCTTGTACCGGATACGTGAGTGGAGTTGATGTTACCGAATATATCGGCTTCCAAAGCCGTATTGATGGCCACCAGGCCGAGACGGCGGGCTACTTCCGGATTGTTGGAGATTTCCTGCGGGCGAAGCAGAATCTTATCTTTGAAGAAATCCAAGTTCGCGTAGATGTCGCGGATCACTTCGTTGCTGACAGACAGTGAACAACCGCTGGCAAACTTGACGCGTCCCTCTTTCATCAAAGCAATAACGGCATCCTGGATAACTTCCGTATAAACGTTGAATGCCGGAATATCCTTGTTTTCGCCCATGCAACCCAAAACGGCATTGGCAACATTGCCTACGCCACTCTGTAGCGGAACGAATTCTTTCGGCAGACGGCCGGCTTTGATTTCGCCAACTAGGAAGTTGGCAACATTCTGGCCGATAGCCATTGTCACGTCATCCAGCGGAGAGAACTTGCCGCCTTCGTTCGGTTCGTCGGTCTTGACAACACCGACGATCTTAGCCGGATCGACTTTCACACAGTCGCTACCGATACGGTCGGACGGAGTGTAGATGGGGATTTCGCGGCGGTAAGGAGGATCAGCCGGTTCATAGATATCATGCATCCCGCGGATTTCTTTCGGGTGGCGGCAGTTCAACTCGATGATGATACGATCGGCCATGCGGCAGATTGTCGGCAGGATACCGACACCGCTTGTCGGAACGATTTCGCCGTCTTCCGTCACATCGGCTGCTTCGACGATGGCTACGTCGATCTTGCCTAAGAAGCCATAACGCAGGCTTTGTGCCAGTTCAGACAAGTGCATGTCGAAATACTGTGCACCGTGGGAATTCAGCAGGGCACGCAGGTCCTTGTTGGACTGATACGGAGTACGGAATTTGATTGCATTGGCACGAGCCAGTTCGCCGTCCAGCTTGTCGCCTGTCGAAGCGCCGGTAAACATACCGATCTGAAACGGGTTTCCTTTTTCATGTTCGGCAATTGCTTTTTTTGCAATGGCGCCCGGCACAACTTTAGGACATCCTGCAGGAGTAAATCCGCTAAAGCCTACATTGTCGTCGTGATGTACGAATGAAGCTGCTTCTTCAGCTGTAATAAATTTTAAAGCCATGATATTATTAATTTAGTAATACTTTATTCAGTTAACAGTGCGGCGCAAAGGTATTAAAAAAGACTATAGATTAATACTTGCGATTAAGTATTTCAGTGTAAATAACAGCTTTTCTCAGTTCGGCGGCATTGTCGAACTCGATATCCGTAAGTGGGATTTCCTCTTCGGTTGAGGGAACGACAAGGCGATTGCCGGCAGGAGATTGTTTGTCTGTCACTTTTTCGGCGGCAAGAAATGGTGAGGGAGCTGCAACTTGTTGTTGTTTCTTTTTTCTTTTAGGAGTGGGTACAGGTTGCTTTACCGGTTTCGGATTTTGCATTTCTTCCAGAATCTCCCAAAAGCCTTTGTCGGGAACATTATCTTCGTTTGTGACGATTTCCCTGTCCGGTTGCCCCAATATCTGTTTCGGACGTTTTTTCTTGTTCTTGGAACCGAACAAACTGCTGATCCCTGCAATTATCAGGAACACAATATATAGCCAATCACCTGCGTTATCCATAAACTTTGATTATTTTTGCACTCCAAATGTAGGAAATATTATTTAGAAGTGAAAGAAAGGATACATATAATAGGTATAAAAGTAAATAAGGGTAACTTCACAGCCACCCTTATTCGATTTAACCAAAACCTTAACTATGAAAAAATTTACGTTTTTCGATTACAAATATAAGCGTGGTATTTTGACTGTGCAAGTGTTTAGTGAATTATTTTTCAAAAACATTTATATTTAACAGTAATTAGTAAATAAGATGACGAATCAAGAGAATGGCGTGGACTTAAAATCCGCAGCCGTAACGGAAGAAAAGAAGTTGTTCATCGAAACCTACGGGTGTCAGATGAATGTGGCAGACAGCGAAGTAGTCGCTTCCATCATGAAAATGGATGGGTATGCAGTGACTGACAAGATTGAAGACGCTGATGCTATTTTCGTCAATACGTGTTCGGTTCGCGATAATGCCGAACAGAAAATCTACGGACGGCTTCAGTATTTCCAGTCTTTAAAAAGAAAGAAAAAATCTTTAGTGATCGGCGTGCTCGGATGTATGGCGGAGCGAGTGAAGGAGGAGCTGATCGAAGTGCATCATGCCGATTTGGTAGTCGGCCCGGATTCCTATATGGACCTGCCGAACCTGGTGGGGGCGGTCGAGCACGGCGAAAAGGCGATCAATGTAGAACTTTCCACGCAGGAAACCTACAAAGATGTGATCCCATTGAAATTGGGAGGCGTGCATATTTCGGGCTTTGTCTCCATCATGCGCGGATGTAATAATTTCTGTACCTATTGCATCGTGCCGTATACCCGCGGAAGGGAGCGTAGCCGGGACATCGAAAGTATCCTGAACGAAATACGCGATATGCGCGATAAAGGTTTTAAGGAAGTGACCTTACTGGGGCAGAATGTCAACTCTTATCTTTTTGAGAAAGAGGGGGAGAAAATTTCGTTTCCCGCCTTGCTGAAGCGTGTCGCCGAGGAAGTGCCTGAAATGCGTGTCCGCTTTACCACTTCTCATCCGAAGGATATGAGCGATGAAACCCTGCACGTGATCGCCGAGCATGACAATATATGTAAGATGATCCATCTTCCTGCACAATCGGGAAGTTCCCGTATCTTGAAAGTGATGAACCGTAAATATACGCGCGAATGGTATCTGGATCGTATTGCCGCTATCCGTCGTATCCTGCCGGACTGTGCTATCTCGACCGATCTGTTTTGCGGTTTTCATTCCGAAACGGAGGAGGATTATCAAGAAACGCTTTCCCTGATGCGTGAAGTAGGCTACGATAGTGCTTTTCTTTTCAAATATTCCGAGCGTCCGGGAACCTATGCGGCCCAGCATCTTCCCGATACGGTCAGTGAAGAAGAGAAAGTCCGCCGTTTGCAAGGCATGATCGACTTGCAGAACCAGCTTTCGGAAGAAAGTAACAAGCGTGATATCGGCAAAGTGTTCGAGGTTCTGATCGAAGGTTTCTCCAAACGTTCGCGCGAACAGTTGTTCGGCCGTACCAGCCAGAATAAGGTTGTGATTTTTGACAAGAAGAATTATCGCGTAGGACAATTTATAAAAGTACGCATAAACCGCGCCTCTTCCGCAACTCTGTTTGGAGACCCGGTCGAATAAGAGTGGGGATTTTTCTGTAGGGGCTGGATTCTGTTCTGCCTATTGCCATTTAATTATGGTGATGTTGATTCCTAATGGGCGGAGTAACCCCGCCCCTACGGACTCCCATTATTTACAAATTCTCCATCATACCATCATGTTTCTTGTGTGAACATTGAATATCATATTGTATAGATATGATAGTTCCCTTTTCAACTATCATGCAACTATCATAAATCAGCTATTTAACTATCATTTCGGCTGTTTTACTCGAAATAGACATACTCCAAAAGCGTTAAAAACGGAATGTTTTGCGGAAAGCATAAGCCTTTTTTTCCGGAACACATTACTTTTTTGTAAGAAAGACGTTAGATATTTTCCTCAAAATACCCATATCAGGGCCATTTACACCTCCATCTGAGCAGTCTTGAGACCCGGATCTGCCGGTGTCGGACACCCAGGTCTCGACAAAAAAATATAACTATATTGTTGAAAATAAGCTATATGCTACGTGTAAAAAAGCTATTGTATCCATGATGGTATGATAGTTGAAAAACCATCCGTCATGTCTACTATCATTTCGTGTAAGTATTGATATTCATGATATTAAAAGCAAAGCATGATAGTATGACAGTTGTTTTCGTAATCAATAGTAAGTTTATGGAATAATAGGATAATTGTAAGAATATTTGAACCTTTCCACAGGCTTGTCCGTTTGCTCACCGATAGATCTTCTTTCATGTTTCAAATTTGCCAAGAAATAAATCAACACTATTGAGATGTAATCTTTAATAATAGTTGTTGACTGAAAGAAAAAATAACACATAAGTCGCTATTCTGCAAAAATACCTTGTTTTTCTCTCTTTTTTCAGTGGAATCCTTAAGTGTGCTAAAGAGTAGTATCTGTCTGATAACCTATCTGTTATCAATTTAACTAATGTACATGCGTACATATATAATAAATACTTGATTTTGTACTCGTATGTTGTTGAATAATAGTGATATAGAGGTGTTTTTCAAAATGACTAATGAAAACGTACGTTTTTGTTCGCCATTTTCACTGCACAAAAATACAACTACTTTTTAAACCTGCAATCCTTTCTTCCAATTATTTTCCCTTTTCTATATTCTTTCTTATCAATCAGATAACTTAACAAGTACGAAAAACCGACTTTCCAACACAAACCCTCCAGAAAGCCCCTCAAAAATGACTAAAAAAAACGTACGTTTTCTCTCGTCAAAATACAGAAGTTTAGTTAAAAGACGAAAACACAGGGACGTACGTGATGCTGATCGAACTTTTAGTATATGTATTATTAATATTAATTCAAATGATTATGAACAAAAAGTTTTCTACTCTTGTAGCCGGCTTGTTTTTAGCCGGTACGCTTCCTGTAGGAGCCATGATTCATCACACTGCGAACGGAGAAGTGCCGTATCGTACGGATCTTGTGAAGAGTGCAGTTTCTTCCTACCATTGTAATGGGGTAAACTCTATTGATGAAACAAAGTGGTACCAGCTTGTTGTCTCTGAAGAAGGAGATAAAGAAGACGAACAAGCTAATCACGTAGACGGCACTGGGGCAAACATGACAGTGCTGACAATGGAACGTGATTACACTACCGGAAATTTGACTTTGACCGTAAAAGAAATCGAAAAAGCAGCATTGACTCATTCTTTATGGAAGATCACAACGGTTAGAGATAACGTGAACTCTCGCGACCTGTTTGCTTATGAAAACATGGAAACTGGCTATAAGCTGACTTTCGATGAATTCAACGCTTTGGATCTAAATGGAAGTTCAGATGCAACAACTGTTGTTAAAAAAGTAGAGGCTACTATCCTGAACGGTTGTACGGATAATTGGAGATGGTATACTCACAAGGCTCAAACGAGTAACTTCGCACAGAAAACTGTCTTCTCTTTTTTCCATGGCAAAGACTCTGTGATGGCTATGGTTTTGAATCAGAACAACGAAGTCGTTTTGGTAAAGGAGAGTGCGGTAAAGGCTGAAGACGAAGCAAAAAGTATTAAGGGACTGCTTGCTGTTCGTCCGATCATTGCCGGTGCAAAGGTTTTGAATGCGGCTGAAATCAATTCGATGATCGATGCTGACGGTTCTTATAAGAATTTTACTGATATCGCTAACAGTAACACCTCTGAGAATATTACGTTAGGAGGAACGAAAGTCAATTTCAAGTTCAGCAAGACATTAGATAAAAATCCGCTGACCGAAACTTACAAGGCTGTGGCAAGCCCTTATAGTTTGTTGGACCGTGATGAGTGGAAGGAAAATACTAATGAAGTTTATTCCGGTTACGACATCCTTCTTCAAAACGTAAAGACAGGTAAATACCTGATGGTGTCTCCTGATCGTTTTGAAAAACCGACTGCTCCAGGTGTGTATGGCGGTTTGCTGTTGAAGGATGCTGATTATCAGAAGTTGAATAGTAAAACAAATCCGACCGCATTGGTGAATGCCGATCCAACAATCTTGCCGGATGTCATCGGTAATTTGGATGCTCATCAAGCTCGTTATCATTTCAAATTCACTTATTATCCTACAAACGACAGTTTGGTGATCGAACCGTTGAATGCTTCTGTAAAAGAAAGTGAAGAGATCGACTATTTGCAGAGTGACTTGGTGCGTAAAGATGGTGATGCTGTAAAGATGGTAGATTACTTCAATACGGTTAATGCCGGTATCGCTTATAATAATGGCTCTTGGGGAAATGTCTTGTTTAACAAGGCTGCTGGTGTTCCGGTTGCTTTAGGTGCCATCAACAATGGAACGAGCACTTCTGATGCAAGCGAAATCCTGACAGTTTCAGTTCCTTCTAACATTGCAGCTGCCCAGGCTAAATATAAGACTTTGTGCAAGGAAGAATTTGCTTGTTCGAAAAGTTCAGTTGCCGGAAATCCTGCTTATGTGACTAATTATTGTGTTAATCATGTAGGTGATAAAGGCACTGTTGAGTACTTGGCAAACATGGGCGTGAAGATAAGCTTTGACAACTTCCGCACTCCATTGGTACGCACGACTGTCAAATCCGGTCTGTATTTCATTCAGTTGTCTACAACTGTTCAGGATGATCCTACTTATACGGAAAAACGTCATAACGGTTCTTATATCGTAGCTGATATGGCTGGCCATTTGGTTTATGATGTTAAAGATGCTAATCAGGACTTTACTCATATGCCTGCCACTCAGTGGGTTGTTGAAGAACTGAATTGTGATGTGTATGATAACGATGTGAATACGAACGAAGCTGCTTTAGTCAAGATTACTAACCGTGAGTATGGTATCGAAGGTTTCGTAGGTCAGTTGTATTCTGCCGGTAAGGATGCCAATGGGCAGGATAAGTACTATTTCATCAATCATAAGTATTCTGACGGAATGTGGAATGAAGGTACAGATATCCATTACTGGGGAGAGAAATTCGCATGTCACGATACGTTGACTTTCACTGCCGTAGATCCGAAGACTACTTTTGGTTATGAAGTGATTTCAGATGATGTATTAAAAGAAAACGTCTATGCATTGCAGCAGTTGGTAAACGGCGAAGCAGCATGGTATCTGGGTATTAGTGCAGATAGCAAGAACTTAGGTTTGTTGAAAGAAGATCCGACTATGTTCGAATTGCACTTGATCGGTGAAGCTACGGATTATGGTTATACTCCGGCACAAAAGACTACTCAACCGGGCTTGGCTGGCATTGACACTTTGAAGAGAGCTGTTTACGCTGTTAAGGTAAAAGATACAAACAAAATAGACAACGATCATACTTATGTAGCCTTGGATCATATGCACCGCTACGTAGTTGCTGACGAAAAAGATATCCAGGCTGGTAAGGATGGTTTGACTTGGGCTTTGTTCTATCTGAAGAACAATAATCACGTAGGTGAAGATCATTATTACTCTTTGGTAAATGCAGTAGGGGTAGAAACCGGATCTTTGAAAAATGTCAATACCACAGCTGGAAAGTTGGTAGTAGAAGCATCTACTTTCTTGACGAAGGTTGACAACTTGTGCAGCACATCATCTGATGTATTCAAATTGGCAGGAGATCCTCGTCCTTTGTATGCAAATCTGGAAGGTGACGACGTAATCGGAGCAGCTTATAGCAATTTGGTAAACAACAAAGAAAAAGGCTTGAAATTAGGTGTGGATCGCACAGGCGGTTATTTGTATGAAGATGAAACTCCGGGCCTGAACTATCTGTCTCATGAAAACTTGAACACAGGTGCAGACAAGAGCTATTCTTTCTATGTCGACAAAGTTGCAAAATCCAATGCACGCATGCCGCAGTATTTGTTTGTAACAGCAGCAGATAGCGTACCTGCTTACACATATTGCATTACAGAAAAACACGGTATCAATCCGGGATGTGACCATGCTGTTTCTTATCCGGGTTATGTAAGCGGTCGTTTCTTGGTTAACTTGAACGATTCTGTTCGTACTTCTATCGATAAAGTTTCTGCTACAGACAAGTTTATGTCTGACGGCTATGTAAGACTGGCATTTGTAGAGGCTGTTCATCGCGGTGATTCTCTTTATGTGCTGAAAGCTCCTTACACGCTGGCTTCTATCTCTGTTAAGGATGTGGATGGTACATCGTACGTTCTTCCTCCTTATCTGTCAAAAGACAGTTTGGGCGTTGTTTATGACATTGTCGATCTGAATGGCGAACACAACAATGCTGCATTCTCTTTGAGATATGTCGGCGATACGGAAAATGACGGTTTCTTGCTGGAATCTTTCGATTATGGAATGAAAAATGAAGAAGATGGTACGATTGAACATCTTTCTGGTATCGGTTCATTCGAAGGTGCATGGGTGAAATTACAGAATGGTGTTCCTGTTTTGGCTCAGATTTCTGACGATACAGATAAGGGCGACCACAATACAGGTGACAACCTTGCTGGTTCGGAGTACTATGATAAGATGAGTTGGAGTGAAGTATTGAACCAGGCTGCTATCTTTGGTTTGACTGAAGGTGTAAACGGTGGTGATGCTACTGCAAACGAAGACGTAGAAGTATCTTCTGTAACAGTCATCGCCGGTAACGGCCAGATCACAGTTGCAGGTGCTGCCGGCAAGAAAGTGGTTATCACTAACATCTTAGGCCAGACAGTCGCTAATACAGTGGTTACTTCTGATAATGCTACTATCGCTGCTCCTGCTGGTGTAGTTGTAGTTGCTATTGAAGGTGAAGACGCTGTAAAAGCAATTGTAAAGTAATCTCAGAATAATAACATTACAATTATAATCAAATAATTCTAAATAAGATCGTGCGCCGTAGAGATGCACGGCGGTGCATCTCTACAAATAACGGCAATTATCCTGCGACAGGTGAACAAGCGATCGTATTATTAATACTAAAGTATTGAAATAAAGTTCTTCTGCCAGTAGCCTGTGAAGGTCGAAGGCAGTTAAAAAAACAAGAGGCTGTGTCGAAATACACTATGTGTATGGATACAGTCTCTTCGTTTGTTTAAGATAAGCATGCTACTTTTTATCCATCTATGCTCGGTGACTTGTAGTTAAAGAATTGTAAAGTAATCACTATCTCATAAATTATTCGTTCTTTTGCAGAAAAATTGGGAGGTGTGTTCTCTGAACGCATCTCCTCGCTTTATTTAATAACAATAAGGTTACGTCTAATGGCTGAAGGTAAAAAGGTTAGTTCTGTTTCTTTCTTTAATTCTCGTCTGACTTCCATTATAAGTATCTCATTGGTACTGTTTCTGCTGGGGCTCGTTTTTCTGATAGGGTTGTTGGGAAACAAACTTTCCGTATATGTGAAGGAGAACATTTCATTTTCGATCGTGCTGAAAGATAATCAGAAAGAGGCGGATATAAAGAAGATGCAGAAGACGCTGGATGCCTTGCCTTATATCAAATCGACCGAATATATATCGAAAGAACAGGCTGTCAAGGAACTTGAGGAGGAGTTGGGGGAAAATCCCGAAACGTTCTTGGGCTTTAATCCGCTACAGGCTTCCATTGAAGTGAAATTGCATTCGGAATATGCTAATGTCGACAGCTTGCAATTGATCGAAAAGAAAATAAAAAAATATACTTCCGTTTCAGATCTGCTTTACCGGAAAGACATGATGCAGATGGTGAACGACAATGTGAAACGTGTCAGCCTGATCTTGCTTACACTTGCCGTAATGTTGATGGCAATCTCGTTTGTGCTGATCAGTAACACGATCCGTTTGCTGATTTATTCCAAACGTTTTCTGATCCATACGATGAAGTTGGTGGGGGCTACACCTGGTTTTATCAGAAGGCCGTTTGTGCGGTACAATGTGGTCAGTGGTATTTTTGCGTCCATTTTCGCAATATTAATGTTGACGGGAGCGTTGTATTATTTACAAAACGAATTATCTGGCTTCGTCCAGTTGCTGGATATTAAAGTATTGATAATTGTTTATGCCGGTGTATTGATAATGGGGATCCTGCTTTCGGTTACGGCTACTGTCTTTGCGGTGAACAAGTATTTACGAATGGGTGTTGATAAACTATATTATATATAAATGTATGGCTAAGAGAGATTTTGCTTTTGGAAAAGAAAATTTTATTTTGATCGCTGTTGCTGTTGCTGTTATCGCGATTGGTTTTATGTTGATGAGTGGTGGCGGTTCGCAGGATCCGACAGGTTTTAATCCTGAGATTTTCAGTTCCCGCCGTATTGTTGTGGCTCCGGCTGTGACAGTGATCGGCTTCGTATTGATGATTTTCGGAATTTTAAAAAACAGCAAAAATAAGGAAGTAGCGGAATGAGTTGGTTTGAGGCTTTAGTGCTGGGGATTGTTCAGGGATTAACGGAATACCTGCCGGTCAGCAGTAGCGGACATTTGGCTATCGGCTCTGCTCTGTTCGGTATTCAAGGAGAAGAAAATCTGGCATTTACGATTGTTGTCCATGTGGCGACCGTGTTTAGTACGCTGGTGATTTTGTGGAAAGAGATCGAATGGATATTCCGTGGTTTGTTTAAGTTCAAGATGAATGCAGAAACTCGTTATGTGATCAATATCCTGATTTCTATGATTCCTATTGGTATTGTAGGCGTATTCTTCAAGGATACGGTGGAAGATATTTTCGGGTCGGGATTGCTGATTGTCGGTTGTATGTTGTTGCTGACGGCTGCGTTACTTGCATTTTCTTATTATGCCAAACCCCGCCAGAAAGAAAGTATCTCGATGAAAGATGCCTTTATCATCGGTTTGGCTCAGGCGTGTGCCGTGATGCCGGGGCTTTCCCGTTCAGGAACAACGATTGCGACTGGTTTGTTATTGGGAAACAATAAGGCAAAACTGGCCCAGTTCTCATTCTTGATGGTTATTCCTCCGATTTTGGGTGAAGCGTTGTTGGATGTCATGAAAGCGGTAAAAGGCGAAGCGGTAGCAGGTGATATTCCGGCATTGTCATTGGTGGTCGGTTTTATTGCTGCATTCGTATCGGGATGTATCGCCTGTAAATGGATGATTAATATCGTAAAGAAGGGAAAACTGATTTATTTCGCCATCTATTGTGCAATTGCAGGTTTGGTTACGATTGCCTGTACGTTACTTAAATAAGAATGGATTTTATAGCAGGAGAAGTATTATATTTCAATAAGCCCTTAAAGTGGACTTCATTTGATCTGGTGAACAAGTTCCGGTATAAATTATCGCGGAAGCTGAAGGTGAAAAAGATAAAAGTGGGACACGCCGGAACTTTGGATCCGCTGGCGACAGGGGTAATGATTGTCTGTACGGGCAAGGCCACTAAGAGGATCGATGAATTTCAGTATCAGACAAAGGAGTATGTCGCTACCTTGAAGTTGGGGGAAACGACGCCTTCTTTTGATTTGGAAAAAGAGATAGACGGAGTATATCCGACAGAACATATTACCCGTGAGGAAGTAGAGAAGGTACTACAGTCGTTCGTGGGAACGATTCAGCAGATTCCACCTGTGTTTTCGGCTTGCAAGGTGGATGGTAAGCGGGCGTATGAGTTGGCTCGCAAGGGTGAAGAAGTGGAATTGAAGTCCAAGACGCTTGTGATCGATGAAATGGAACTGTTGGAGTGTGATCTGCCGGTAATAAAGATACGGGTGGTTTGCAGCAAGGGCACTTATATTCGCGCTTTGGCACGTGATATCGGTGTTGCCCTTCAGTCGGGTGCTCATCTGATAGCTCTCGAACGGACTCGTATCGGAGACATCACACTGGCCAAATGTATGTCTCCCGATGATATCGATGCCTTTTTAGATGAAAATATCATAATCGGAAAGGATTGTGAGGATTGATAATGATAAGAATAAAATAAAAATAGAAATTATATTATGAAGCTGTCGAAATTCAAATTTAACTTACCGCAGGAGCTGATCGCTCTCCATCCGGCAAAGAACAGGGACGAGTCCAGATTGATGGTTGTCAATCGCAAGACCGGAGAGATCGAGCATAAAGTGTTTAAAGACTTGCTTGGCTATTTTGGAGAAAAAGATGTATTCATCTTCAATAACACGAAGGTTTTTCCTGCCCGTTTATACGGAAATAAGGAAAAGACCGGGGCTCGTATCGAAGTTTTTCTGTTGCGTGAACTGAACGAAGATCTCCGTCTTTGGGATGTATTGGTCGATCCTGCCCGTAAAATCCGTATCGGTAATAAATTGTATTTTGGTGAAGATGATTCGATGGTGGCTGAAGTGATCGACAATACGACATCACGCGGCCGTACCTTGCGTTTCCTTTATGACGGGAACCATGATGAATTTAAAAAGGCATTGTACGCATTGGGGGAAACTCCGCTGCCTAAATATATCGACCGTCCTGTAGAACCGGATGACGAAGATCGTTATCAGAATATTTTTGCGACGGAAGAAGGTGCAGTTGTGGCTCCCGCTGCAGGTCTTCATTTCAGCCGTGAGCTGATGAAGCGTCTGGAGATCAAGGATTGCCAGTTCGCTTTCCTGACATTGCATTCCGGTCTGGGCAACTTCCGCGAAATCGATGTGGAAGATCTGACCAAGCATAAGATGGATTCTGAGCAGATGGTCGTGAACGGAGATGTCGTGAACATCGTGAATACGGCAAAGGATAACGGCCGACAGATTTGTGCGGTCGGTACGTCCGTGATGCGTGCTATCGAAACGGCTGTCAGTACGGATGGCCACCTGAAAGAGTTTGAAGGGTGGACCAATAAGTTCATTTTCCCGCCGTATGACTTTAGTGTGGCGTCCAGCATGATCACAAACTTCCATATGCCGTTGTCAACTTTGTTGATGATGACAGCTTCTTTCGGGGGATATGATCTGATTATGGATGCTTATGACGTGGCGTTGAAAGAAAAATATAGTTTCGGTGCTTATGGCGATGCCATGTTGATCCTGTAAAAACGGGTACTTATGGCGATTGCATACCTGGGCTTGGGAACCAATATAGGGAATAAGCGACGGAACATGATAACAGCTGCAGCATTGCTGGCTGAAAGGGTGGGAGATATTCTCGCCCTTTCCGGTTTCTATGAAACGGAACCGTGGGGGTTCGAGTCGGAGAACTTTTTCTTGAATGCGGCTGTTAAATTGAAGACTTCTTTTTCTCCGTTGGAATTATTGCGGATAACCCAGCGGATCGAAAAAGAATTGGGGCGCGCGGAAAAAAGCAGCGGAGTCTATCATGACCGTATTATCGATATCGATATCCTTCTGTATGAGGACGAGGTTTTGCAGATACCGGAGCTTACCTTGCCGCATCCTCTTATGCATGAACGGAAGTTCGTGATGGAACCTTTGGCCGAAATAGCTCCGTTTGTCGTGCATCCTGTGTTGAAAGAACGTATAATAGATTTGAAAGAACGATTATGAATGATTTTGAAAAGATATTGACCGGTGGTGGCATGGTCTTTAAGAAAAAGGGAAAAGACGAAAATGCCGGAGAGAAAAAGATTAAGTTTTCGGACTTCTTGCGTGGTACGCATAAATCGGGTGCTGCCAAGATGAGAGCTGAGTTCAAGTATAAAAAAGCACTGCGTAACACTAAAAAGAAAAAATAATTGTCAATTATCAATTGTCAATTATCAATTGTTTCGTACTTTTGCATGCGAATTGATGTGGATAGATTTGTATTGCTTGCAACCACAGGAAAAAATGCTAAAAACAAGCCCTTTTTAACTGCCGTCCGGCAAAGCAAATTTCCCCTCGTCAATCCATTCATTTGATTTATTAACCGTCAATTGTAAATTGTCTGTTGGCTTTATTGGATCGCTCCATTACTTGTCAATTGTCAATTGTCGATTGTCAATTCAAAAAACAATGAGTTATTTATTCACCTCCGAATCGGTGTCTGAAGGGCACCCCGATAAAGTAGCCGATCAGATATCGGATGCTTTGCTGGATGAGTTCCTGGCTTATGACAAGAACTCTAAAGTTGCTTGCGAAACCCTTGTTACAACTGGACAGGTTGTCTTGGCTGGAGAAGTAAAATCAAGTGCTTACGTGGATGTACAGGATGTAGCCCGTAACGTGATCGAAAAAATTGGTTATACGAAAAGCGAATACCAGTTTGAAGCGAAATCATGTGGCGTGTTCTCTTCTATCCATGAACAGAGTGGCGACATTAACCGTGGTGTCGAGCGCGAAGATCCTTATAATCAAGGAGCGGGCGACCAGGGTATGATGTTTGGTTATGCCACTAACGAAACAGAAAACTATATGCCTCTGGCATTGGATCTTTCACACAGCCTGTTGTGGGAGCTTGCCGAGATACGTAAGAATGAAAACGACCTGATGCCTTACCTCCGTCCGGATGCAAAGAGTCAGGTGACGATTGAATATGATGATAACGGAAAACCGCTACGCATCGATACGATTGTTGTTTCTACACAACATGATGAATTTATCACTGCAAAAGGTATCACACAGGAAGAAGCGGACTTGGCTATGCAGAAAAAGATCGCAGAAGATGTCAAGAGTATACTGATCCCGCGCGTAAAGGCTCAGTATCCGGCTCATGTTCAGGCTTTGTTCAATGATGATATTATCTATCATGTGAATCCGACTGGAAAGTTCGTGATCGGTGGTCCTCATGGAGATACCGGTTTGACAGGTCGTAAGATTATTGTTGATACATACGGTGGCAAGGGAGCTCATGGTGGTGGAGCATTTTCTGGAAAAGACCCCTCGAAAGTAGACCGTTCTGCTGCTTATGCTGCTCGTCATATTGCAAAGAATTTGGTTGCCGCTGGCGTGGCTGATGAAATGCTAGTACAGGTTTCGTATGCGATCGGTGTGGCTAAGCCAATGAATATCTTCGTGAATACATTCGGCCGTGCTAACGTGAAAATGACAGACGGAGAGATTGCAGAAAAGATCTGGAATCTGTTTGACATGCGCCCGAAAGCAATCGAGGAACGTTTGAAATTGCGTAACCCGATCTATCTGGAAACTGCATCTTACGGTCATATGGGACGTAAACCGCAGGTTGTGACAAAAACATTTACTTCTCGTTATAATCCGGAACCGACCGTTTGCGAAGTGGAACTGTTTACCTGGGAAAAACTGGATTATGTCGATAAAGTAAAAGAAGCGTTCGGCCTTTAATGTAAATATAATCTTTGTACGAGCATATATTAGCTCCTATCCGAAAAAATCGGCTCTTGTTCTGTTTTTTTTCGGATAAGAGCTATTTTTATTTTAAATTGCATATATTTGACGCATGTAATTATCTAAATCTAAAATTTATGCGTAAAACGATTCAGTTTCTTCAGTTAGCCTTTCTTCTCCTTTTGGCAACTGCATGTGCAGAGACTTCCCCGTTTAAATACGAGTCGGTCCCGAACGATCCTCTGAAAGCCCGTATCTATACTTTGGATAACGGCCTGAAAGTGTATATGACTGTGAATAAAGAGACCCCACGTATTCAAACGTATATTGCCGTTCGCGTGGGAGGTAAAAACGATCCTGCCGAAACGACCGGTCTGGCACACTATTTTGAACACTTGATGTTTAAAGGAACTCAGCGGTTCGGCACGCAGAATTACGAACAGGAAAAACCGATGCTCGATCAGATCGAACAGCTTTTTGAGGTGTATCGTAAGACTACTGATGAGGCAGAACGCCAGGCTATTTATCATCAGATCGACAGTGTTTCTTATGAGGCTTCGAAATTGGCAATTCCGAACGAATATGATAAACTGATGTCTGCTATTGGTGCAACTGGAACAAATGCGTATACCGGCTTTGACCAAACGGTCTACGTGGAAGATATTCCTTCCAACCAGATTGACAACTGGGCCAAGATACAGGCGGACCGTTTTGAAAACAATGTAATCCGTGGCTTTCATACGGAGCTTGAGACTGTGTACGAAGAAAAGAACATGTCTCTTACCAGTGATGGCCGTAAAGTGTATGAAGCTGTTCTGACCGCTCTTTTCCCCGATCATCCATACGGGACGCAGACTGTTCTCGGAACACAGGAAAACCTGAAGAACCCGTCTATCACGAATATCAAAAACTACCATAAAACTTGGTATGTCCCTAATAATATGGCAATCTGTCTGTCCGGTGATTTTGATCCGGACCAGATGATCGAGACGATCAATAAATATTTTGGCCATTTGAAACCGAACCCCAATCTGCCGAAGTTGCCAGTAACGCATGAGTCTCCGATTAAAGCACCGGTTATAAAAGAAGTGTTGGGTGTCGATGCTGAAAATGTGACTTTGGGTTGGCGTTTCCCGGGAGCTGCTTCTCCTGACCAGGATTTGCTGAATCTGACAGGCGAAATTATTAATAACGGTAAAGCAGGTTTGTTGGATATCGATTTGGTTCAGCAACAGAAAGTACTAAGTTGTTATGCCGGAACATACGGAATGTCCGATTATAATGCATTTGTTATTAGTGGTCGTCCGAAACAGGGACAGACTTTGGATGAAGTAAAAGACCTATTCCTGGCTGAAATTGATAAGCTAAAGAAAGGTGAGTTTGACGAAGGCTTGCTGGAAGCTGCTATCAATAACTATAAACTGATGCAAATGTACCGGATGGATCGTAACGACGGTCGTGCCGATATGTTTGTCTCTTCTTTCATCGACGGTGTCGATTGGAAAGATGAAGTCGCTTCGTTAGATCGCATGAGCAAAGTGACAAAGCAGCAGATCGTCGATTTTGCCAACAAATATTTCGGTGACAACTATGCGCTCATCTATAAAAGACAAGGTAAAGACCCGAACGAAAAGAAGATCGACAAACCTAAAATCACTCCGATCGTGATGAATCGCGATAGTTCAAGTCTGTTCTTGAAAGAAATACAGGCTTCAAAAGTGGCTCCGATCGAACCGGTATTCTTGGATTATAGTAAGGATTTGCAAAAACTGACCGCCCAATCCAATATTCCGGTATTGTATAAGGAGAATACTTCCAATGATCTCTTCTCTCTGATGTATGTATTCGATATGGGTACGAATAATGATAAGGCAATGGGCACCGCTTTCGAATATATGAAGTATTTGGGCACATCTAAAATGAGTCTGAAGGAAATCAATGAAGAATTTTACAAACTGGCTTGTTATTTCAATGTATTCCCTGGTTCAGACCGCACATATGTGATGCTGGAAGGTTTGAAAGAGAACATGCCGAAGGCAATGGCTCTGTTTGAAGAGATCTTGGCCGATGCACAGGTTAATAAGGAGGCTTATGGAAACCTTGCAGGTGATATCTTGAAAAAAAGGACTGATGCTAAATTGAACCAGGGACAGAATTTCAACAAACTGATCCAGTATGCTATCTGGGGGCCGAAGTCTCCTGCTACAAATGTGCTGACAACTGCCGAGTTGCAGCAGATGGACCCGCAGGAACTGGTCGATCGCATTCATAAGATCAACTCATTCGATCATAAGATTTTGTATTATGGTCCGGAAAAACCACAGGCCGTTCTGGACATCATCAAACAATATCATAATGTCCCTGAACAGTTGCAACCGGTTCCGGCAGCAATTGAGTTTAGCCAGCAGGAAACTCCTGAAAATAGAGTTCTGCTTGCACAGTATGATGCTAAACAGATTTATTTCTCTGCTGTCTCTAACCGAGGTGAAAAGTTCGATCCGGCTATCCAACCTACATTGAATATGTATAACGAATACTTCGGTGGCGGCATGAACGCGATCGTATTTCAGGAAATGCGTGAATCGCGTGGGCTGGCTTATTCTGCAGGAGCTTTCCTTATTACTCCGTCCAAACTGAAATATCCGTATGTCTACCGTACGTTCATTGCGACTCAGAATGATAAGATGATTGATGCGATGAAAGCTTTCGATGAAATTATCAATAATATGCCGGAATCAGAAAAAGCGTTCAACTTGGCTAAAGATGCTCTCATTACCCGTTTGCGTACGGAGCGTATTACCAAATCGGATGTTCTTTGGTCTTATCTGAATGCCCAGGATTTAGGTCTGAACACGGACAGTCGTAAAGAACTGTTCGAGAAGGCGCAGACAATGACATTGCCTGAAATCAAGGCATTCCAGGAAAAATGGGTGAAAGGGCGTACCTATATCTATTGTGTATTAGGCGATGAAAAGGATCTCGATCTGAAAGGTTTGTCACAATATGGTCCGATTCAGAAACTGACACAGGAAGAATTGTTCGGATATTAATCCGATGCCTATCTCTTTCCGATCCGATGCCCATTGTTTTTTTATCCGATGGGCATCGGATAATTTTTTACTTTGCTTTCAGTTCTTCTTCTTTTAACTCTTCTTCCTCGACTTCTTTAACCTTGCGGAACAAGTCTGAAGCGAAGATAAAATCGTTCAATGCTTTGTTCTTGGAAGTAATAACCTCTTTGCTGTTCCCCTGCCATTCTTTTACGCCTTCTTTGATGAAGATAATGTTTTCACCGATATTCATGACGGAGTTCATGTCATGTGTGTTGATGATAGTCGTCATTTTGTATTCGGCGGTGATATCGTGGATCAGGTCGTCGATAATCAGCGAAGTCTTGGGGTCCAGGCCGGAGTTCGGTTCGTCACAGAACAGATATTTCGGGTTCAGGGCGATGGCGCGGGCAATAGCGGCACGTTTCATCATACCGCCACTGATCTCAGAAGGATAGAGGTGGCCGGCTTCCGACAGGTTCACACGATCCAGACAGAACTGGGCACGTTTCAGGCGGTCTTTGTAAGTGTCGTTTGAGAACATATCCAGCGGGAACATGACATTTTCCAACACCGTCATGCTGTCGAATAAGGCCGATCCTTGGAACAGCATACCCATTTCACGGCGCAACATGTTCAATTCGTGCTTATCCATCGATGTCAAGTCACGGCCGTCATACAAAATCTCTCCCGAATCCGGACGCATCAGCCCGATAATATTTTTGATAAGAACCGTTTTCCCGGAGCCGCTTCGCCCGATAATCAGGTTTGTTTTTCCCGTTTCGAAGACGGCGCTGATGTCATTCAAGACAACGCGTCCTTCAAAGGACTTGGTGATATGTTTTACTTCTACCATTTTTTATGTCAGCATTAAGTTGGTTAAGATCACGTCGGCCAGCAGAATCATGATACTGCTCATAACGACTGCGTTCGTACTGGCTTTGCCTACTTCCAGTGCACCGCCTTTCACATTATAACCGAAATAGGCGGCTATGGATGAAATAATAAACGCATACACGACGGATTTAATGATGGAGTACCAGATGTAGAACTCATTGAAATAGAACTGCAAACCATATTCGAAAGAGGCGGGAGTCATACCTGTGCCCGTGGAATGGCTGGCTGCGATACCTCCCAAAATACCGGTGAACATACTGAAGATAACCAATACCGGAATGAAAGTCATCATACCGACCATCTTCGGCAGGATCAGGAAATTGGCGGAGTTGACTCCCATGATCTCCATCGCGTCGATCTGCTCCGTCACACGCATGGTCCCGATCTCGGAGGCAATGTTGCTGCCGACTTTACCCGCCAGAATCAACGACATGATGGAAGAAGAAAATTCCAGCAGGATAATTTCACGCGTTGTATATCCTATCGTAAATTTAGGAATGAGCGGCGAACTGATATTCAGTGAAATCTGGATGGCAATAACCGTACCGATAAAAATGGAAATGATGACAACGATCCAAAGGGAATCGACTCCTAATTTATATATTTCCTTTATCAACTGCTTAAAGAACATGCTCCACCGGTTGGGTACGGAGATGCATTTCCCCATCAACATGACATATTCACCTACTTGATGTAATGCTTTATTCATTATTTTATGTTTCTATTCAATTACAGTCTGCAAATATAACGCAATTCTGGGAACAACTGTTCATTTCAGGCTTGATACTTCTGGTTTGTATTTAATCTAAACTGGGCTGTAAGTCAATAAAAGCGTAGTGAACGATTTGTATAGAAGGAATTAATTCCGTTTCTTTGTGGCAAAGATTTTGGATATGGCAGACGAACAACAAATGGTGCTCCGTACGGAGGACCTCGTTAAAAAATATAAGACACGTACCGTTGTAAATCATGTTTCGATCAATGTGAAGCAGGGAGAGATCGTGGGATTGCTCGGCCCTAATGGAGCTGGGAAAACGACTACTTTCTATATGACGGTAGGGTTGGTGACTCCCAATGAAGGAAAGATATTCTTGAACGATATGGAGATCACGAAGTTTCCGGTGTATAAACGCGCTCGTAATGGTATTGGCTACTTAGCTCAGGAGGCGTCTATTTTCCGTAAAATGACGGTGGAGGATAACATTCGTTCCGTATTGGAAATGACAGAGACAACATCCGAATACCAGAAAGAAAAATTGGAGAGTCTGATTGCCGAATTTGGTCTGAATAAAGTGCGGAAGAATTTGGGCGACCAGTTGTCCGGAGGTGAACGCCGGCGTGCAGAGATCGCTCGCTGTCTGGCTATCGATCCGAAATTTATCATGCTTGACGAACCGTTTGCCGGGGTAGACCCGATTGCCGTACAAGATATCCAGAGCATTGTCGCAAAGCTGAAACATAAGAATATCGGGATTCTGATCACAGATCATAACGTATACGAGACTTTGAGTATCTGTGACCGTGCCTATCTGCTGTTCGAAGGAAAAGTGCTTTTTCAGGGAACTGCCGAGCAGTTGGCCGAAAATGAAATTGTGCGTGAAAAATATCTGGGTAAGGATTTTGTTCTCCGCAAAAAAGACTTTTAAGAATTAAGATTAGACGATCTGATAATTTTCAATTTCCGACAGCAACGGACAAAGAAAAATAACGCAACGATCGCCACGATTGTGTAGGGCAACAAATTCTGTGTGGAAATATCTCCGGTAATGAATTCGTTGTCTTTTAATTTGGCATCCGACATGCTGATGACAGCAATTGCATTATTAACGAAGTGGGCAAATACCGGTATCCAGATGTTCCGGGTCCAATAAAGTAAATATCCGAAATAAGCTCCTAACAGCATACGTGGAAGGAAGCCGAAAAACTGCATGTGGAAGGTACTGAAAATGATGGCTGCACTCCAGATGATGATATGATGATTGTACGTCCATTTCCCGATTATCCGTTGCAAAGCGCCCCTGAAAAGGAATTCTTCCGTAATGCCGGCAGCTACCGCGATAACGATCAGGTTAAAAAACAAAGTTATGATCCCTCTTCCGGCCAACAATTTCAGAGTCAGTTGTTCGGCCGTTTCCTCTTGTAACCGCATCCAGTTTTCTATGGGTTCCATAAAAGATGGCAATTCCATCTGCTTATTCAGTATTCCGGTCAGGCTGATGGAAGGAGTGATCAAAAATATACTGAGAAATGTGAGAAGCAATATGTGTCCTTTAGGCATTTTCCCGATCGACAGATATTCTTTCGGATTGTAGCTGCACAGCCACGCAAGTGCCAATGCAGGAAAGAGGAATGTGCCGAGGGCTGAAATAAGTTGCAACAGGCGCATCATGTCCGAATACTGCGTAATATCGGCGTGCAGACCATAGATCATATAGAAGAATCCCATTGCAATCAGCGATGAGAAAACTGCGCCTGCCAGAATCAGGAGAAGCAGGACGGTCAATTGGAAGATGGCCGGTTTTCCGGCATATATACCTTTTAAGAACATATTTTTGAGCATAAAAAAACTTCTGCTCAAAGATAAGCAGAAGTTTCTTATTTTTTCCCGGAAAAGTAATTATTTAGGACGAGCCTCTTTTATTACTATCTGGCGGCCTTCATATTCAGCTTCGTTCAACTCGGCGATTGCTTTTTTCGCAGCTTCATCGTCCGGCATTTCAACGAAACCAAAACCTTTTGATTTGCCTGTTTCACGGTCTTTGATGATCTTTACGGATTCAACCGTACCGTATTCTTCCATTACTTGTTTCAAATCATCTTCCCGAACACGATAGTTCAGGTTTCCAACATAGATGTTCATAAAAATAGAAATTAAAAAATAAAATTGTTACTTCAATGAAAGTAGTAAACCGGAATTTCGTAACAGTGAGAGATATTCGACAAGTAACGAGTAAATGAAGAAATAAAAAACAATGTTAGGTCCGTTCAAGGTTAATGCCCTTTCACATCGCAAAGGAATACATTTATTTTAGATAAACAACAATTTATCCTGAAAAAAATAATATTGCTCCTAAATTCATCTCGGTTATAACAATTTAAGCAAACAATTTGCGAGATTAAAAGATTAAGTCTAATTTTGCACCCTAAAATTCGAACAAGACTATTAATTAAATAAATCATTCAGAATGAACGTTTCGCTTAAAAACATTGATGCTACAAAAGGCATTGTGAAATTGGAAATAGTGAAAGCTGACTATGCAGACAAGGTTGAAAAGAGCCTTCGCAGCTTCCGTCAGAAAGCAGAGATGCCGGGTTTCCGTAAAGGGATGGTCCCAATGGGTATGGTAAAGAAAATGTATGGCAAGCATGTGTTGGTCGAAGAAATCAACAAATTGGTTTCTGAAAACCTGTACAACTATATCCGTGAAAACAAACTGAACATTTTGGGCGAACCGCTGCCTAACGAAACTGAACAGAAAGAAATCAACTTCGATACTCAGGAAGACTTCGAATTTTGTTTTGATGTAGCGCTGGCTCCGGAAATCAAGATCGAATTGTCCAAAAATGACAAGGTTCCTTATTACCAGGTGAATATCGACGACGAAATGATCGGCAAACAAGTCGAGGCTTACCAGGCTAATTTCGGAACGTACGACCAGGTTGAGGATGTAGAAGAAAAAGACTTGGTGAAAGGTACGGTAGCCGAACTGGAAAACGGTTCTCCGAAAGAAGGCGGTATCGTTGTTGAAGAGGCTGTTTTGATGCCGATGTACATAAAGGATGAAGCTGAAAAAGCTAAATTCATCGGTGCAAAGAAGAACTCTGTGATCGTATTCAATCCGAATAAGGCCTACGAAGGTGCAGAAGCAGAAATCGCTTCTTTCTTGAAAGTGAATAAGGAAGCCGTCAGTGGTATCACAGGCGATTTTAGCTTTGAAATCACGGAGGTGACTCGTCATAAGAATGCAGAGCTGAACCAGGAATTGTTCGACAAAGTCTTCGGTGAAGGCGTTGTTACCAGCGAAGAAGAATTCAAGAACAAGATCCGCGAAGCTTTGGCTGAGCAGTTCACTCCGCAGAGCGACTTCAAGTTCTTGGTCGATGCCCGTGACCTGCTGGTTCAGAAGGCCGGTGAACTTTCGTTTGCCGAAGACCTGTTAAAGCGTTGGTTGCTGGTTGCCAATGAAAAGAATACGAAAGAAAAGATCGACGAAGAATATCCTCGGATCATAGAAGACTTGAAATAT
Source organism: Parabacteroides sp. MSK.9.14 (assembly GCF_019041495.1). Taxonomy (NCBI): domain Bacteria; kingdom Pseudomonadati; phylum Bacteroidota; class Bacteroidia; order Bacteroidales; family Tannerellaceae; genus Parabacteroides; species Parabacteroides sp. MSK.9.14. The sequence continues at coordinate 50,035 of NZ_JAHPXO010000004.1, forward strand.
CAGCTGATCAAAGAAAATCTGGTGAAGGAAAACGGATTGAAAGTTGAAGATGCTGATATCGAAGGCTTCGCTAAACGTGTAGCTAAAGCCCAGTTCGCCCAGTATGGAATGCTTTCCGTACCGGAAGACGTATTGGCTAACTATGCTAAAGACATTTTGAAAAACAAGCAGACGCTGCAGAATATCATTGACCGTGCAGTTGAAGAAAAACTGGCAGGCTGGTTGAAAGAACAAGTCGAACTGGATACCAAGGAGGTGACAGCCGACGAATTCAACAAACTTTTTGAAGAATAAGACTACCTGAAAAAGCGGCAGCAGCAGCTTTTTTATCTAAAAAGGGCTTTCTCTCGAAAAAATATCTTACCGGACAGCAAATAAGTTGTTTCTTTCAGAAATTTATTTATAACTTTGTTATTCCGATAAGTAAGAGAGGAATCCCTTTTTTTATGACTTTTCGGTAACACAATAAGACTATAGATTATGGAAGATTTCAGAAAGTATGCAACGAAGCATTTAGGGATGAACAGTAATGCGCTGGACAGTTATATGAATATAACCAGCAGTTACATATCTCCGACGATTATCGAAGAGCGTCAATTGAACGTTGCTCAGATGGACGTTTTTTCACGGTTGATGATGGACCGTATCATTTTTTTAGGTACACAGGTTGACGATTATACGGCAAATGTAATCCAGGCACAGTTGTTGTATCTGGATTCAAGCGATCCGGGCAAGGATATTTCAATTTATATCAATTCTCCGGGTGGCTCTGTTTATGCAGGATATGGTATTTATGACACGATGCAGTTTATCAGTAGTGACGTGTCGACTATCTGTACGGGTATGGCAGCTTCTTTTGCTGCGGTATTGCTGGTCGCCGGAACGAAAGGCAAGCGTATGGCCTTGCCTCATTCCCGCGTGATGATTCACCAGCCGTTAGGCGGTGCGCAGGGACAGGCTTCGGATATTGAGATCACGGCTCGTGAAATCCTGAAAGTAAAGAAGGAACTCTACACAATCATATCAACTCATTCAGGTCAACCTTATGAAAAGGTTGAACACGATAGTGACCGTGACTATTGGATGACGGCAGAGGAAGCTTTGGCTTACGGTATGATCGACAAGGTTCTGGTTCGTAATAAATAATATTAATGTAAGGGGCTGCGTTAAAAGTCCCTTGTCCCTTGTATCGAATGCGGGAACAGGAGCTTTTAACGTACTCTCTTTAAAAAACAAATACGGAATGGCCAAAACAGGCGATAGCTGTACGTTTTGCGGACGCGGTAGCCGGGACGTTAATATGTTGATTAACGGGATTTCCGGTGCTATTTGCGATGAATGTGCACAGCAAGCGTACGAAATAGTAAAAGAACAAATGCCTGGCAAGGGGAGTTCTTTTGGATTAAACCAGAAAGATCTGCCTAAGCCTGAGGATATTAAGACTTTTCTGGACCAATATGTGATAGGTCAGGACGACGCTAAACGTTATCTGTCGGTTGCTGTGTATAACCATTACAAACGTTTGATCCAGAAAGTAACATCGGATGATGTTGAGATCGAGAAATCGAATATTATTATGGTGGGTGCTACGGGGACAGGTAAAACGCTACTTGCCCGTACGATCGCCAAATTGCTCCATGTCCCGTTTGCCATTGTAGATGCGACGGTCTTGACAGAAGCCGGTTATGTAGGGGAGGATATAGAAAGCATTTTGACCCGTCTGTTGCAGGCTGCCGATTATGATGTCGAAGCGGCACAGCGTGGTATCGTATTTATCGATGAAATAGATAAGATCGCCCGTAAGAGCGATAATCCTTCCATTACCCGTGATGTAAGCGGTGAAGGTGTGCAGCAGGGCTTGCTGAAGCTCTTGGAAGGTTCCATCGTGAACGTACCCCCGCAGGGTGGGCGCAAGCATCCGGAGCAGAAAATGATTGCCGTGGATACGAAAAATATCCTGTTTGTATGTGGTGGCGCTTTCGACGGAATAGAGAAGAAAATCGCCCAGCGTTTGAATACACGTGTAGTAGGATACGCCGCAAACGAAAACACGGCGCAGGTGGATCGCAACAATCTGCTGAAATACATTACACCAACCGACTTGAAATCGTTTGGCCTGATTCCGGAAATCATCGGACGTCTGCCTATCTTGACCTATTTGAACCCGTTGGATAGGAGTACGCTTCGTAATATCTTGACGGAACCGAAGAACTCGATCATCAAGCAATATATCAAATTGTTTGCGATGGATGATATTGAACTGACATTTGACGAAGACGTGTTCGAATTTATAGTCGATAAGGCACTTGAGTTTAAGTTGGGAGCACGTGGCTTACGTTCCATTGTGGAGGCTGTGATGATGGATGCCATGTACAGTATGCCGTCTGCAAATGAAAAGACACTCCATGTCACGTTGGAGTATGCGAAGGAAAAGTTTGAAAAATCGGACGTAAACCGTCTGCAGATGACCTGACGGCGGTTTTTAAAATATGAATAGTATGGCGAAGAAGGATAATTTGACAGAAGAGCTCAAAAAACATTTTGGTTTTGATACCTTTAAAGGAAATCAGAGAGCAATCATCGAAAATGTACTGGCAGGAAATGATACATTTGTGTTGATGCCGACCGGAGGAGGAAAATCTTTGTGTTATCAACTGCCTTCTCTTATGATGCAGGGGACGGCCATAGTGATTTCTCCTTTGATAGCCCTGATGAAGAACCAAGTGGATGCCATGCGTAATTTCAGCGAAGAGGACGGGGTTGCCCATTTCATAAACTCTTCCTTGAATAAATCGGCTATCGACCAGGTAAAAGACGATATCCGTAATGGCCGGACGAAATTGCTCTACGTGGCTCCTGAGTCATTGACCAAAGATGAAAATGTGGAGTTTCTGCGCCAAGTCAATATTTCGTTTTATGCAGTGGACGAAGCACATTGTATTTCTGAATGGGGGCATGATTTCCGTCCGGAATATCGTCGTATCCGTCCGATCATAAACGAAATCGGCAAGCGTCCGTTGATTGCTTTGACGGCGACAGCCACTCCGAAAGTGCAGCACGATATTCAGAAAAACTTGGGAATGATTGACGCTTCTGTCTTTAAATCCTCCTTCAACCGTTCTAATTTGTATTATGAGATTCGTCCGAAAACGGCGAATATCGACCGCGAGATCATCAAATATATTAAGTCCAACGAGGGAAAATCCGGTATTATCTATTGTTTGAGCCGTAAGAAGGTGGAAGAATTTGCCGATATTCTGAAAGCAAACGGTATCAAGGCGCTCCCTTATCATGCCGGTATGGATTCGCAGCAGCGTTCGAGCAATCAGGATGCGTTCCTAATGGAAAAAGCAGACGTGATCGTTGCGACCATTGCTTTCGGTATGGGGATCGACAAACCCGACGTACGGTATGTCATCCATTATGATATTCCCAAAAGCCTCGAAGGATATTACCAGGAAACCGGACGAGCCGGCCGTGATGGCGGTGAAGGCCAGTGCATCGCTTTTTATGCCTATAAAGACTTGCAGAAATTGGAAAAATTCATGCAGGGAAAACCTGTGGCGGAACAGGAGATCGGTAAGCAGTTGCTTCTGGAGACTGCTGCTTATGCCGAAACTTCCGTATGTCGACGGAAAGTCTTGTTGCACTATTTCGGTGAAGAATACCTGGAAGAAAATTGTGGAAATTGTGATAATTGTTTGAACCCAAAAAAGAAAGTGGAAGCAAAGGAATTATTAAGCGCCGTACTCGAAGTGGTTGGTACGTTAAAGGAAAAATTCAAGGCAGAATATATTGTCAACATGTTGGTCGGCAACGAGACCTCCGAAATACAATCTTACAAGCACAATGAACTGGAGATTTTCGGTTCCGGTTCGGATGAGGAAGAGAAGACATGGAATGCCGTTATCCGTCAAGCATTGATTGCCGGATATTTGGCCAAGGACATCGAGAACTACGGTCTGTTGAAGATTACAGAAAAAGGAAAAGAGTTTATAAAGAAACCTGTCTCTTTCAAGATTACAGAAGACAACGAATTCGATGAAGAGGAAGAAGAAGTTCCCGTACGCGGTGGAGCCGCCTGTGCGGTCGATCCTGCCCTTTTCTCGATGATGAAGGATTTACGCAAGAAGTTGTCCAAGCGTCTGGAAGTGCCTCCTTTCGTTATTTTCCAGGATCCGTCTCTGGAAGCGATGGCCACTACTTATCCGGTAACGTTGGAAGAATTGCAGAATATTCCGGGTGTCGGAGCCGGTAAGGCAAAAAGATATGGTAAGGAGTTCATTGAGCTGATTAAGCGTCATGTGGAAGAAAACGAGATCGAACGTCCCGAAGATCTTCGGGTTCGTACGGTTGCCAATAAATCCAAATTGAAGGTTTCGATCATCCAGCGTATCGACCGTAAGGTGGCGTTAGACGAAATAGCCATGACGAACGGATTGGAATTTAACGAACTACTCGACGAAATAGAAGCGATCGTTTATTCTGGAACCCGTATCAATATCGACTACTTCTTGAACGATGTGATGGACGAAGATCATATCGATGATATTTATGAATACTTCAAGGATTCGGAAACAGACGATCTGGAAGATGCAATCGAAGAATTAGGTGGTGATTATACGGAAGAAGAGATTCGCCTCGTCCGCATTAAGTTCCTGTCGGAAATGGCAAATTAAATAATTGACAATTGACAATGGGCGACAAAAATGTCCATTGTTAATTGTCAATTGTTTTGTAAGTTTGTGTGCAATAATTTTTAAGGCATAAGTTCTATGTCATTTATTGCAGACAGAGTGGTCATGGACGGATTGACGTTTGATGACGTATTATTGATTCCTGCCACTTTCAGGGCAACCGCATCAAAATTTTCCAAGGTTGTGATTTGCATACGAAGTTTTCTGCAAATCCTCTATCACTCTATCACTGCGAAGGTTGTAGCTATTAATATTCAAGCGTCAGAGGCAGTGATACAGGGTGTTTTTCTCTATCACTCCTCTATCACTTCTGAAACAGGGTGCTTTTATCATGTAATTGAAAACCAGTGTATTGCCTTCTTTTGCTTTTGAAAAAGCATATAAAATAATCGAATAAACAAATGTAAAAACGAATATAACAGGTATTAAATTAGCGAAATACGGTTCTTCATTCCACAAAAGCCCTCTCTTTTTTTAGCAGAAGCAAGCAGATAATTCCGTAAACACCCCCATGTTACCATCCTTAACATCCGGGTGTAGAGAGCCGGTACATCCGGGTGTAAGAGGGAGCAACATGGGGGTGTCCGGCAACTAAAGTACCGTGCCGGACAATGAAAACCTCCCGGTTTTACCTATTTTGTAGCCGTTTTTTGCAGAAAATAATCGAGTGATTTGCAGAGGTGGGAATAGCTGTTTCATGAAAAGGCGCCTGTCTTTTGAAAGTGAATGTCGGTTTTTATATTTATAAAAAACACTAATTTAATGGGGTAATGTACTTTTTAAGCTGCATCTCCGTTAGATTAGTGTTATTTTTGTAAACGATATCGTGATATGGTAAAAGAAGGATTAATGAAGAAGTTGCTTGTATTATCTTTGGTATTCGCTTGTATGACAGGAAATGCACAAGTTTCGGCCGATTCGGTAGTGATGACGGTAGCCGGAAAGCAGATCCCGTTGGATGAATTTATTTTTATTGCACAAAAGAATAGCGAAGTTAATTTGTCTGACCGTAAATCCGTGAATGCATACGTGGAGTTGTTTAAGAACTTCAAGCTGAAAGTGGCGGAAGCGGAAGATTTGGGACTGGACAAGACGAAAGCGTTCAAAGATGAATTGGATAGCTATCGGGCTCAATTGACTTCAAGTTATCTGTCGGATAAGGATGGAGAGGAAGCTGCTGTACGTGCCGTGTATGACCGGTATGGAGAAGTGCTGGAATTGAGTCATATTCTGTTCCGCTTGCCGCAACGTACATTATCGAAAGATACGGTTCCGGTATATCAGAAAGCGATCGAGGCCTATGAGCGTATTCAAGCGGGAGAGGATTTTGCCGCTGTCGGCAAAGAACTGAAAGATGCCGATAAGGAAAATGTCGGCTATGAATATGTACACTGTTTGCTGCCGATGCAGACGGTTAAAGCCTTTGAGAATGTCGCTTATTCGTTGCCCGTCGGTTCCGTCTCTCTGCCGGTTCGGACGACTATGGGCTTCCATATCATAAAAATACACAGTCGCAGGCGAAATCCGGGGCTGGTACGTGTAGCGCATGTCCTGATCCCGTTTGAGAAAGATTCGGTGAAGTTTGGAGAGGCTGAAACATTGGCTCGTGCGGAAGAAGTTTATCGGAAAGCGAAGGATGGAGCTGACTTTGCCATGTTGGCAAAAGAATACTCGTCTGATGCCGGTTCTGCCAAGCGGGGAGGAGAGTTGCCAGCTTTTGGTGTCGGCGAGATGGTGGAGCCGTTCGAAGTGGCTGCTTTCGCTTTGAACACTCCGGGGGAATTGTCCCGACCGGTGAAAACACGTTTCGGTTATCACATTATAAAGTTGATCGAGAAGAAAGGTATTCCTTCTTTCGATGATAAGAAGAAGGCCTGGTCTCGCCAGATGGCGCAGGGAGAACGGAATTTCGAATATTACGGTGCGTTTGATGAACGAATGAAAAAAGAGTACGGATATTGCTTCTATCCCGAGGCTTATGCCGAACTACAAGCTTTGTGCAACGACTATTTTCCGTCCGATCCTGCTTTCTACGAGAAGGCGAAAGACATGAACAAGACTTTGTTTCATCTGAATGGCACGGATTTTCCCCAAAGTGAGTTCGCTTATTATATCCAGCGCTGTCCGTTCTCTACGAAATCGTATGCGGGAGATTTCATGCAGGAGGTTTACGATCTTTTTATCCGAGATATCGTAACTACTGCCGAACGTAAGAATCTGACTACGAAACATCCTGAGTTCGATCTTCTTATGAAAGAGTATCGGGATGGCATCTTGCTGTTCGACATCAGCAATAAGGAAGTTTGGAACAAGCCGATGGACCAGCAAGCCAAGGCGGAAGCCGAGTGGATCGAACAGCTGAACCGGAAATACCCGGTGACGATAAACTGGAAGCTGGTGAAGAAAGTGAGTAAAATGACAAAGAAATAATAAAGAGAAAGTTATATGAGATATTGCTTCATTTTTATAGCATTCGTATCTTTGCTGTGTTCTTGTAAGGGAACGCAGCCTGTGGATGATGCGGATGTGTTGGTAAAAGTGAAGGACCGGACTTTGAGACGTTCGGAGATAAAACAGCAGATCCCGCGCGGATTGTCCTCGGCTGACAGTATGTTGCTTGCCGAAAGTTTGGAAAGGAAGTGGGTGAAAGATGCCTTGGTCTACGATGTGGCCTTGCGCAACTTGGAGGGAGAAGATAAGGCGGAAGTGGATAAGCTGGTGGAGGAATATCGTCATTCGCTGATCCGCTATCGGTATCAGGAACAGTTGATAAAAGAAAGGCTTTCTTCCGAGTTTCAGGAAAGCGACATGCTGAGTTATTACGAGGAAAACCAGAAAAAATTTGTCTTGGACAAGGCTTTGGTGAAAGGTCTCTTCCTGAAGATCCCGGTGGATGCCCCCGGCCTCGTTGATGTAAAGGGATGGTATAGATCGACTTCTGAGGCTTCTTTAGAAAAAATTGAGAAGTATAGTGTACAGAATGCCAGTATTTATGACTACTTTTACGACAAATGGGTGGATTTTGACCAGGTGATGGACAATATTCCGGTGCATGTGTCGAATGCGAACGACTTCTTGAGGGCAAACAAGTTTGTCGAAGTTTCGGATAGTACATATTGCTATCTGTTGAATATTAAGGAATATCTGCCTGCGGGAAGTGTGGCGCCATACGACTATGCCAGTGCGCAGATCGTGGAGATGCTGACAAATCGGCGTAAGGTGGAATTTTTGAAGAAATTTGAAGAAGAATTATATAATGATGCAGTCAGGAGCGGTGACGTCAAGTTTTATACGGAACCGTGATTGGTAGCTTATAGAGAAGTACATGATGAAAAAGATTTTGACAGTATTCATTCTTGCCTGTTTATCTTGTGTGGTGTATGCCCAGGATAATGTGATCGATGAAATCGTGTGGGTGGTGGGAGATGATGCAATTTTGCGTTCGGACATCGAAAGCCAGCGTTTATATCTGCAAAACGAGGGACAGCGTTTTGACGGTGACCCTTATTGCGTGCTCCCCGAACAGATGGCAATACAGAAGCTGTTTCTGAACCAAGCGAAGATCGATAGTGTGGAAGTGAGTGAAAACCAGGTGATCCAGGAGACGGATCGTTGGATCAATTTCGCAATCAACCAGATGGGATCTAAGGAAAAGCTGGAGGAATATTTCGGTAAAAAGATTTCCCAACTGAAGGACGAACGTAAGGAAATGATCATGGAGCAACAGACTGTGGAACAGATGAAGCGCCAGCTGATCGGTGAAATCAAGTTGACACCCTCCGAAGTCCGTAAGTATTACAGCCAGTTGTCCAAAGACAGTCTGCCTAATATCCCGACAACTGTCGAGGTGCAGATTATCACGATGGAACCGAAGATCCCGTTTGAGGAGACGGATGCTATCAAGGCGCGTCTTCGCCAGTTTACCGATGATATCAACAGCGGGAAATATGAATTTTCGACATTGGCCCGTCTGTATTCGGAAGATCCGGAATCAGCCAAAAGGGGCGGTGAACTGGGTTTTTTGGGTAAGACAAGTTTGTTGCCCGAATTCGCTAACGTCGCTTTTAACTTGAAGGATCCGAAGAAGATTTCCCAGATCGTGCAGACTGAATATGGCTATCATATTATCCAATTGATCGAAAAGCGTGGCGACCGTATCAACTGCCGCCATATCTTGTTGAAGCCGAAAGTTTCGGACAAGGAGTTGAACGAGTGTATGACACGTATGGATTCGTTGTATAACGACTTAACAGCAAAGAAATTTACATTTGAAGAAGCGGCAACTTTTATCTCTGCTGACAAGGATACAAGAAATAACAAAGGTTTGATGGTGAACCAGAACTTTGAAAGTGACAACCACAGCACTCCGAAATTCGAGATGGCCGAACTGCCACAGGAAATCGGTAAGATGGTTTATACGATGCAGGTGGGAGATATCTCCAAACCTTTCACTATGATCAACGATAAGCAGAAAGAAGTTGTTGCTATTGTAAAACTGAAAGCCAGAGTGGACCAGCATAAGGCAAATATATCGGATGACTATCAGGCTTTGAAGTCGATTGTCGAATCTCGGAAACGCGAAGAGCTGCTGCATGACTGGATCATTAAGAAGCAGAAAAGCACATATGTGCGTATCAGCGACGGCTGGCGTAATTGTGATTTCCAGTATCCCGGCTGGATTAAAGAATGAGGACTGTAAATAAATTTATTTTCACAGGTCTGTTTTTTGTGTTGGCGGTCTGTGCCTTTGCACAGGCCCAAGATAGTATTGTGCATGCAGATACTACTGTTATTACCGCACAAGATGTGACAGTCGTCCCGCCGGACAGCTTGAAGGCAGCCGATAGTTTGCAGGTTATGACGGATACTGTCCCGCCCAAAAAGACGAAGGTATACCTGATCCATTCCAATACGCTATCTTTCGATAAGGCTGTAAAGCCGGATGCGCAGATATTGAACGGCGATGTATGTTTCCGGCATGACAGTTCATATATGTATTGCGACAGCGCTTACTTTTTCGAGCAGACCAATTCGCTCGAAGCTTTCAGTAATGTCCGGATGGAGCAGGGAGACACCTTGTTCGTCTACGGAGATTATCTTTTTTATGACGGAAACACGCAGGTGGCTTATCTGCGCGAGAATGTCCGGATGGAGAACGGGCAGGTGACGCTCTTTACGGATAGCCTCAATTATGAACGTATTCCGAATATCGGATACTATTTTGAAGGTGGGCTAATTGTAGATTCTCTGAATCAACTATCTTCTTTTTACGGACAATATTCTCCGGAGACGAAGTTGGCGGTGTTCAATGACAGCGTGCAGGTTGAGAACCCTGACTTTACATTGTATTCCGATACTTTGCATTATGACACAGAATCCAAGGTGGCTACCATCCTGGGGCCGTCTGTCATTGTTTCGGACAGTGGCACGATTCATACTTCAAGAGGATGGTATGATACGGTGAACAACACATCCCTTTTGCTTGATCAGTCCCAGGTTGAATCGGGTGAGAAGATCTTGATCGGTGACTCTATCTTCTATAATCGGGATACGGGTATGGGAGAGGTCTATGGGAATATGAGCCTGATTGATACGGCCCAGCATGTGACGCTGCAAGGCGAATATGGTTATTATAATGAACAGACCGGATATGCTTTTGCAACCGACAGTGCCCGTTTCCTTGAGTATTCACAAGGCGATACGTTGTTCTTGCATGCCGATACGTTGCAGATGGTGACGGTCGACTCCGTCTACCGGGAGATCAAGGCCTATTACGGCGTACGTTTCTATCGGATCGATATGCAAGGCGTATGTGACTCCATGCAGTTCAATACGCGCGATTCTGTATTATATATGTATACGGAACCGGTTCTCTGGAATGAACAATATCAACTGTATGGCGATACGATCGCGATTTATATGAATGATAGTACGATCGAATATGCCCATGTGATCCAGTTTGCTTTTGCGGCACAGCATGTCGACTCGAGCTACTATAACCAGTTGAAGGGGAACGACCTGAAAGCCTATTTTGAGGGACAAGCCGTTCATCAGATCGATGTGGCGGGAAATGCCGAGTCTATTTTTTATCCATTGGAAAAGGATGGGGCGAAGGTCGGGATGAATGAGACCAAGAGTGGGTTCTTGACGATCTGGGTGAAAGACAATAAACTGGATAAATTGAAAATCTGGCCGAGTCCGGTCGGCAGCATGACTCCTATTCCGGATCTGAAACCCGATCAAAAGATGTTGAAAGATTTTTATTGGTTCGACTATCTGCGTCCGAAGAATAGGGATGACATTTACGAGGTGGTGAAAAGAAAAGCGACGGAATCACCCAAGAGAAGCAATAAATTTGTACATTAGCAAAGAATTTTTCAAATAATAAAAGACTATGGCATTATTCTCATTTTATAATGTGCGGAAGCCTCGGCAGTTCGATCATAAGCCAATCTATTGGGATCCTCATAAGGAGGCGATGGAAGATCGCATCCGCAAAGTGAAGCGTGAGATTGGCATGGAAGAAGAATTGTCGATTGATGATTATAAAGCCGAAATCAAAGGTAGCTTTGTCGAAGGCACTTCTCATCTGAAAAAGAGCCGTGATAACGGGCATGATTCCCGGAGTCGGACATATAAGAACATGAAGTTGTTATTGGCCGCTGCTATTTTGGGTGGTATATTTTGGTACTTGTTTATGTAATGAGTGATATAATTCATTTACTTCCTGACAGTATTGCCAATCAGATAGCGGCGGGCGAGGTTATCCAGCGTCCTGCCTCTGTCGTAAAGGAGTTGGTAGAAAATGCGGTGGATGCCGGCGCCGGACACATTCAGGTGAATATAAAGGACGCCGGTCGTACATTGGTCCAAGTGATCGATGATGGAAAAGGTATGTCTGAGACTGACGCCCGCATGGCTTTTGAACGGCATGCAACTTCGAAAATTTCTACTGCGGACGATCTTTTTTCTCTTCATACGATGGGGTTTCGTGGCGAGGCGCTTGCTTCGATAGTGGCGGTTTCACAAGTAGAGCTTCGTACTCGCCTGAAAGGAGCCGAACTGGGGACGCATCTTGTATTTTCGGGTTCAGAATTAGAGAGTGTCGAACCGGATGCCTGTACCGAGGGGAGTATTTTTTCAGTGAAGAACCTCTTCTTTAATGTTCCGGCACGTCGAAAGTTTCTGAAATCGAATGAGACGGAGTTCCGGAATATCATCAATGAGTTCGAACGGATTGCCTTGGTCAATTCGCAGGTCGCTTTGTCTCTTTACCATAACGATACGGAGATATTCAACCTGCCTGAGTCCGGTTTGAGGCAACGTATTGTTAATGTATATGGAAAAACGCTGAACCAGAAGCTCCTTTCTGTGGATGCGCAAAGTTCGTTAGTGACGATCTCCGGCTTTGTGGGACGGCCTGATTCGGCAAAGAAGAGGGGGGCTTTGCAGTATTTCTTTGTAAACGGACGTTTTATGAAGCATCCGTATTTTCACAAAGCGGTCATGCAGGCTTACGAACAACTGATCCCGGCAGGTGAGCAGCCGAACTACTTTATCTACTTTACGCTTGATCCGGCAACGATAGATGTCAATATCCATCCGACCAAGACGGAGATCAAGTTTGAAAACGAACAGCCGATCTGGCAAATCCTGATGGCCGCGACTCGTGAAGCGCTGGCCAAGTCCAGTGCGATCCCGACTATTGATTTCGATGTGGAAGACGCCATCGATATTCCTGTGTATAATCCCGTGAAGGAAGCGGCACCTTATAAGGCTCCCTGTGTGCAGGTGAATTCCGGGTATAATCCTTTTGAAACCTCTTCCTATAAGAAACCGGAATTCGACTGGTCCAAGCTTTATAATGATTTCGAGGGTGACCGGAACGCTATACGACAGGGGGCGGAATTAACCGGATCTTTCTTGGCTCCGGATCTTTCCGAGCCAGCTATTGAGGCTGACGAAGTGGTTGTTCAGGACACTTCGGGCAGTTTGTTCAACGATGTGTCCAACCCTTGTTATCAGTATAAAGGAAAATATATCATAACTTCTTTGAAGTCAGGTTTGGCTTTGATCGATCAACACCGTGCCCATGTCCGTATCCTGTTCGACCAGTACATTACAAACATCAGGCAGCAGCGAGGTGCTTCCCAGCAAGTCCTTTTCCCTGAGATTGTTGAGTTTACCGCTGGCGAGGCTACGGTCTTGCCGACCTTGCTCGAAGATATGCGTTTTATCGGTTTTGATCTGACGAACCTGGGAAATAACAGCTACGCTATCAATGGACTTCCTGCCGGTGTGGAGAATCTTGATCCGGTATCTTTGATTCGGAATATGGTGGATCGTGTGATCGATACCGGTTGCGAAGTACATGAGGAGATCTGTGACTCGTTGGCACTTTCTCTGGCAAAAGCGGCTGCTATCCGTCCGGGAAAGATCCTGTCTGGTGAAGAGATGGACAACTTGCTCGCTTCTCTTTTCTCCTGCCAGGAGTCGAATCTTACTCCTGATGGAAAAACCATTATTTCGAAATTGACGGACGAGGAATTGGAGAAACGTTTCAAATAATCGACTGAAGGGGGATTGATATTCTTCTAACAGTCGTTCGTTTTTGATCCGATAAGCATCAAATGTGAATCCAGTGGGCATCGATTCTTTATCCGATACCTACTGGATTTCGTGTAAAAGAGGTCGGTTGTTCTGGGTTAACGGAGTTTGTAAGAGAAATAATAGTTAATTATTTATAAATGAATAAAAGCGGCCTCTTGTGAAACGGGAACAAATGCGTACCTTTGCAGCGTTTTAGCGCGAAGTGTGCGAAAAAGAAGGCGCAACTTATTGATAGTCCGAAAAGAATGTGTACCTTTGCAGCTCAAAATTGAAGAAATAGATAATTATAATAATAACACATTCAAAGTTTAAAAAAGAAAAGAAATGCCTACAATTCAGCAATTAGTTAGAAAAGGAAGGGAAACTTTGGTGGAAAAGGGTAAATCACCCGCATTGGATTCATGTCCGCAGAGACGTGGCGTTTGCGTTCGTGTTTATACTACAACTCCGAAGAAGCCTAACTCTGCAATGCGTAAAGTAGCGAGAGTTCGTTTGACAAATGGAAAAGAAGTAAACTCTTACATCCCGGGAGAAGGACACAATCTGCAGGAACACTCAATCGTGTTGGTTCGTGGTGGTCGTGTTAAGGACCTTCCTGGTGTACGTTATCACATTGTACGTGGAACCTTGGATACTGCAGGCGTAAACGGACGTACTCAGAGACGTTCCAAATACGGCGCTAAACGTCCGAAACCGGGGCAGGCAGCAGCTGCAGCTAAAGGAAAGAAGAAGTAATTAGTTACATCCCTTCAAACTGAGAATTTAAATTTAAGTATTAAAGCTGGTTTGAGTTATTTGGATAGGCTATAGGTTGAGTAAATGGTTCAGCGGAACCGTTGAAGACGTATTAAAGGCAACCAAGAAACAAGAACGAAATTTTTGAAAACAAAATGAGAAAAGCAAAACCAAAGAAAAGACAGATCCTCCCGGATCCTGTTTTCGGTGATGTTAAGGTTACGAGATTCGTTAACCATTTGATGTATGATGGCAAGAAGAATACTGCCTTCGAAATTTTCTATTCCGCTTTGGAAACAGTTAAGGCCAAAATGCCTAACGAAGAAAAGTCCGCTCTCGAAATTTGGAAAGCTGCGCTCGACAACATTACTCCTCAAGTCGAAGTGAAATCTCGCCGTGTTGGTGGTGCTACTTTCCAAGTACCTACTGAAATTCGCCCCGATCGTAAAGAATCGATTTCAATGAAGAACCTCATCATCTTCGCACGTAAACGTGGTGGTAAGACTATGGCTGATAAGCTGTCTGCAGAGATTGTAGATGCTTTCAATAACCAGGGCGGAGCATTCAAGAGAAAAGAAGATATGCACCGTATGGCCGAAGCTAACCGTGCATTCGCTCACTTCAGATTTTAATTATAAAGGCTAAGAAAGAATATGGCAAACGATAAACAATTAATGTTTACAAGAAACATCGGTATCATGGCTCACATCGATGCTGGTAAAACAACTACTTCTGAACGTATCTTGTTTTACACCGGTCTGACCCATAAGATCGGTGAAACGCATGATGGTACTGCTACGATGGACTGGATGGCCCAGGAGCAGGAACGCGGTATTACAATCACATCTGCTGCAACGACTACTTTCTGGAACTATTTGGGTAACAAATATAAGATCAACTTGATTGATACTCCGGGACACGTGGACTTTACAGTAGAAGTTGAGCGTTCTCTTCGTGTACTGGATGGTGCTGTTGCTACTTTCTGTGCTGTAGGTGGTGTGGAGCCGCAGTCTGAAACTGTATGGCGTCAGGCTGATAAATATAATGTACCTCGTATCGGTTATGTAAACAAGATGGACCGTTCAGGTGCAAACTACTATGAAGTAGTTCGCCAGGTTAAGGAAGTATTGGGCGCTCATCCGTGTCCTATCCAGATTCCTATCGGTGCTGAAGAAACATTCAAAGGTATCGTCGACCTGATCAAGATGAAGGCCATCTATTGGCATGACGAATCGATGGGAGCCGACTATAGCATAGAAGAAATCCCGGCAGATCTTCAGGCTGAAGCTGAAGAATGGCGTGACAAGATGCTTGAAGCTTTGGCAGAATGTGACGACGCGATCATGGAAAAATACTTCGATGATCCTTCGACTATCACAGAAGAAGAGATTCACACGGCTATCCGTAAGGGAACATTGGCTATGCAGATCAACCCGATGACTTGCGGATCTTCATTCAAGAACAAAGGTGTTCAGACGTTATTGGATGCAGTTTGTGCTTATTTGCCGTCTCCTGAAGATACGGAAGCTATTGAAGGTACGGATCCGAGTGATCCTGAAAAAGTCGTTGTCCGCAAGCCGTTGTTTGAGGAACCGATGGCTGCTTTGGCATTCAAGATCGCTACCGACCCATACGTAGGCCGCCTTTGTTTCTTCCGTGTTTATTCAGGTTCGATCAACGCCGGTTCTTATGTCTTGAATACGCGTTCTGGCAAAAAAGAACGTATCTCTCGTTTGTTCCAGATGCACTCTAACAAGCAAAATCCGATGGAAACGATCGGTTGCGGTGATATTGGTGCAGGTGTAGGTTTCAAGGATATCCGTACTGGGGATACGCTGTGTGACGAAAACGCTCCGATCACATTGGAATCTATGGACTTCCCTGATCCGGTTATCGGTATCGCTGTGGAACCGAAGACACAGAAGGATTTGGATAAACTGGGCATGGGCTTGGCTAAGTTGGCCGAAGAAGACCCGACGTTTACGGTTCAGACTAACGAAGAAACAGGACAGACTGTCATCAGCGGTATGGGTGAGCTTCACTTGGATATTATTATTGACCGTCTGAGACGCGAATTCAAAGTCGAATGTAATCAGGGTAAGCCTCAGGTAACTTACAAAGAAGCTATCACCAAATCTGTCGAACTTCGTGAAGTTTACAAGAAGCAGTCTGGTGGTCGTGGTAAGTTTGCCGATATCATTGTCCGTATCGAACCGGCAGATGAAGGCTTTGAAGGAAGTTTGCAGTTCATCGATGAAGTGAAGGGTGGTAACGTTCCCAAGGAATTTATCCCGTCAGTTCAGAAAGGTTTCGAGAAGGCTATGAAGAACGGTGTATTGGCAGGTTATCCGTTGGATCAACTGAAAGTTACTTTGATCGATGGTTCTTTCCACCCGGTTGACTCTGACCAGTTGTCTTTCGAAATCGCAGCTATCCAGGCATTCAAGAACGCTTCTGAAAAGGCAGGTCCTGCTTTGATGGAACCGATCATGCAGATGGAAGTGGTTACTCCGGAAGAAAGTATGGGTGATGTAATCGGCGACTTGAACAAACGTCGTGGACAAGTTGAAGGTATGGAAACAAGTCGTACAGGTGCTCGTATTGTAAAAGCAAAAGTTCCTTTGGCTGAAACATTCGGCTATGTAACAGCTTTGCGTACTATCACTTCAGGTCGTGCAACTTCTTCAATGCAGTTCTCGCACTATGCTCAAGTATCTTCTTCTATCGCTAAGCAGGTATTGACAGAAGTACAGGGTCGTGCTGATTTGATCAAATAATTTAGAAACATATATATAGATATGAGCCAAAAGATCAGAATTAAATTAAAGTCTTACGATTATTCTCTGGTAGACAAGTCTGCCGAGAAGATCGTGAAGACGGTTAAGGCTACCGGTGCAGTTGTTAGCGGCCCGATACCTCTGCCTACGCACAAGCGTATCTTTACTGTGAACCGCTCGACTTTCGTTAACAAAAAGTCTCGTGAGCAGTTCGAACTCTCTTCTTACAAGAGACTAATCGACATCTACAGCTCAACTGCAAAAACGGTTGATGCATTGATGAAACTGGAATTGCCCAGTGGTGTTGAAGTAGAAATTAAAGTGTAAGTTTATTAACAAATTAGTGAAATGCCAGGATTATTAGGAAAAAAAATCGGAATGACATCCGTTTTCAGTGCCGAGGGAAAAAATCTTCCATGCACTGTTATCGAAGTGGGTCCTTGTGTAGTTACACAGATTAAGACTTTGGAAAAAGATGGCTATGAAGCTGTACAGTTAGGTTTCGAAGAGAAAAAAGAGAAACACACAACACAGCCAGAAATGGGCCACTTCAAAAAGGCAGGTGTAACTCCCAAGAGATACTTGGCCGAGTTCAAAAATTTTGAAACCGAATATAAGCTCGGTGATGTAATCACCGTAGATTATTTGGAAGATGCAGGTTTCGTTGATGTAGTAGGTACATCAAAAGGTAAAGGTTTCCAGGGTGTAGTAAAACGTCATGGTTTCGGTGGTGTAGGTCAGACTACTCACGGTCAGCATAACCGTTTGCGCGCTCCCGGTGGTATCGGTGCCTGTTCTTATCCTGCAAAGGTATTCAAAGGTATGCGTATGGCCGGCCAAATGGGTAATGAACGTGTAACTGTTCAGAACCTGCAAGTGATCAAGGTGATGCCGGAACACAATCTTTTATTAGTAAAAGGATCTGTTCCAGGAGCAAAAGGTTCAATCTTATTAATTGAAAAGTAATGGAACTGAGCGTATTAAATATTAAAGGTGAAGATACCGGAAGAAAGGTAACATTGAACGATGCTATCTTTGGCATTGAACCCAATGATCATGCTATTTACTTGGATGTAAAACAGTATTTGGCTAATCAGCGTCAGGGAACTCATAAATCAAAGGAAAGAAGTGAAGTTTCTGGTAGTACTCGTAAATTGATCCGCCAGAAAGGTGGTGGTGGTGCTCGTCGTGGCGACATCAACTCTCCGGTATTGGTAGGTGGTGGCCGTGTATTCGGTCCGAAACCGAGAGATTATGAGTTTAAATTGAACAAGAAAGTTAAAGGTTTGGCCCGTAAGTCTGCCTTGACTTATAAGGCAAAGAATAACGCAATTGTAGTAGTAGAAGATTTCACTTTGGAAGCTCCTAAGACTAAAGAATTCGTAACAATTGCTAAGAATCTGAAAGTGGCTGATGGAAAGTTACTTTTGGTTTTATCTGAGAAAAATAATTTCGTATATTTGTCGGCCAGAAATTTAGAGAAGGCAAATGTTATAACGGCTTCAGAGTTAAATACATATAGTGTGTTAAATGCTGTTAATTTGGTGTTGACAGAAAGTTCTGTAGCTGTTATTGAAAAACTGTTTAACGCATAAGGAGTAGAAAAATGGGAATTATTATTAAACCTATAGTAACTGAGAAGCAAACAGCGATTACAGAAAAAATGGATAATCGCTATGGTTTTCGTGTTTCTCCTGATGCCAACAAGTTAGAGATTAAAAAAGCCATTGAAGACATGTATAATGTTACAGTAGTTGATGTTAACACCATCAACTACTCAGGCAAGAAGAAAAGCCGCTATACCAAATCAGGTATTATCAATGGCAAACAATCAGCTTTTAAGAAGGCTATCGTAACGTTGAAAGAAGGAGAAACAATTGATTTCTTTAGTAATATCTAAAAAAAGAAATGGGAATACGTAAATTAAAGCCCACAACACCGGGGCAGAGACACAAAGTTATTGGTGCATTTGATAAAATCACTGCAAGTACACCAGAAAAGTCTCTTGTAGTAGGTAAGAAGAGTACAGGTGGTCGTAATAACACTGGTAAGATGACAATGCGTTATCTTGGTGGCGGTCACAAACAGAAGTACAGATTTATCGATTTCAAGAGAAACAAAGATGGCATTCCTGCAACAGTCAAGTCTATCGAGTATGATCCTAACCGTACATCTCGTATCGCACTGTTGTATTACGCAGACGGGGCAAAGAGCTATATCATCGCTCCGAACGGATTGGAAGTTGGCCAAACAGTGGTTTCAGGTAGCGAAGCCGCTCCTGAGGTTGGTAATACTTTGCCGATGGCAAATATTCCCGTTGGTACTATTATTCATAACATTGAGCTTCGTCCGGGACAGGGTGCTAAGTTAGTACGTTCTGCCGGTGCTTTTGCTCAGTTGACTTCGAAAGAAGGCGATTATGCAATTATTAAGATGCCTTCTGGCGAAACCAGAAAGATTCTTGCTGCTTGTAAGGCTACAGTTGGTAGTGTAGGTAATTCAGACCATGGTCTTGAAAAATCAGGTAAAGCCGGTCGTTCTAGATGGTTAGGTCGTCGTCCTCACAACCGTGGTGTTGTAATGAACCCGGTTGATCACCCGATGGGTGGTGGTGAAGGTCGTGCTTCCGGAGGTCATCCTAGATCTCGTAATGGCTTATATGCTAAGGGCTTGAAGACAAGAGCTCCGAAGAAGCATTCTTCAAAATATATTATTGAAAGAAGAAAGAAATAATCTGATTAATTAAGTAAACTATGAGTCGTTCGCTAAAAAAAGGCCCGTATATTAATGTAAAGCTTGAAAAGAAAGTCTTGGCAATGAATGAGTCAGGAAAGAAGGCGGTCGTTAAGACATGGGCAAGAGCTTCAATGATTTCGCCTGACTTTGTAGGTCATACTATTGCAGTTCACAATGGAAATAAATTTATTCCTGTTTTTGTAACCGAGAACATGGTAGGTCATAAACTGGGAGAGTTTTCTCCTACTCGTACGTTCCGTGGTCACGCCGGTAACAAGAAAAAATAATCGGTAGTAACAGGGATTCAGGAATCTGAAAATAAAAAGAATCAATAAAATGGGTGCTAGAAAAAGAATATCAGCTGAAGCAAGAAAAGAAGCTCAGAAGACCATGTACTTCGCAAAGTTGCGGAATGTGCCGACTTCTCCCCGCAAGATGCGTCTCGTTGTAGACATGATCCGTGGAATGGAAGTATTTCGTGCACTTGGTGTTTTGAAGTTTTCTAACAAGGAAGCTGCAGCAAGAGTAGAAAAATTGCTTCGTTCAGCTATTGCCAATTGGGAACAGAAAAATGAACGTAAAGCAGAAGCTGGAGAGTTGTGCGTATCTTCAATCAGCGTAGATTGCGCTACTACATTGAAGAGAATGCGTCCGGCTCCTCAGGGAAGAGGATACAGAATTCGTAAACGTTCGAACCATGTAACTCTGTTTGTTGATACACTTAGTAAAAACGATAGTCAAAATTAATTTGTAGATGGGACAAAAAGTTAATCCGGTTAGTAATCGTTTGGGAATCATCCGCGGTTGGGATTCCAATTGGTATGGCGGCAAAAAATACGGAGACACTTTGCTGGAAGATAGCAAAATCCGTAAATATCTGAATGCTCGTCTTGCTAAGGCTAGTGTATCTCGCGTCGTTATTGAACGTACGCTGAAGTTGATTACAATCACAGTTTGCACATCACGTCCGGGTATCATCATCGGTAAAGGTGGTCAGGAAGTTGATAAGTTGAAAGAAGAGTTGAAGAAAATTACCGACAAAGAAGTTCAGATCAACATCTTTGAGGTAAAAAGACCCGAATTGGACGCTGTTATCGTTGCAAACAATATTGCTCGTCAGCTTGAAGGAAAAATTGCTTACCGTCGTGCTATCAAGATGGCTATCGCTTCTACCATGAGAATGGGGGCCGAAGGTATTAAAGTGCAAGTCTCTGGTCGTTTGAACGGTGCTGAAATGGCTCGTTCAGAAATGTATAAAGAAGGAAGAACTCCGTTACACACATTCAGAGCAGATATTGATTATGCTTTGGCTGAAGCGTTGACGAAGGTTGGTTTGATCGGTGTTAAGGTTTGGATCTGCCGTGGTGAAGTTTATGGTAAGAGAGATCTTGCTCCTTCATTCGCTGCATCAAAAGATTCAGGTCGCAGAAATGAAAATGCCGGCGGCAGCAGAGATAAGAACTTCAAGAGAAAGAAAGCTAATCGTTAAACGTTAGAATTTAAGAAGAGATGTTACAACCAAAGAAAACCAAGTTCAGAAGACAGCAGAAAGGTCGCATGAAGGGCGAAGCTCAGCGTGGCAACCAGCTGGCATTCGGTTCGTTTGGTATAAAAGCGTTAGAAAATAAATGGATTACCGGTCGTCAGATCGAAGCTGCTCGTATCGCGGTAACTCGTTATATGCAACGTCAAGGTCAGGTGTGGGTTCGTATTTTCCCGGACAAACCAATCACAAAGAAGCCTGCTGAAGTACGTATGGGTAAAGGTAAAGGTAATCCTGAAGGATTTGTTGCGCCTGTTACTCCAGGTCGTTTGATTTTCGAAATCGAAGGGGTTCCTTTTGATATTGCTAAGGAAGCTTTGCGCTTGGCTGCACAAAAGCTTCCGGTAACAACAAAGTTTGTTGTGAGACGTGATTATGATATGGCTAATCAAAATGCGTAATTTGTTATGAAGATTGCAGAAATTAGAGAATTGAGCACGAAGGAGTTAGTAGAAAGAATTGATGCTGAAGTGGCTGCTTACGATCAGAAAGTGATCAACCACAGCATTTCTCCGAGTGAAAACCCTGCTCAGATTAAACAACAACGCAGGATGATTGCGCGCATGAAAACAGAATTGCGCCAGAGAGAACTTAACAACAAAAATTGAGCCTGATGGAAACTAGAAATTTAAGAAAAGAAAGAACGGGCGTGGTTACCAGCAACAAGATGGATAAGAGCATCACGGTTGCTATTAAATGGAAGGAAAAGCACCCCATTTATGGAAAGTTCGTTAATAAGACGAAGAAATATCATGCTCATGACGAAAAGAATGAATGCGGTATCGGCGATACTGTAAAAATTATGGAAACTCGTCCTTTGAGCAAAACAAAAAGATGGAGATTAGTTCAAATAATCGAAAGGGCTAAGTAACATGATACAACAAGAATCAAGACTAGTAGTAGCAGATAACAGTGGTGCAAAAGAAGCGTTGTGTATTCGTGTTTTGGGCGGTACAAGAAAACGTTACGCCACTGTCGGGGATGTAATTGTAGTAGCAATCAAGAGTGTAATCCCGTCGAGTGATGTGAAGAAGGGTGCTGTTTCTAAGGCTATCATTGTTCGCACTAAAAAAGAGATTCGCCGCCCGGATGGTTCATACATCCGTTTTGATGATAACGCTTGCGTATTGTTGAATGCCGGTGGTGATATTCGTGGAAGCCGTATCTTTGGTCCGGTTGCCAGAGAACTTCGTGCAACAAACATGAAAATTGTTTCACTTGCACCAGAAGTGCTTTAATTTTGTAAAACTTAAAGTAATGAGCAAATTACATATCAAAAAAGGCGATATAGTTTTTGTTAATGCCGGCGAAGACAAAGGTAAGACAGGTCGTGTTTTAGAAGTTCTTGTAAAAGACAACCGTGCCATTGTAGAAGGTATTAATATGGTATCAAAGCATACCAAGCCTAATGCAAAGAATCCTCAAGGAGGTATTGAAAAGAAGGAAGCTCCTATTCATATTTCTAACCTGAACGTTGTTGATCCGAAATCCGGTAAGCCGACACGTATCGGTCGTAAATTAGACGAAAAAGGTGCTTTAGTGCGTTATTCTAAAAAATCAGGGGAGGAAATTAAGTAATGAGCAATACTGCCAGTCTTAAGAAAGAATATCAGGACAGAATTGTTCCTGCTTTGACGAAAGAGTTCGGTTATAAAACCGTAATGCAGGTTCCCGTACTGAAGAAGATTGTTATCAATCAAGGTTTGGGTATGGCTGCTGCAGATAAGAAGATTATCGATATTGCCATCAGCGAATTGTCTGCAATTACAGGTCAGAAGGCTGTTGCGACGGTTTCAAAGAAGGATATCTCTAACTTCAAGTTGCGTAAGAAAATGCCAATTGGTGTAATGGTAACATTACGCCGTGAACAGATGTATGAATTTCTGGAAAGACTTGTTCGCGTAGCTCTTCCTCGTATTCGTGACTTTAAGGGGATCGAAAGTAAGTTGGACGGAAGAGGTAATTATACCCTCGGAATTCAGGAACAAATCATTTTCCCTGAAATAAATATCGATAATATTACCAAAATATTGGGAATGAATATTACCTTTGTGACCTCTGCGAAAACAGACGAAGAAGGGTATGCTCTCTTGAGAGAATTTGGATTGCCTTTTAAAAATGCAAAAAAAGACTAAGTAGTTATGGCAAAGGAATCAATGAAAGCCCGTGAGGTGAAAAGAGCAAAGCTCGTAGCAAAATATGCTGCTAAAAGAGCAGAATTAAAAGCAGCAGGTGACTACGAAGCTTTACAGGCTTTACCTAAAAATGCTTCTCCTGTACGTTTGCACAATCGTTGTAAAATTACAGGTCGTCCGAAAGGCTATGTACGCCAGTTCGGTATTTCTCGTATTCAACTGCGTGAAATGGCATCTCATGGTTTAATCCCGGGTGTAAAGAAAGCAAGTTGGTAAGAGTTTTTTTAATTTAAATATTGTCCGGGTGGCCGGATCAATTTAATTCATTTATATATGACAGATCCTATTGCAGATTATTTGACAAGATTGCGTAATGCGATCAAAGCGAAGCACAGAGTTGTTGAAGTGCCGGCGTCAAATTTAAAGAAAGAGATCACTAAGATCCTTTTCGACAAGGGCTACATTCTTAATTTTAAGTTTGTAGAAGATGGTCCTCAGGGTACAATTAAGATTGCCTTGAAGTATGACCTGGTAAACAAAGTAAATGCGATCAAGAAACTTGAGAGAGTTTCTACCCCTGGTTTGCGTAAGTACACTGGTTACAAGGAAATGCCAAGAGTATTGAATGGTTTAGGTATTGCCGTTCTTTCTACTTCTAAAGGTGTGATGACAGACAAAGAAGCCCGTGATCTGAAGATCGGTGGTGAAGTATTATGTTATGTTTATTAATTAGGAGGAAAGAAGAATGTCAAGAATAGGAAAATTACCAATTCATGTACCGGCCGGTGTTACGGTTACCATTAAGGATAATGTAGTGACTGTAAAAGGTCCCAAAGGTGAGATGACTCAGGCTGTGAATCCTGATATTAATGTGACTTTGGAAGATGGAATCATTCATCTGACACGTCCGACAGACGAAAAGAACCATCGTGCGCTGCACGGTTTGTATCGTTCGCTGATTAACAATATGGTGGTTGGTTGTTCAGAAGGATACAAAAAGGAACTGGAACTTGTCGGTGTCGGTTACCGTGTGACAAATACAGGTCAGCTGTTAGATCTTTCTTTAGGTTATACTCACAACATCTACATGCAGTTGCCTAAGGAAGTGAAAGTTGAAACAAAGGCAGAGAGAAATAAAAATCCTCTTATTATCCTTGAATCGGCTGATAAACAATTACTGGGACAGATTTGTGCTAAGATTCGTTCATTCAGAATGCCGGAGCCGTATAAAGGTAAAGGTATTAAGTTCGTGGGTGAAGAAATTCGCAGAAAGTCTGGTAAATCAGCAGGTAAGTAATCTACGTAAACTGAAATTATCATGACAACGAAGGAAGAAAGAAGATTAAAGATAAAAGCAGGTGTACGCGGTAAAATTTCAGGGACTCCTGAACGTCCGCGCCTGACTGTGTTTAGAAGCAATAAGCAGATCTATGCACAGGTTATAGATGATACTACAGGTAAGACTTTGGCTGCGGCATCTTCTTTGAAGATGGATGTTAAAGCTCCGAAAAAAGAGATTGCTGCCAAGGTTGGAGAACAGATTGCCAAAGTTGCCCAGGAAGCTGGTGTACAGGCTGTTGTTTTCGACCGTAACGGTTACTTGTATCACGGGAGAATTAAAGAATTAGCAGATGCTGCACGTAACGGCGGCCTTAAATTTTAATGAAGATGGCAGGAGTTAATAATAGAGTTAAGTCGACCAACGACATAGAGTTGAAGGACCGTTTGGTTGCAATCAACCGCGTAACTAAAGTAACCAAGGGTGGACGCACATTCAGTTTTGCTGCTATTGTCGTAGTAGGAAACGAAGACGGTATCGTTGGTTGGGGCTTAGGTAAAGCCGGTGAAGTAACGACAGCGATCGCAAAAGGTGTTGAAGCTGCAAAGAAAAATCTGATTAAAGTTCCTGTTCACAAAGGTACTATTCCTCATGAACAGTTGGCTAAGTTCGGTGGCGCTCAGGTACTGATCAAACCGGCTTCTCATGGTACTGGTGTTAAAGCAGGTGGTGCTATGCGTGCTGTATTGGAAAGTGTGGGTATCACAGACGTTTTGGCTAAGTCAAAGGGTTCTTCTAATCCTCACAACTTGGTGAAGGCAACTATCGCTGCACTGAGTGAGTTAAGAAGCCCGTTGATGGTTGCCCAGAACAGAAATGTTGCAGTTGAAAAAGTATTCAAAGGTTAATTAGGGAGGATAATAAGTTATGGCAACTATTAAAGTTAAGCAGACAAAAAGTAGAATTAAATGCCCGAAAGACCAAAAGAGAACTCTTGACGCGCTGGGTCTGAAGAAAATGAACCAGGTAGTAGAACATGAAGCTACTCCGGCTATTCTGGGTATGGTTGAGAAAGTGAAACATTTGGTTTCAGTAGTAAAGTAATAACGGTTGAAAAATAAATTATACGATATGAATTTATCAAATTTAAAACCTGCTGAAGGATCTACCAAGACCAGAAAAAGAATCGGCCGTGGTCCGGGTTCAGGATTAGGAGGAACTTCAACAAGAGGTCATAAAGGTGCGAAATCAAGATCCGGTTACAAGCAGAAAATTGGTTTCGAAGGTGGTCAGATGCCTATACAGAGACGTTTACCTAAATTTGGTTTCAAGAATATTAACCGCGTTGAATACAAAGCTATCAATCTTTCTACATTACAGGGCATGGCTGAAGCTCAGCAGCTCTCTAAGATTGGCATCAACGAACTGATTGAAGCAGGTTTCATTTCCTCTTCCCAGTTGGTTAAGATTCTTGCTAAAGGCAACTTGACAGCTAAACTTGAAGTGGAAGCTCACGCTTTCTCCAAGAGTGCTGAAGCTGCTATCCAGGCAGTAGGTGGAACTGTTGTTAAACTCTAAGTTATGAGAGCAGTTGAAACAATAAAAAATATCTGGAAGATTGAGGATCTGAGAAATCGGATCCTCACCACTCTTTTATTGGTGGCTATATACCGTTTTGGTACATACGTCGTTCTTCCGGGTATTGATCCTAAAGCGTTGACCGCTTTGCAGGAACAGACAAGAGGCGGATTGCTGGCGTTGTTGGACATGTTCTCTGGTGGTGCTTTCTCTAATGCTTCTATTTTTGCATTAGGGATTATGCCGTATATCTCCGCTTCCATTGTAATGCAGTTGATGGCAATTGCAGTTCCTTCTTTCCAGAAATTGCAGAGAGAGGGAGAGAGTGGTCGTCGTAAGATCAACCAGTGGACTCGTTATCTGACAGTGGCTATCCTTCTGTTCCAGGGTCCTACTTATCTTGTTAACTTAAGTGTACAACTGAAAGCCGCCGGAGCAGCTCTGCCTGCAGGTATATGGTTTACAATTTCTTCTACAGTTATTTTAGCTGCTGGAAGTATGTTTATCTTATGGCTTGGTGAAAGAATTACAGATAAAGGTGTTGGAAATGGTATTTCATTTATCATTTTAGTTGGTATTATAGCCCGTCTGCCGCATTCGTTGTTTCAGGAATTTGTTTCCCGGACGAGTGAGAAAACCGGTGGTCTGGTTATGTTCTTGTTTGAAATGTTGTTCCTTTTGCTGGTTATCGCAGGTGCGATCCTGTTAGTACAAGGTACTCGTAAAGTGCCCGTACAGTATGCAAAACGGATCATCGGAAATAAACAATATGGTGGTGCGCGCCAGTACATTCCTCTTAAGGTGAATGCTGCAAACGTGATGCCTATCATCTTTGCTCAGGCAATCATGTTTATTCCTATTTCAATCGTCGGTTTCTCAAGCACAGGCGAACAGTCTGGTTTCGTAGCTGCATTTATGGACAATACCGGATTTTGGTACAACTTCGTATTTGCTGTACTGATTATCTTGTTTACATATTTCTATACAGCTATCACGATCAATCCGACTCAGATGTCGGATGATTTGAAGAGAAACAACGGGTTCATTCCGGGTGTTAAGCCTGGAAAGAGTACCAAAGATTATTTGGATACCATCATGGACCGTATTACTTTGCCGGGAGCATTTTTCCTTGCAGTAGTGGCTATCATGCCTGCTTTTGCCCGGATTGCCGGTGTAAGTATGGAGTTCTCGCAGTTCTTTGGCGGAACATCTTTGTTGATCCTGGTTGGTGTGGTGTTGGACACACTGCAGCAAGTAGAAAGTCATTTGCTGATGCGTCATTATGACGGTTTGTTGAAGTCAGGAAGAATTAAAGGTCGCTCAGGCGCAGTTGGTGCTTATTAATTAGAATGATCTATTTAAAAACAGATGAAGAAATTGAGTTGATGCGTGCGGCGAATCAACTGGTGGGTAAGACGCTTGGCGAATTGGCCAAACATATCGCTCCCGGTGTCAATACGCTTCAGCTTGATAAGATTGCCGAGGAATTCATTAGAGATAATGGTGCGGTTCCGGCATTTTTAGGATACGGAGGTTTCCCAAATTCCATATGTGCTTCCGTGAATGAACAGGTTGTACACGGTATTCCTTCTTCGAAGACAATACTGAAAGAAGGGGATGTTATATCTGTCGACTGCGGTACGGTTTTGAATGGTTTTGTCGGTGACTCAGCCTATACGTTTTGTGTGGGCGAAGTCGATCCCAAAGTGAAAGCCTTGTTGAAGACAACAAAGGAATCGCTTTACTTGGGAATTCAGCATGCCATTGAAGGCAAACGCCTCGGAGATATCAGCCATGCCGTACAGTTTTATTGTGAATCGAAAGGTTACTCTGTTGTCAGGGAACTAGTCGGTCACGGTATCGGACGGAAGATGCACGAAGAACCTGAAGTCCCCAATTATGGGCGTCCTGGTTGCGGTCCCCTATTGCGCAGCGGTATGTGCATCTGCATTGAGCCGATGATTAATATGGGAAGTAAGAATGTCGTTTTTGAGAAAGATGGTTGGACGGTCCGTACGAAAGATAGAAAGTGTTCGGCTCATTTCGAGCATTGTATCGCAATCCGTCCCGAAGGTCCCCAGATCTTGTCTTCATTCGAGTTTTTAGAAGAAGTTTTAGGTAATAATGCAATTTAATTTGATTTAATTTTATATGGCTAAACAGTCAGCAATTGAACAAGATGGAGTTATAGTAGAAGCATTGTCGAACGCAATGTTTCGTGTAGAATTAGAGAACGGACATGAAATCACTGCTCATATCTCAGGGAAGATGCGCATGCACTACATAAAGATCCTTCCCGGTGATAAAGTAAGAGTTGAGATGTCTCCGTATGATCTATCGAAAGGTAGAATTGCTTTTAGATATAAATAAAAAAAACAACAAGATATGAAAGTAAGAGCATCTTTAAAGAAGCGTACTCCCGAATGCAAAATCGTTAGAAGAAAGGGACGCTTATACGTAATTAACAAGAAAAATCCTAAGTATAAACAACGTCAAGGATAATTTATTATTTTTGCAAAATAATTTAAGTAAGTAATATGGCTATAAGAATAGTTGGTGTAGACTTGCCACAAAATAAAAGAGGAGAAATTGCCTTGACCTATATTTATGGTATTGGTCGTAGCGCTTCAAAATCCATTTTAGACAAAGCAGGGATCGATCGTGATATCAAAGTAAAAGACTGGACAGACGATCAAGCTGCAAAAGTACGTGAAGTCATTGGCGCTGAATATAAGGTGGAAGGTGACCTTCGTTCAGAAGTTCAGCTGAACATCAAGCGTCTGATGGATATCGGATGTTACAGGGGTGTTCGTCACCGTATTGGTTTACCTTTGAGAGGCCAGAGCACAAAGAACAATGCTCGTACTCGTAAGGGTAAGAAGAAAACTGTTGCAAATAAGAAAAAAGCTACTAAATAATAAGAATTGATATGGCAAAGAAAACAGTCGCAGCAAAGAAGAGAAACGTAAAAGTTGACGCTTACGGTCAAGCTCATATTCATTCTTCTTTTAACAACATTATTGTATCTCTTGCTAATAGCGAAGGTCAGGTAATCAGTTGGTCTTCTGCTGGTAAGATGGGATTCAGAAGTTCTAAAAAGAACACTCCGTATGCAGCCCAGATGGCAGCTCAGGATTGTGCAAAAGTAGCTTACGATCTTGGTTTGAGAAAAGTAAAAGTATTCGTAAAGGGACCGGGTAACGGACGTGAGTCTGCTATCAGAACTATCCACGGTGCAGGTATTGAAGTAACGGAAATCGTAGACGTTACTCCGCTTCCTCACAATGGTTGTCGTCCTCCGAAAAAGAGAAGAGTATAATTAACTATAGTTTCTTGAACATTGAATCCGGAATTGTGAATAGATTACACAAAGACCTTATCCTCTCTGTAGTCGCGGCTGCACGGTTCCAGATTCAGAACAGAACATTAAAACAATAAAAAAATGGCAAGATATACTGGACCTAAAACAAGAATTGCCCGTAAGTTTGGTGAGGCAATATTCGGACCGGATAAAGTTCTTTCAAAAAAGAACTATCCTCCCGGACAGCACGGAAATGCCCGCAAGAGAAAAACTTCCGAGTACGGAATCCAGCTTCGTGAGAAGCAAAAAGCTAAATACACTTACGGTGTATTGGAAAAACAGTTTAGAAACCTGTTTGAAAAGGCATCACGTTCAAAAGGTATTACCGGTGAAGTGCTGTTGCAGTTACTGGAAAGCCGTTTGGATAACGTAGTATTCCGTTTGGGTATTGCCCCGACGCGTGCTGCTGCCCGTCAGTTGGTTTCTCATCGTCACATTACAGTAGACGGTAAGGTTGTAAACATTCCTTCTTACTCTGTAAAAGCCGGTCAGGTTATTGGTGTTAGAGAAAAATCCAAATCTCTTGAAGTGATTGCCGACGCACTGTCAGGATTCAACCACAGCAAGTATCCTTGGATCGAATGGGATCAGTCTTCTTTAAGCGGAAAATTACTGCATCTGCCGGAAAGAGCTGACATTCCTGAAAACATTAAAGAGCAGTTGATCGTAGAATTGTATTCTAAATAATAATTGATTTCCATGGCGATATTAGCATTTCAAAAACCCGATAAAGTATTAATGTTGGAAGCGGACAATTTCTTCGGAAAGTTTGAATTTCGTCCGTTGGAACCCGGCTATGGTATTACTATAGGTAATGCTCTGCGCCGTATTCTCCTGTCGTCACTTGAAGGTTTTGCTATTACATCCATTAAAATCGAAGGGGTTGACCATGAATTTGGTACAATCCCCGGTGTTATCGAGGATGTGACAAACATTATCTTGAATCTGAAACAAGTACGGTTCAAGCATATTGTAGACGACATAGAGAATGAAAAAGTAAGTATTACTGTTTCGGGTTCGGAAGTGTTCAAAGCCGGTGATATTGGTAAACAGCTGACCGGATTCGAGGTATTGAATCCTGAGTTGGTTATTTGTCGTTTGGATCCGAACGCAGGTTTCCAGATCGAGCTGACGATTAACAAAGGTCGCGGATATGTTCCCGCTGATGAAAACAGAGATCCGAATGCAGACATGCACGTGATTGCAATCGACTCTATTTACACACCTATTCGCAACGTTAAGTATTCGATCGAGAACTTCCGTGTTGAGCAAAAGACGGACTACGAAAAGTTGGTTCTTGAAATAGCCACTGATGGTTCTATTCATCCGAAGGAAGCGTTAAAAGAAGCAGCTAAGATTCTGATTCACCATTTCATGTTGTTCTCAGATGAAAAGATTGCTATCGAGACAGTTGACACTGACGGTAATGAGGAATTCGATGAAGAAGTGCTTCACATGCGTCAGTTGCTGAAGAGCAAGCTCTCGGATATGGATCTTTCCGTTCGCGCATTGAATTGCTTGAAGGCCGCAGATGTTGAAACATTAGGTGAACTGGTTAAATTCAACAAGAATGACCTGTTGAAATTCCGTAACTTCGGTAAGAAGTCACTTACAGAACTTGATGAACTGCTTGAGAGTCTGAACCTTTCATTCGGTATGGATATCACTAAATATAAATTAGATAAAGAGTAAGTATAGCGATGAGACACAATAAGAAAATAAATCATTTAGGTCGTACGAACACTCACCGTAACGCAATGCTTTCAAACATGGCATGTTCTCTTATCAAGCATAAGAGAATCTTTACGACTGTTGCTAAAGCTAAAGCGCTCCGTAAGTTCGTAGAACCGCTTATCACTAAGTCTAAAGAGGATACAACTCACTCAAGACGTGTGGTATTCAGCAATTTGCAAGACAAATATGCTGTAACAGAATTGTTCAAGGAAGTATCTCAGAAGATCGGTGACCGTCCGGGTGGTTACACTCGTATCCTGAAGACTGGTAACCGTCTGGGTGATAACGCAGCCATGTGCTTCATTGAACTGGTTGATTACAACGAAAACATGTTGAAGACAGCTACAGCTAAG
Organism: Parabacteroides sp. MSK.9.14; assembly: GCF_019041495.1. Taxonomy (NCBI): domain Bacteria; kingdom Pseudomonadati; phylum Bacteroidota; class Bacteroidia; order Bacteroidales; family Tannerellaceae; genus Parabacteroides; species Parabacteroides sp. MSK.9.14. The sequence continues at coordinate 81,573 of NZ_JAHPXO010000004.1, forward strand.
AAAGCGACTAAGACAAGACGTTCTCGTAAAAAGTCTACAGCTGCTGCTGAAACAGAAGCTCCTGTTGCAGAAGCACCGGTTGCAGAAGAAAAAGCTGCTGAATAAATTCCGGCTTATTCAACAAACAAATAAAAAAAGCCTGTCTGCCTTTCGCAGACGGGCTTTTTGCGTTTTACCAGAGCCTGACCCTAACAGATAGTCTCAAATAGAGGTTCATTCCTCTTCTCAAGATCTTGATAATCAGGGAGAGGAAAACTTTCAGGGCTGATGGGAGGTGTCTCATCCGGTACAGGTTTAAAGTGGAACAAAAAATTCAACAAAGCCAAGATAAATTCAAGAACCTTTCTGATCTTTTTCATGATGGATAGTCGTTTAGAGTTAATAATACATTGCACTTGATGCGGGGTCGCAAAAAGACGGACCTTATCAATCAGATTTTTGTAGCGTCGGTTTTAATGCGATCCCGTGTCAAGCGCGGGAACAGGATAGTTTTGACCCCTCCCTATGGGGTGGTTGTTTGGTATGGCATACGGTTGAACCGTTATTCTCCGATTAACGCCATCACCGCCTGTATCGTTTGTGTGATCTGGATGATACTGTGCCGGTACGTTTCCCGATTATCGCCGTTCAGTTCGCTGATGTAAGGACTGTAGGCGATCTCCTTTGCATAGGCCTGCGGGTCGTTGCTTACCTGCCAAGCGGAGCGATAATTGTTCCGTATCAAGCGGGCGAAATCGAGGAAGGAATTCTCTCGTGTGTCGTAGCGTCGGAAATTCAATGGATAGGAGGATGCCTTTACGGTAGTTTTCCCACCATGCCAATAAGCGTTGCTGCATCCATAGGCGGTCAGTCCGAAATAGTTTCGGCACTCCTTTGCCAGATTGCTCGTTCCCCAGCCGCTTTCAAACGCCGCCTGTGCCAGAATGACCAGCGGATTCAGGTTGAAGGCGGCTCCTGCCGACACAGCTGCCGGTAGGCATTCTTTTACGAAGTTGATTTGCGCTGGTTTCATAATTCTCCTGGTCTGTCATCTTCACCACCTGCATTGGACTTATCTGTCTCTTGTCCAATACGTTCAATACTCACTTTGGCGATCATTTCGCGCAGCTTAACTCCCGGAGAATAGATTATTCGCGGCTTCCTGATCAATGATGCGTGAAAATCATCCGCATTTACCACTCCGGAGCTTCCGAGTGAGAGCCGGAAGTTGCCCAATGCACCCAATTGGACCACTTCTCCACGCAACAACGCTTCTTGCATGCAACGGATCAGTCCCAACAAGACGAGAGCCACGTCACCGTCGCTGGCTGTTGAACGGTCTGCCACCACATCGCAGATCGTGTCGAAATCCATCATACCAGTGACATTGGCCGAGGCATAATACCGCTTGGCATCGATTGCCGCACCTTTGGTCAAGTCTTTTTTTAAAACAAGTTTGTACTTTACTGACATACGATTAATAGATTAAGGGTTAGTGATTTACTACATTACAAAGATACGGTGTCCTGAGGTCTGGCGGGAAAGGTATATACGGTTAGCTGAGGTTTTGGCGGTATTTCTTGTTTTTTTTGTAAAATAATTGTCGGATTCCTTGCATGGTACCAAAAAATGTCGTACATTTATAATGTATTAGAATGTTTAAATCAAAATTATTATGAATGATAAAAAAATAGAGCTTATATCGGCAAAAGGAGCCATGGGTGTTACCGAATTCGCGCTCCTTTATTTCCCGGAATCTCCCCCTGAGACTGCCTATAAAAGGATGTGGGTATGGATACGGACTTCGCGTGGTCTGAAAGAAAAACTTTTGGCTGCGGGATGGGTGAAATTCCAGAAACTTTATACGCCGAAGCAGGTCGCCTGCCTGGTTGAGCACTTGGGGGAACCTTAGAAAGAATAAACAACCGAAAGAGCCGCACGAAGCGTTCCTGCGGGAACTGTAGCCTTTCATTTAATACACAATAGTATGGTAATACAAAAAGAAGTCGAAGGTACTTACTTCGACTCTGCGTTCCAGACAGGGAGCGCCAGTTTGATGACCTTGAATCAGTACATCGGTAAGGTGAAGAGTGGTGAGTATGCGAGACCGATCGCCTATCTGCGTGGGCTTATCAAAGCCGGCAAGAAGGATGAAGCTGATGCTTACAAGAAAAAACTGCCCCTCTATGTCGCCGGCGGCGTGATGGAAGGAGGTCGTAAGTTGGAACACATGGCGCGCTATAGTGCTTGCATAGTGATCGATATAGACGATTCGCCTATACCCGTCCTTGAATTGCTCCGCCGGGCGGCTGAGTTCCCGTATGTGAAAGCCGGTCATGTCAGCCCTTCCGGGACCGGCGTCAAGCTCTTCATAATGGTCGACAGTGATTTGAAAAATCATAACTTGGCCTTTGAAATCGTCAAACACCGTGTCGAAGTGGATCTTCCGGGCGTGAAGGTGGACGTCAGTGGAAAAGATCCGAACCGTGGCTGTTTCGCCGGCCATGATCCGAACGCTTTTTATAAGGAAGAATCTGAAGCGATCGAAATCCCCGTTGCTGACCCGGAGCACACGCTTCCGGACATTCCTCCGGAAGCGTGTGCTCCGGCACGCGGCTTTCGAACTACATTGACAAGTATGAACAAAACAATACTTTTGTTGCCGGTAACCGTCATTCCTATCTTGTAAAGCTGTCCTCTGTCTTGAACAATGCCGGCTTTTCTCTCTACGACGCTGTCAGTGAGTGTGTCCGCCGCTACGGTTCGGCCGACTTTCCGGCTGCCGAGGTCGAGACAACAGTAAACGACATCTACCGACGCTACAGTGCCTCGCATGGGAGCTGTGCGTTCCGTCCGGACGGGACCAGTTCCGTCCCGAAGTCTGCCAAATCTGCCAAGTCTGCCACCCCCTTTCCCAAAATGGCACAAAAGGATGCAGAATACGGCGAATGTGATGATATAGAGCTGGATAACACCCTTCTTCCTTGCTTTGACGAGAATATCTACGATCACTTACCACCTCTTCTCACGGACATATTGAAATGTGCGTACAGTCGTACGGATCGCGACATTTTGCTGATTTCTTCGCTGACGCTTCTGAGCAGCGTGTCTCCTGGTGTCAAAGGTTCGTTGGGCGAACACGATTACACACCTGCCTTTTATTCGATCATAACCGGCGGTTCTGGAAGTGGGAAAGGGCGTATCGCTGCCCTGCAACGGATGCTCGAACCCTGGCAACAGTATATTTATGACAATTCTCGTCACCAGGTTGAAGAATATGAAGAGTTGCAGGAAGCATACGATAACTACAAGATGCATAAACGTCAGAAACAGACCTCCAAACAGCCGCTCGGTCCGGCTCCGTCAAAGCCGAAGGTGGTGAAACAGAGAAACCTTGCGCTGACGGGTAACGTCACGCAGGCCCGGCTCGTGGAACTGCTCGAAGCCAACTATCCTTACACATCCTGCATGGTCGATACAGAGATGGAGACGGTCTTGAGCATGTTCTCGCAGGATTTTGGCAAATATAACGATGTGCTGAACAAGTCGTATCATCATGAACCTGTAGGCAGCTCGACGAAAAGCAGCGGATCGTTCATGGTCAAACGGCCCAACTTGGCACTACTGCTGAGCGGTACTCCTGCCATGCTTCCCCGCCTGATCCCTTCGACCGAAAACGGTCTCTTCAGCCGTATTCTGATGTACCGCATACCGGGAAGCGGGACCTATCGTCCGTTGACTTCGGCCGACGATAGCCCGGCAGCATCCGAATATTTTGAAAGTTGGGGGCAGCGTGTGCTCGATATCGGAGTTTTTCTCGACAACTCTCCGACCTGGGTCAAATTTAGTGATGCCCAACGTAAACGCCTCGATCGTTTTTTCGAGCGCGAGTACTACAATGTCCGTTCTTTCGGTAACGAAGACATGGAATCGACGGTCCTGCGCTATCGTCTGGCTATTTTTCGCATAGGAATGCAACTGACCGCGTTGCGCAAGGGCGAGAGTGGTTGCTCGGAGCGTGTCTGGACGATCAGCGACGATGATTTCGCCACCGCCTTCCATCTCGGCAAGGTTTGTCTGCAACATGCCTATGTCGTGGCTACATCGTTGCAGAGTGCTTCGTCGGAAGTGCACTTCCGGTTTCCACACCATTTGCGCAACTTGTTTGTCTCCCTTCTTGATTCTTTCAAACGCATTGACGTGGTCAAGGAAGCGAATGTCCGTGAAATTTCAGAATCGACTGTCGATAAATTCCTTCGGAAACTGCAAAAAAATGACCTAATCATCTCAGAAGGAAATGGTTATTACCGGAAGACGGAACGGGGAAAGCAGGTCGTCGAAATTTAAAAAGGCCCCGGCAGACTTGGCGGACTTTGGCAGGTTTTTCACTGAAAATCCGAAAAACTTCAAAAAACAGACCGGTAAGCATCGGGTCAATGACGGACAAGCACCCTTTCGAAACACAGTAGGCATCGGGGTTTTCTCTAAAAAACACCGATTTTTGAACGAAAGTGGTATTAATGAATTTTTAGAATGCTGTTTTTGTAGATAAATCTCTGTGGATGAGCTATTTGGTGGATGTAAAAATGACGAAAAAAAACGATCGTTTCTTTTCGTCATTTTTACACCACAAAAATACATATACTTTTTAAAACCACAACCCTTTTCCTGAAAAAAAATCTTATCTCTATATCCTTTCTTATCAATCAGATAGCAATTTAAGGACAAAAAACCACCTTTTCAACACGAACTCCAAAAAGAGGCGAAAAAAATGACGAAAAAAACGATCGTTTTTGCTATCAAAATACGAAAGTTAACACGTGTACATTATTAACGCGTGTACATATATATAGGACGAACATTTCAATTATTGTATTATTAATATTAAAGTTTAGATTATGAACAAGAAGATTTCTACTCTTTTGACAGCGGGCTTACTGATGGTAGGTGCGTTGCTTGGTTCTGCAAACGCTGCTCCTACAGCGGAAGCCGCAAAAGGTGATCTGCAGAATGGTGCAAAGTTCTACTTAGGTAACACAAATGGTTTCATCAAAGTAGATCAAACTTACAAAGTAAATGGAACGGCTGTTTCCACTTATAATGCTACAGGTGATCTTGCTATCGAAAATGCTACTTTGTTTGAAATTGCTGATTATGCTTACAATGCAATTGGTGACTTTTCTACGTTTACATTGAAAGCTGATGGAAAACCGTTTTATGTGACGAAAGCAAATGGTAATGCGTTAAGTGGTAATGTGACAGATGTTGCAACTGTTACAAACATCTTTACTGTAGAAGGTAAAGGATTGGATTTTACAAAACTGAAAGTTTTGAATTTGGCTGGTCAATTTGAAGTTAATTCAACTGCCGTTACGACATATGATGTAAGTGCTGCGGGAACAGCAGCTACAGCATGGGTTGCTAAAACAGACCTCACTGTCGATGATTTGAACGCCAACCTTTCCGGTCAAGGCTTCAAGTTTGCATTCCCAAATGCAGTTTCTGATCCGGATGTCAATCCGTTTGCAGATCAGATGATTGCTGTAGATGCATCTACTGTAGATGCTGCATTGACTGTAAGTGTAATTTCTACTCCTGCAACATCTGGTATGTATTTTGTTAAAGCTGACGCTGCCGGTAAGAAACTGTTGGTAACAGGCTTTACAAAAGCACAGGTTGAAGCTGCCACATTTATCGTATTGAATCCGGAAAAGAACTTTGGTATCACAGGCTTGGATGCTGCAACTGGTGAAGGCTACGACTTTACAACTGTAAAAGGTAACAAGTTGGCCGATAACAACGTTAAGAAAGATGGTAAAGTTGCAAGCGTGAACGGTGTTTTTGCTGTTTCAGAAGACGATCCTCAGAATGCAGAAGGTGAATATACGATTACATTGGCTTCTGCTAAAGTTGAAGGTAATGACAACACGGCTGCTTCAAACTTGTTTGTAGGTGCTTACTCTTTGACTACAGGTGGTATCAAGACTTATATCACGACTGTTGGTTTCGGTAACGCCGACAAACTGTCTTTGGCTATGACAACAAGCAACACTTGGGCTGCTGCTGCTGACGTATTGAAAGCAGACGATGCTGCTATCTACAACATCTCTTTCTTGGGAACTAAGCCGGCTAACACTACTGCTGCTGCTGCTTCTTTGTATGGCAAATATTTGATCCCGACTTATGGTGCTGCTGCATTCGGCGCAGCCGTAGCAGCTCCGGAAGATGTAGATGTAAATGCTCCGTTGGCTCAGTGGGTTGTTTCTGCTGTTAGTGGACGTAACTTCGAATTCAAAAACCGTGAAACAAACGTGACTTTCACTGTCAGCATGTATAAGACTGACAAGGCTGGCGAATATGCAATCAGTACTGCTGCATTGAGCACAGGTACTGCTGTTACAGGTATTGTTGCAGGTTCTGTGGACTTGACCGATATTAGTAACTGGAAATATCAGATTGTCAAACTGACTCCGACAACTGAAAGCGAAGGTTTCTTGGCATTGACAGATGCACAGTTGAGCCAGCAGACTGAATTGGTATTCAACGGTACTGGTTCGGTAACGGTTGAAAAGCTGTACATGGCTTACAAAGAAGGTACTAGTCCTTACTTTGTTCCTATCAACAATCCGGCTTATAGCGTTCAGTGGATGTTTGAAAAGGCTGAAAGCGTAAAAAATAAGATGAAATATGCTTATCTGGACGGAACAGATGTAAAACAGAAAGACTCTGTTGTAAACGTTGCGACTTCTTATTTGCTGTACAATTTGAAGAACGATAATTCTAAGCAGTATTTTGGTGGTGTTACTAGTGATTATAAAGCTGCAACTGCTAAAGACGATGCCAAACGTGTATTCTTCAAGAAAAATGTAGATGGAACGTATGCTATGATTGAGTTGGGCAAAACTGATATTACAGCTGGAAATGATGAAGTAAATTACAGTGGTCTGATTAAGTATGATGCTAACAAATGGTCTGTAAATACAACAACTGCTGTTTTTGACGCTGCTTCTGCAACTTTGGATGAACTGAATGCTCCTTATTCAGCTGTAACGGTTGACTTTAACGCTCTTTCTGAATCATTGGAAGCTGTAGCACGTCACGCTACATTCAATAGCGAAGAAGGTGCTGTTGCTGTGAAACAGAACAAGAACGGTATCTTGGAAGGTATTATCGGCGAAGGTATGACATTCTGGTTGGATACAGCTGATATCGACAAGGATTTCCATTCTTTCTATATCTCTAAAGGTAATGGTGAAGAAGAAGCAAGAGACTTCTTGTATTTCGCAACGGATTCTATGCTTCATTGGGATGCTAACAAGGCTGATTATGTATATAATGTAAACTATGCTTTGGAAGGTTCTTATACAGAAGTAGATGGACGTGATGGCGATTTGAAAGCAATTTTCCGTCCGGCAACATTGGCTGGTATCGACACAATCTCTACGACTGTAAACGGTGAGTCTGTTTTGGTTGCAGAAGAGGAAGAAGAAGATGTATGCCTGGGTGGTGTTGATAACTTCAAGTTCTACATTATGAAGGCTTCTGAAAGCAGCTATGTAATCAGACCGATTTCTGCTCCGAACTATTATCTGTACAACCTGAATGGTAAGTTAGGCTTTACAAATCAGGTGGAAAAAGCTCTGGTTGTTACATTGGGCAAAGGCGATGCAACAGCTAACGAGGACGTGGAAGTAGCAGCAATTAAGGTTATCGCTGGCGAAGGCAACGTAACAATTGCCGGTGCTGCCGGCAAGAAAGTTGTCATCAGCAACATCTTGGGCCAGGTAGTGGCTAACACGGTTGTTTCTTCTGACAACGCTACAATCGCTGCTCCGCAGGGTATCGTAGTCGTAGCTGTTGAAGGTGAAGAAGCTGTAAAAGCTATCGTTAAATAACGATTGATACTAAAAAACAATACTGTCTATCTTAAGGGCGGAGTAGAACCCTGCCCCTACAGAGACATATGACATTTTATAATCAAATAATTCTAAATATCACCGTGCGGTATTTCCCGGATAGCCGGCCTTGCTGCCATTGCCTGGGAGCGTCCAATTACCCCGCGAGGGGGAACAAACGGTGAATATTAATACTAAAGTTAATGAAATTATAAAAAGTTCTTCTGCCCTTCCCTCTGTGAAGACCGGAGGCAGACAAAAAACAAGCCCCTGCAATCGTTTGGTTGCAAGGGCTTCGTTATATTATTACGTTGCAGTTCATCTTGATCCTTCAAGGCTGTAATTCATTTCAATAGCGCCTCTACCTCTTTTTCCGGCAGTCCCGCAGTTTTGGCGATGGTGGCAAGATCCATGCCTGCTTGCTTCATGTTCAAGATGATTTTGCGCATTCCTTCGGTGATGCCTTTAGCTATTCCTTTTTCCTCCCCCTCCTCAAAACTTGTAGCCATGCAGGCAGCCAGGTCGCGTTCGGCTGCAATGCTTAGTTCGTATGCTAAGCGTTCTTTAGCGCTCATGCGTTGTAGTTCGATAGCGCTTTTGAGTTTTCGCAGGAGTTTGTCGTTTTGTATTGTTTCTTTTGATAACTGTCCCATAATGTCTATGTTGTTCATCGTGTATAAAAATTTTTTGTAAAACGTATCGCATTCCTCAAAGTTCAAGTTGAACTTTGGAAGCTCCAAGTAGATCTCATTCAGTGTTTCGCTGAACGGAATTTTCAGTTCACGGTCCATGCGCACGACATCCCAACGATATTTGTCTGTGTAGCGCGTATCGAGCCGGAAGTCCAAAAAGCAGACTACATACACTTTGTTGATATGATAGTTCCACCGTCTTCTCTCCTCCTCCTTTGCCAACCGGAACTTCTCGCTTTCTATATCAGCCTGCATTTGTATAACAAACGAAGCGTAGTAAAGTACACGGTCGGAGAAGTACTTTTGTCTCTTTTTCTGGATTTCGACAATGAAAAGCTCTCCATCCGATCCTTCACAAAACAAATCGAATACAGCTTTCCTGCTATCAGTATTGTTGCCTTGCATTTCCACGTTGTGGAATATGATATCTTTGATATCCTTGTTAAGCAGGCTGTTCAGGAAGCCGATTGTAAGCTCCTTGTTCGACACAGTGCCGAAAAACCTTTTAAACGCGTAATCCGATTTCGGATCAATAAACATGTCTGATTTCATAGTTTGACAGGTTTTAGGTCGCTATCCAATGCCGGATAGTGTAACAAAGATAATCGTTTATCTGAAAGCCGGAAAGTTTTGTTCGGAAAAAGTAGGGGAGGTGGCATTTCCTTTTGGGATTCGTTATGTATAAACATTCTATCGCATAATGAACGCTTTAGGATGTCGGATCGAATTGTCGATGTCGTTGTAAATGGGGCGATAGACAATATTGATCCCCTTTCCCCAACAAAGCCTCGTCCTCTTTTGTTATATTTATACGAAAGATAAAACTCAAATAGTAAAAGTATGGAAATTGTAAAAGTAGTAGGACGAGAAGTTCTTGATTCACGTGGTAACCCGACTGTTGAAGTAGATGTACATTTGGCTTCCGGCGCTTTTGGCCGTGCAGCTGTTCCCTCTGGTGCCTCTACCGGTGAAAACGAAGCAATCGAGCTTCGTGATGGCGACAAAAAACGCTATGGTGGCAAAGGCGTTCTGAAAGCTGTCGATAATGTAAATAATGTAATTGCTCCCGCTATCCTGGGCATGAGCGCCCTGAACCAGCGTGAGGTCGACCATAAACTGATTGAACTCGACGGTACGAAGACAAAGTCTAATTTAGGCGCCAACGCCATGTTAGGCGTTTCTCTGGCTGTTGCCAAGGCGGCAGCTAACTATTTGGACCTGCCTCTTTACCGTTATATCGGCGGGACGAATGCATATGTATTGCCTGTCCCGATGATGAATATTATCAATGGCGGTTCGCATTCTGATGCCCCGATCGCTTTCCAGGAATTTATGATCCGTCCGGTTGGAGCTTGCTGTTTCCGTGAAGGTTTGCGTATGGGGGCCGAAGTCTTCCATGCTTTGAAGAAGGTGTTGCACGATCGCGGCCTGAGTACGGCTGTCGGTGACGAAGGTGGTTTCGCTCCTGCTTTGGATGGAACGGAAGACGCTTTGAACTCCATCATGGCCGCTATTAAAGCTGCCGGATACGAGCCGGGTAAGGATGTGACGATCGCTATGGACTGTGCTTCTTCCGAATTCTATCATGATGGCGTATACGATTATACGAAATTTGAGGGAGCCAAAGGTGCTAAGCGTACTGCCGAGCAGCAGGTCGCTTATTTGTCCGAATTGGTTGCTAAATACCCGATCGACTCTATCGAGGACGGCATGGACGAAAACGACTGGGCCGGTTGGAAACTGTTGACTGAAGCGTTGGGAAGCAAATGCCAGTTGGTCGGTGACGACCTGTTCGTGACAAACGTAGAATTCCTGAAGAAAGGCATTGAGGAAGGCTGTGCCAATTCTATTCTGATCAAGGTGAACCAGATCGGTACGTTATCCGAAACACTGGATGCAATCGAAATGGCACACCGTAACGGTTATACTTCCGTCACTTCGCATCGTTCGGGTGAGACTGAAGATGCTACGATCGCCGATATCGCTGTTGCTACCAATAGCGGACAGATCAAAACCGGTTCTTTGAGCCGTTCGGACCGTATGGCGAAATACAACCAGTTGCTCCGTATTGAAGAAGAGTTGGGTGACTTGGCTGTTTATGGGTATAAGACTTACAAGAAGTAAGAATCTCTGTTAATGATTTAGATGTAAGTGAAGAGGGTTGCGTCAGTTTTTTGCGCAACCCTCTTTTTTTATTTATTTTCTCCATCTTTCGATTAACCGGCCTATCTCTCCGATCCAGAGAACCAGAGAAGTCGAGCCGATAATGGTTCCCCAGTCTTTCCAAGATAACGGGACGACACTGAACATTTCGCCGCCGAACGTGACGATCAGATATTGCCCGGCGATGATAAGCAGGGCCACCGTCAGGAAACTCTTGCTCTCTTTGAGGTTGGCGAATGCCGAGCGGTCTTCCATAAACGCTTTTGCATTGAACATATTCCAGAATTGAAGCATCACGAAGAAACTGAAGAACCAGGATAGGTCGTGCGGCGTCAGTCCATCCTGTGCATGGAAGTGGAGCAACAATCCCATCAAAACGATTACGAATGCGAGACCGACACCGAAAATATTGTAAGCCATCGGGCGGGTAATGATAAAGTCGCCGTCCTTACCGCTTCGGCGGGGTTTGTCTTTCATCACCCGTTCGTTAGGCGGCAGCGAAGCCAGTGCACCGGCGGCAAATGTATCCATAATCAGGTTTACCCAAAGCATCTGGGTGATCGTGAGCGGAGATTCGGTTCCTAACAGGGAGCCCAATAAGACGATCAGACAGGCCGCCACATTGATTGTCAACTGGAACAACAGGAATTTCTGGATGTTCCGGTACAGGGAACGTCCCCACATCACCGCACGGGTAATGCTACTGAACGAGTTGTCTATGATCGTGATGTCGCTTGCCTCTTTTGCCACGGAGGTTCCGTCTCCCATAGATAGTCCGACCTGTGCGGCTTTCAGGGCCGGGGCGTCGTTGGTACCGTCACCTGTGACGGCCACTACGGCTCCTTTTTGTTGCAACAATTGTACCAGGCGTTGTTTGTCAGTCGGGCGGGCGCGGCACATGATCTTCAAGTCGAGCACGCGATCCAGCGCTTCTTTGTCAGTCAAGGCTTCGAAGCCTGGGCCGGTGATGATGTTGCGTTCGGTGTCTCCGGTCTTCCAGGTTCCGATCTGCCGTCCGATCTCTTTAGCCGTTCCCGGAGTGTCGCCGGTCACGATCTTGATGTCGATGCCGGCATCAAGGCAACTTTGGACAGCAGCCGGAACATCAGCACGGACAGGGTCGGAAATAGCGACGATACCTAAATAAGTAAGGTCCGTCTTGTGCAGTCGTCCGTTCACGAAGAATGTGGCATCCTGCCCGTCTTCCAGTATCTGATAGGCGAATCCCAACGTACGCATAGCTTGGTTCTGATAGTCCAGCAGTTGCTTTTCGATACTGGCTTTGCATTCTTCTACCGGTTTGTAGGTCCCGTCGATAGCCACCCGATTGCTGTTCGCCAGTACGATTTCCGGGGCACCTTTGACATACAGCACGCGTTTGCCCAATAAGGATGATTGTACGACTGTTGCCATATATTTCCGTTCGGTGGAGAATGTCAGTTGGTCCAGTATCCGATCATTTTCTCTTATTTCCAGATAATTCTGATGTTGGCTGTTCAACCATAGCAGCAAGGCTGCTTCCGTCGGGTTCCCCAATGTTTTTATCTTTTCTTCGGAGAAATCGAGGAAGGCAGTCGAATTGACTGATATTCCTTCTTTGATTAGCACGCTCAGTTCATCGTCTACCAATTTCTGGTCTTTCAGGTTGTAAAAGTTCGTTTGATATACCTGCATCTGGTTTTGCGTAAGTGTCCCGGTCTTATCGGTACAGATAACCGTGGTAGCCCCCATTGTTTCGCAGGCATGCATTTTACGGACTAGATTGTTTGTTTTCAGCATGCGGTTCATGCTGAGTGCAAGGCTGAGTGTCACGCTCATCGGCAAGCCTTCCGGTACGGAAACGACGATTAACGTGACGGCTACCATAAAGATATTCAGGATGTGCGAAATCAAGTCCATGACCGGCATCCCGGATGAGGACAGCAAGACTTTTGTCAGCAGCGCAATGAAAGTGATGGCAGCAATCGCATAGCCGGCTTTACTGATCACCTTTGCCAACCCTGCCAGCTGCATCTGCAACGGTGTGTCGATATTATTTTCTATCTGCGAGCCTTCATACACTTTCCCGTATCCGGTTTCATCGCCGACTTTCTCCACTGCCATTACACCGTGTCCGTCAACGACGGTCGTTCCGCGCATGACAACATTGGACGGGTAGGTCGCTTCTTCGTCGAAGTCGGCTTCATTTGTCGTCTTGCTGATGATCGGTTCGCCGGTCAGTGTCGATTCGTTAATCTGGAGGGAGATCGCTTCCAATAAATGTCCGTCGGCCGGGACCTCTTCTCCTGTTTCAAGTACGACTATATCGCCGACGACAACCTCTTTTCGCGGAATTTGGCAGATATTCCCTTCACGGATCACCTTCACGAAAATATCATCATTGACCGTGTTTAAAACATTGAATGCCCTGTTTGCTTTGACTTCGAAAAAGAAGCCGACACAAGATGCCAACATGATTGCAAAGAATATGCCGATCGGTTCGAGGAAGGCAGTGAAGCCTTTAGCCTCCGGTCCCCAACAATGTACGCCGGCGATAATCATGGATAAGAACCATGCCACCAATAGGATCTTGATAATCGGGTCATTGAATTTTTCAAGAAATTGGCTCCATAGAGAGGCTTTCTCTGGAGGAGTGAGGATATTTTCGCCGTGAAGGCGCCTGCTTTCTTCTACTTCTTGTTTGGTTAATCCTTGATACTGATGTTTTTTCTCCATAAAATTATTAATCTGTTTCAGAAAATTGAAGGGACAAATAAAGCAAAGTTAAGGGACATATACAAATGCAAGTAGTTAATGTTTGAAATCAGATCGTAATCAAGTCTTTGTTTTTAAGGTAATTTAATGATAAACGAATAAACCTTTCAAGGCTTAGAATTGTCTTATATATACATAGGCAAATAATAGTGTTTAGTTATTTAAGGTTATATGAGAAACATTAGGTTATTCTTTTTTGTAGGGATTGTTCTTTTTTTCGGGGGACAATCCCTTTATTCTCAAAGTAAGAAGGAAAGGGAAGAACAGAAAGCAAAAGAAATGAAGGAAATGATAGAAAACGGCCGGTTTACGATCGAGGTAGATCGGGCGTTACCAATGGGAGGACGTACGGTTCATCTGACGACTCCTTATTCTCTTGAAATGCGCGGTGATTCGGCGATTTCTTATCTGCCTTATTTCGGTAGGGCATATTCTTTACCGTATGGTGGAGGTGACGGGATGCGTTTTGAAGAATCAATTACCGATTATCAATCAACCTTCGATAAGAAGGGGACCGCTCGAATTAAATTCGTAGCCCGTACCAAAGAAGATACTTTCCGTTTCGATGTGCAAGTATTTTCAAATGGTTCCGCGATCATAAGCGTAACGCCGACTAATAGGCAGAATATCACATACCAGGGAGAACTGGCTCCGAAGAAGGAGGATTGAGCAGACGCCCCTGCCGCGCATTTCGTTCTGAAATACGTTTATTTACCTTGGCTGTAAATTCAAAATTCTTAAGCCCCCAATCTGGTGCAATCAGCAACTCTTTAGGGGATTGTGATACGAACCTCTCTACGACAATAGAGGGGTTTAATCGTTCTATGAAGTCAATGACCAAGTCGATGTATTCATCGGCGGTATAGAGATGAAACTGTTCGGGGTGTTCCGCCTGTTCCCTAGCCATGCGCGTGCCTCGGATAAGTTGCAACTGGTGAAGCTTCAGTGTTGTGAGCGGAAGGGCGGACAGGATGTCGGCATGGTGTAATATATCTTCCCTGCTTTCTCCCGGAAGGCCTAAGATCAAGTGGGCTCCCGTGTATATGTTCCGGGCCGCTGTGCGGCGGATGGCCTCTTCCGATTCGGCATGTGTATGTCCCCGGTTGATACGGGTTAAAGTACGGTCCAGCGTGCTCTCCAGGCCATATTCGATCATTACGAACTTCTTTTGGGATAAAGCGGAGAAATAATCCAATAGCGTGTCCGGCATACAGTCCGGGCGTGTACCGACGATCAGTCCGACGACACCCGGACAGGCGAGTGCTTCTTCATATTTAGAAGTCAACGAATCCAGTTCGTCATACGTGTTTGTATAGGCTTGGAAATAGGCCAGATATTTCATCTCCGGATATTTGCGGGAGAAAAAGCGAACGCCCTCTTCCAGTTGTTCCGTTACACTTTTTTCTGTATGGCAATATTCCGGGCTGAACGTCTGATTGTTGCAGTAGGTACAACCGCCGAAACCTTTCGTCCCGTCGCGGTTCGGACAGGTAAAGCCGGCATTGATTGATATCTTTTGCACTTTATAAGGAAATAGTTCCCGCAGGAAATCTCCGAATTCACGATATGGTTTGCTGTTTTCCATAGGGGCAAAGATAATAAATCCGCAAGAATGTAGTAACTTTGCAATCCGTTCTAACTGAAATATTAAGATAAAAATAGAATCATACATGAAACGATTAGGGTTTGGTGCTTTACTTTCGTTCTTGCTGGTTGGGAGCCTGGCAGCCCAGAATGGGAGCAAACGTGTCGATTTAAAAGAAATTACAGACGGTCAGTTCCGCCAGGTTACTAATATTGGAGAAATGCGTTCTATGCCTGATGGCGAGCATTATACGGCGATGAATGATGCTCGCAACATGATTATAAAGTATTCTTATCGTACTGGAAATCCGGTCGATACTTTATTCAATACAGAGAAAGCGCGTGAGTGTACGTTTGACAAGTTCGACGGATACACGATTAGCAGTACCGGACACCATATTCTTGTATGGCGCGATACGGAACCGATCTATCGCCGTTCATTCAAGGCGAATGTGTATGACTACGATGTGCGCCGTAATTATGTGAAACCGATTTCAGATTCGAAAGGCAAGCAGATGATTCCGACATTCTCGCCGGACGGGAGGATGGTCGCTTATGTGAGTGACAATAATATATGGATTCGTAAATTCGATTATGATACAGAGGTCCAGGTGACGAAAGACGGTGAAATGAATAAAATCCTGAATGGCATTACCGATTGGGTCTATGAAGAAGAGTTTGCCGTAACGAACCTGATGGCTTGGTCTCCGAACAGCGAGCAGCTGGCTTTTGTGCGTTTTGACGAATCGGAAGTTCCCGAATATTCGATGCAGATGTTCGGAGAGGGATTATATCCCGGCTATTATAATTATAAATATCCGAAGGCTGGTGAGAAGAATTCGAAAGTTACGTTGCATTCTTATGACGTGACGACGAAGGATACAAAAGAATTGAAAGTTCCGGTAGAAGCGGACAGCTATATTCCGCGGATTGTTTTTACGAATAATGACGATCAGTTGGCTGTGATGACCTTGAACCGTCATCAGAATGTTTTCAATATGTATTATGCGAATCCGAAAAGCGGTGTTTTCCGTTTGATCCTGCGTGATGAAAATAAGGCTTATGTCGATTCGGAATGGTTGAACTCCATCCATTTCTATGCGAACAGTTTCTCATATGTAAACGAACAGGATGGTTATGCGCATATTTATCTGTATTCTCCTACGGGTGTCATGCAGCGCCAGGTGACGAAGGGCAATTGGGATGTGACTGCGTTTCTGGGTTATGATGAAGCGACAAAGACGGTCTATTATGAATCGGCCGAAGAAAGTCCGATCCGGCGTGCTATATATAAAATCGATGCGAAAGGAGTAAAGACGAAACTTTCCACACAGGAAGGAACGAATAATGCCACATTCAGCGATAACTTCGCTTATTATGTAAATCAATATTCAAATGCAAATACGCCGGTTAAAATCACCGTAAACGAGACGAAGTCGAATAAAGTCCTGCGTGTCCTGCAGGATAATGCCCGTTTAGTCGATAAGCTGGCTGGTTATTCATATGCCGAGAAAGAGTTTATCAAAGTGCGTACAGCTTCCGATTATGAACTGAATGCATGGATCGTGAAGCCGGTCGATTTCGACGAGTCGAAAAAATATCCGGTTCTGATGTTCCAGTACAGTGGCCCGAACTCCCAGCAGGTATTGGATAAATATAGCTTTGACTGGGAACAATATCTGGCGGCTAACGGGATCATTACGGTTTGTGTGGACGGACGTGGTACAGGAGCCCGCGGAGAAGCCTTCCGTAAATGTACCTATCTGCGGATGGGTGAACTGGAATCCAAGGACCAGGTGGAAGCGGCACAGGCTTTAGGCAAATTGCCGTTTGTCGACAAGAGCCGCATGGCTATCTGGGGATGGAGCTTCGGCGGTTACAATACGCTGATGGCCATGAGTGTTGGCAATGGAACTTTCAAAGCCGGTATTGCTGTTGCACCTCCTACCGATTGGAAATATTACGATTCTGTCTATACGGAACGTTTCATGCGTACGCCAAAAGAAAATTTTGAAGGGTATGCCGCTACTTCACCGATCCGTCTGGCGAAGGATTTGCAGGGGAAGTTGTTGTTGATTCATGGCACAGCCGACGATAATGTGCATTTCCAGCAGACAATGGATTATGCTGAGAGCTTGGTACAAGCCGGTAAACAGTTTGAAATGCAGGTTTACAAAGACCGTAATCATAGTATTTACGGTGGAAACACCCGCTATCATCTGTATACCAGAATGTCTAACTTTTTATTTGATAATTTGTAACTTATAATGTCAGAACATTTGAGAAAGCCGGATTGGTTAAAAATCCGGCTGGGTGGGAACGAACAGTTCACACGAACAAAAAGCATCGTTGAATCCCACTGCCTGCATACGATCTGCACCAGCGGAAAATGTCCGAATATGGGAGAGTGCTGGAGCAGAGGGACGGCTACCTTTATGATTGCGGGAGATATCTGTACGCGTTCTTGCCGTTTCTGCAATACGTTGACTGGCAAGCCGCTCCCGTTGGACCCGAAGGAGCCTGCGAATGTGGCGGAAAGCATCCGACTGATGAATTTGAAACATGCGGTGATTACTTCTGTCGACCGGGATGATTTGCCTGATTTGGGTGCGCAGCATTGGGTGGATACGATCCGTACGATAAAAGCGGTTAATCCTGAAACGACAGTAGAGATCTTAATCCCCGACTTTCAGGGACGGTTGGAACTGGTGGATAAAGTGGTGGCAGCCGCTCCCGAAATAATATCCCATAATATGGAAACCGTTCGCCGTATCAGTCCCGAAGTGCGTAGTGCCGCGAAGTACGAAGTGAGCCTTTCCGTGCTTGCGCGTATAGCTGCACAAGGCGTTGTTGCCAAGACCGGTATAATGGTAGGCTTAGGTGAAACAGTCGAGGAAGTTTGCGAATTGATGGATGACGTGCGGGCTGCCGGTGTCTCCGTCTTGACAATCGGGCAATACTTGCAGCCAAGCCGGAAAAATATTCCGGTAAAAGAATACGTTACGCCCGAACAGTTTGAGTCTTATAAATCAATTGCTTTACAAAAAGGGTTCAAAAAGGTGGAAAGCGCTCCACTGGTCCGTTCCTCTTATCACGCTGAAAAACACGTATGATGGCGAAAACATTTCTCTGTACAGTTTGTTATGTTATAAAGGGAAAAAAGGTGGAAAGGGTATGAACAAAGTGAAGAGGAGCCTGGATAATCAGGCTATAGGCTTAGTGCCACTGTTGCTGTTTATGTTTTTGGATAATTATTTTTCATATTTGTTATCCTTCATAATCGGCGTTACCTTTTGTTTCGTTTGTATTTTCTTGTTTCAGATCCTGAGTAAGGATAAGGTTTATCAATTTTTGTTGTTACCGGCTGCGACAACATTAGTTCTTTATTCGATTTTTCTTTGCCTTCGGCTTGAACCGGTGTTGTTTATTTATTCTCCGTTGATAACAGAAGTGTTGTTGGTTGTGGTATTGGCGTTTTTGGGGTTTGCCAAGCGGACAATATTGCGGCGGATCCGGACTTCTCAGCATCCGACCTACAAGCGGACATTGATGCGTACTACGTTAAATGAATTCTTTTTTGTCGCCCAGCTCATCCAGAACCTTTATACATTGCATCTGTTCATTATTTTGGTATACAGTATTCTGCCCGAAACGATGCAGAGCGTGCGTATGGAGCGTTTTTTATACAGAGAGCTTGGGATCGTTATCGGAGTATTTTTGATTCTATATGAACAGATAAGGATTTCGATGATGCAAGGCAGCCTTCGGAAAGAAATGTGGTTACCTGTTCTGAACGACGGTGGAAAGGTGATAGGTTGCATAGCTCGATCCGTAAGTCGTTCGTTACCAAAAAAGTATTATCATCCTGTCGTACGTGTGGCTGTTATTTATCAGGGAATGCTTTATCTGGTAAACAGAGGGAAGAAGTCTTTTGTATCTCCTGATACGATCGACTATCCGTTCTACAGCTATGTTTTGTTCCGTCATAGTATAGAAAGTACGGTGCGTGAAACAATGGGTGGCTTGGGTGAAAAAGAAGATGTCATGCCCCGCTTCCTGATTCGGTACACATTTGAGAACGAAAAGGTGAAACATCTGGTGAACTTGTATGTGATGTGTGTGCGTTCAGAAAAGGTCATGGATCAGATCAAACAACCGAACGGAAAGCTCTGGACTTCCAAACAAATTGAAGAAAATCTGGGTTCGGGTGTTTTCAGCGAATATTTTGAACAGGAGTTTGCTTATTTGCAAAACACGGTCCTGCTGGCAGAAAATTTCTGCTGTGTTGGTTGTTAGAATCGATAAGGAGGTATGTCAGAACAAATTACTGTTTACTAAAAGATCGTGATGAAGATGTTTTGACACCTTCTTATCGGTTCCCCAATTCAATAACTTCCAAATCCTTGATCTGTTTCCCGTCTATAACGAAACGTACCAGAGTCCTTACCTGATGAAACCCGCTTTTACCGGCTGCTCCCGGATTTATATACAAACAATTCAAACTTCTGTCGAAAGCGACTTTCAGGATATGCGAATGTCCGGCAATGAAAAGATTAGGGCAGGTGTCGTACAGTTCTTTCCGGATAAGCGGGTTATAACGTCCGGGATAGCCTCCTATATGTGTCATCATCACGTTTATTTCTTCAACTTTGAAATGAGCGACCTGCGGATATTGCAGCCGAAGCGATTGCCCGTCGATGTTGCCATATACGGCACGAAGCGGTTTCAAGGCAGCCAGGCGTGCCGCCAGTGTGTCCGAACCGATATCTCCAGCATGCCAGATCTCGTCACATTCCGAGAAATATTCCATGTACTTGTCGTCCCACCAGGCGTGGGTATCTGAAAGAAGTCCTATTTTAAGCATAACAATTTCTTTTATCCCACAAAAGTATTTATATTTACCGACCGAAGATAATAATACGATGGAGAATTCACATAAATACTTTAAACGTGATATTAGCTGGTTGTCCTTCAACTATCGCGTTTTGCTGGAAGCGGAGGATGAAACGCTCCCTATCTATGAGCGTATCAAGTTCCTGTCGATCTATTCGTCCAATCTCGAAGAGTTTTACGAAATAAGGGTTGCCGAGCACCGGGGAGTAATCATGAAAAAGAACTTCACCGAAGAAAGCGGGGTGGAAGCCGAAGAGACGCTTGCCGAAATCACGGAAGAGGTGAACCGACAGCAGCGCGAATACTATCGCATATTCTCCAAAGTATTGCAGGAATTGAACCGGCAGGATATCTACCTGTATCAGGACAGCCGGCCGGAACCGTTTCATGAAGAATTCGTGCATAACTTTTTCAATGAAGAGGTGTTCCCTTTTCTCTCGCCGGTCATGATACAAGCGGGGGATATCCGTACGTTCATACGCGACCGTCGTCTTTATCTGGTGATCCGGATGGTGAAAAAGAGCAAGCGGATGGCGGAGCCTGATTATGTGCCGGACTATTATTATGCCCTGATGAAAATCCCGTATGCGAAAGTACCTCGTTTTATCGAATTGCCTACGCATGAAGGAAAACACTATATCATGTTTATCGACGATATTATCCGGGCCAATTTGTCCAGTATCTTCCCCGGTTATGTGGTGGAGAGTTGTTATAGCATCAAGATTTCACGGGATGCCGATATTTACCTGGATGACGAGAAAGGCGGGAATATCGTGGAAAACATTCGTAAGAAAGTGAAAAAGCGCAAGATCGGTGCCTTAAGCCGATTTATGTATGACAGCAATATGCCTGATGATTTCTTGGCGTTTATATGCAATGCTTTTGGTATTACCACAGACGATCTGGTATTGGGAGGACGGTATAACAATTTGCAGGATCTGATCAAACTGCCGAATCCAAGAGGAAAAGAACTGGAGCAGCTGGTCCCGTCTCCCATGCGTGTGCCTTTTCTGGACGAGATGGGCTCTGTCTTCCGGGCGGTGAAAAAACGGGATATCCTGTTGCATTTCCCCTATCAGTCTTTCGACTACCTGATCCGCTTCTTGATGGAGGCGGCTTTTGATCCGAAAGTAGATGAGATCAAAATCACGCAATACCGGGTGGCGGAGAATTCGGCTGTTATCAACACGTTGATCAGCGCTGCTCAGAACGGGAAGAAGGTGACGGTCTTTGTGGAGTTGAAAGCCCGTTTCGACGAAGAGAACAATATGAGTACGGCCGAACGGATGGAGCAGGCGGGTATTCGCATCATCTATAGTATCCCCGGTCTGAAAGTACATGCAAAAGTGGCGGTTATTCTGCGGAAAGATACGGAAGACGGCTGCAAGCGGCGGGATTTTGCCTATTTGAGTACCGGCAATTTCAATGAAAAAACGGCACGCATCTATTCCGATATGGCGTTGCTGACTTCGAATGCGGAATTGATAACCGATATAAACAAAGTGTTTGCGGTGCTGGAAGGGAAGCTGGCCGGACCGACATTCCGCCATCTGCTGGTCGCCCGCTTCAATATGGTGCCGGAACTGACTCGCATGATCCATCGGGAGATTGAGCACGTGAAGGCCGGACGTAAAGGACGCATCGTGTTGAAGATGAACGGACTGCATGACCAGAATATGATCAATGAATTGTATAACGCAAGCGAGAACGGGGTGGAAATCGACCTGATTGTCCGGGGGATTTGTTGCCTGGTTCCGAACCGTCCGTTCAGTGCGAATATCAAGGTTACTCGTATAGTGGATATGTTTCTGGAACATTCTCGCATCTGGTACTTCTATAATGATGGTGAGGAGGAGCTGTTCCTGACTTCTGCCGATTGGATGCGCCGGAACCTGAATCGGCGTATAGAGACTGCTTTCCCGATTCTGAATGCGGAGATCAAGCGAAATATCATAGATATCCTGAATATCCAGTTGCAAGATAATGTAAAAGCCTGTTTGATCGACGAACATCTACATAACAATTTCAAACGGGATGGCAACCCGGTGAAAGTCCGGGCACAACTGGCTGTTTATGAATATCTGAAAAACAAAATATAGACGGTATGGATCTTCCTTTTCCCTGGACATTCGTATTATTTACCTTATGTTTTGTCGCCCTGATCGCAGGAGCCTTGCTCGGATTTGCGGTCGGGTTTCGTACGGGTGGCAGACAAGAACGCTTTCGGTTGGTGAAGGAGAAGCTGAAACGGAATAAAGCGGCCATCTGCCGTTGGCAAAAGGAACGTTACGAATATGCCAGGCAGGTGAAGCAGTTGGAAGAAGACTTGTTGCATTCGGCATCCGAATCCGAATACTATAAGGAACGGATGTCTGACCTTGAGTTCTACCAGCAGAAACTCCGGGAGAGCGAGCGGATAATTTCCTCCTTATCGGTTGAAAACGAATGCCAGTCCGATTCCCTTTCGATGCTGGTCCAGTTGAAAGAGGATCCGCTTCGCACGAACCTTACCCGCGAGGAATGGAATGGGCTGTTCCATCTGACCGATATCCTTTTCCACCATGTCTTGTCCGACTTGAAGGAGAAGCGAGGGATTACCCGCCATGAACAGGAAATCTGCTGTCTGGTCAAATGGAACTTCTCGCGGAAGGAACAATTGGCTGTTTTCAATAATACTTCGGAAGCACTGACCAAATCGAAAAACCGGTTGAAGAAGAAGCTCCGACTGGATGAGAAGGTCGATTTGGATCAATTTATTCGTCTTTATTAAGGACCGGAAAGAGACGGATTGTCCGCCAAATTGGATATTTGTTACTTTTTGATTGGTTTATATGGTTGTATATTAGTTTGTTATCCGGTGTCTCACTTGTCCGGCATCGTCTCTTTTCTTTCTTTTTCTTCCTCTCTATCTTTGTTTCGTGTAAATTTAATTTTTTAAGATAATCTAATGGAGGAATGATATGAGAACGCGATTTCTATTAACTTTGATTCTGATCGCCCTGATAGGGGGGACCGCTTGTAATCGGTCATCCAAACCGGCTAAACAGTCTATCTTTATGAAGAGGGCAACTGGTTTTGCTTATGAAGTATTGGTGGTAATGGACAAAGATGCGTGGAAAGGGGAAGCGGGTCGGTTACTGTACGACCAACTGACTGCTCCTATTCCGGGACTGCCGCAGAATGAGCCGGCCATGCGGGTGACGTATGCCGAGCCTTTCCAGTTTAACGGTCTGCTGCATTATGTCCGCAACATTATCCATGTCCGAATCGATGAATCCCTTTATACAAAAGTGTCTGTACATAAGGAAAAAGACCGGTGGGCTACGGGGCAGGAAGTGGTTACGCTCAACGCTCCTTCTTCCCGGATTTTGGCTGAATACTTGGAAAAACAAGGCACATCATTGGTTGCTTGGTTGGGAGAGAAAGAACGGGAACGGCAGGCCGATTATCTGGAAAGTTCGCATAGCGTCTGGGTGAATGACAAAGTGAGGGCACGTTTCAATGCGCAGCTGTATGCTCCGGAAGAGATGTGTTCTTACAAAGATACGGCAGATTTCTTTTGGGTGACTGATCATGGCACGAGAGGACGGATCGATATGGTCGTGTATAGTTTTCCTTATGTCAGCGGACGCACGTTTACGTTGGATTATCTGGTCGCCATGCGCGATTCCGTTTTGGGAGAACATATACAGGGGGCGTTTCCCGGTTCTTATATGACGACCGAAAAGCGTTTTACCCCCTCTTACGAGGCAATCTCGAAGAACGGGGAATACTGTGGAGTCGTGCGAGGCTTATGGGAGATGGAAGGCGACATGATGGGCGGCCCGTTTGTCAGCCATGCCCATCTCGATGAAAAGAACCAGAGGGTTGTCGTGGCGGAAACCTTCGTTTATGCCCCGGGTACGAAAAAAGCGAAACTGCTCCGGCGGGGCGAAGCTTCGCTCTATACGTTTTGCATGGATTGACGGAAAAAGAAAAGGGAGGGGAGAAGATGGATAATGTTTTCCCCCCTTCCTTTTATTAAGATTAGTGGCTGATTGATATCTTCTTCGAACCGATCTTTTCACCTGTGTTATCCATGAGGTGTATGAAATAAATTCCATTGGGAAACTCCGTAGTATTTATGGAGATTGTTTTATTTGTCATAGAGACCTGTTTCATTAATGAGCCTGTCTGATTATAAATCGCAACTTTGTATGAACTGCTGTTTTTCATTCTTGCCATATCCTCATTAATGTCTATTTGTATTAGTTGAGATGAGTTGCTATAAGAGATCGTATAATAGTCCTGTGTTTCAAAAGCTATATATTCAGTTATATTCCCGTCTGTGAAGGAAAGTTCGAATATATCGCTTTGTGGTGTACAAGAAAGTGTGTAGTAATCTCCTCGTGGAAAGTATTGCAGATAGAATGGGCCTGTTCCGTCCCATAAACTGCATGTCAGATTCTTTTTGTTGGAAGTAAATTCCAAAACAACTTCTTGGTTTTTACAAACGTCGTAAGCACCGCCCCAGTGGTCGACAGTTACTTTTTGATTTTCTAATAACGGGCAATTCAGTTGATAAAAACTGCCATTTATATGGATAACATAAGGATCTGGGTCTGGCTCCGGTTCTGGAACAGGGATGCCATCTACGAATTGGGCTCCCGTGTTATTAGGATCAAGCCAGTCTTTCAGACGACGTTGAGGATTGGTTCCGTAATCCCAAGAAAGATGAAATTGGCCGTAGATAGCATAGTCTGCTGCAGGATTATTGCAGTTGATATCTGAACCACCAAATAATTGGCCGATGACTCGATGTGTATTTCTTGTCAATAGAGGTGATCCGGAAGAACCTCCTTCTGTTACGGAAAAACCGTTTGTTGTTTGACTCCAATTAACACGCCAATATGGAGTAGTATTTGCCGGCAGGTTAAACGATGTCGCTATTTTCTTAACATCACCACTTGGGTGGTGGATACCGACAACTCCGGTGGAACTTAAAGACGTTATTCTATCCCAACCTAAATAATAAGGGTCATAACCGGAAAGATTCTTTGGATCTTCATTTAAGGATAATAGTGCAAAATCGGAATATTCATTATTTGCCAATATGGTTGCTCCGGAAGTCGATAGGATTTGGGGTTCGCTTCCTCCACGAGAACATGAGGGACTTTCATAATTCCAATAGAACATGTAATGATTTAAGTTTGGATTTGTTACAGCATCATATTTTATATTATAATTGCCCCATCCTCCGAGACAATGATCTGCTGTTAAAAAGATTGGCCGCTTATCGTTAGCCGTTGTGTTAAGAAGTGCTCCTGTTGCATATCGGAATCCATTTACTACTATTAAAGCTATAGCTCTTTTTTCTTTTTGCCAATCTTCACCTTCTGGACAGTTAATGTTTACTTGGCAATTGCCAGATCCTCCGAATGAACGAGTTAGGATTGCAGGTGCAACGATTGGTTTATATCCATGTACAACATTGCATATTGATATTATAGCGGTTTGCGAGATATGTGCAGGTTGATAATATTCTAAAATGACATTACTTCCTTGAATAATACCAGTTGCAAAACCTTTTAGATTAATGGAGTCTCCTTTATTATTAATAGAAGTAAAGCCACCCATATATTGTTTTTTGTCTTTACTGTATAAAAACAGACTAGTTCCTTCTGGCAACCAGAATTTGTCATACAATAAGTTTATGGAAAGAGCATTCGGTGATGATATTTCCATTGTCCAGAGTTTGTCTCCATTTGTTAGTACAGTCCAGTTGCCAGCATTGGTCATATCCCAATTGACAGGTATAGGATAGCCAAAACGAGGTGGTACATTTTCATTGTCTCCTTCGTTTTCTTGATCTTCCGTATTCAATTCTTCAACCGTTTTGGGAAGTAGTGCTTTATAGGAGTTTATTTGTGCGTTCTTTTGTATGAATAAATGTTGATTTTCCACTCTGAATGAGAATGGTAATTCATTTGTACTGAGTTGTGCATTTACCAATAGTGAAACGCAGGCAAAGGTTAAAACGATGATAAAGGTTCTTGTTGTTTTCATTTTTTTTCAGATATTGATTTATACTCCAAATAGCTATTTTCCCCGAAATAGAACCTGACATTTTCCCTGTCTTGCTTGAAGGAAGAGATTTTCCTGAAATAATCGAGATACATTGTTTCGGCTTCATGATGCGGGGATGTACATCCAAGTTCAGTCGCTATCAAACCTTCGATTTTGAATTGCCCATTGTCTGCACTGTATTTGTAGTCTCCTTTGATGCTGTTGCACACGGCATCTCCTTCGAATGTGAGATCTTTTCTTAAGGTCAAGAAGGGGGTTATCTCCGTTGGGTACTTGATCTCTGTACCGTTTTCTACGGTTTTTGCTAGTATGCCGGAAATTTCTATCCCCTCTTGTATTCTATTATCCGGATTGTCCGAATCGTCGCATCCGACCCCGACCACCATGCCGAATAGTAGCAAGGCAATTTTGAATAATGATTGTAAAATAGTTGTTTTCATAAGATTTAGAATTTATGTGAATAAAAGAGAACTCTTATTTGGAAAACTAAAAAAAGTACCGTCTCGCCTGAACGACCTCCATTGTGTTACCTGGTGTCATGAATTTGTCTGTGCATTTGTGGCTTTTTGTTGCCATACTGTTTATATTTTGTTCGGTATAAAATTACTGTTTATTATTGGGATGAACCTCTTGAATGACAATCTTTTTTATTATGTTGTGCAACATTATTCGAACGTCTTCACCTGTTCCGGTACATACCCCGTGCGGATGCGCCATTCCTGCGGGTAGAGGTTGTTGGCGCGGTTGCCGAGATGTTTGGCGAAGCCGAGCGGAAACTTTTTGTGACGGACCAATACGTAGCCTTTCTCTGTACCGGCGGGTAGGAGCAGGGCTTCTTTTTTCAGATACCGGATCGCATCGTCCCAATCTAAATCAGCCACGGGAAAAGCATCCGGACGCAGAGCCGTGCTGAGTGCGAGCTCCTCGGCAGGGATGAAATCTTTTCCTTTCGCCTCGCCGATACAGATGCCGGCCGAAAGAATGCGCAGGTGCTCACGAAGCAGGGGATAGGCCCCCCGGACGGATTCGGGGAGCATCCTGAGGATACTACCGCTCCATTCGGGTGAAAAAGAAGACGTGTCCGACAGAAAGGATTTGACAGCTTTCGGGATGGCAGGAGCCGTTTTCCCCTTTTCTTTTTTATTCTTGTTTTTGAATCGAATCTCTTCCGCTTCGCCATCCGCTTTGCGCAGGGCGGCGAGGAAGAAACCTTCGCCCTTGGTCTTGTGCGGGAAAAAACGATAGACCGGATGGTTATATTTCAACGGGCCGGTGATCTGCCATTCGTCCTTTACGGCGGGGATGGGCAGTGCTTCGGCTCCCAGTTCTTCCGTTATATGATGGACGTTCTCTTCATCCTCCTCCGTGTTGTAGGTACAGGTGCTATAGATCAGCAGACCGCCGGGTTTCAGCGCGTTCCAGATGTCGTGGATGATGCGGCGCCCGCGTCCGGCACAGAGCGCGACGTTCGCGATGCTCCATTCGCCTGTACTGTCGGTATCTTTGCGAAACATACCTTCGCCGGAACAGGGCACGTCGGCGACGATCACGTCAAAGAAATGCGTAAGGCGGCCGATCTCTTTCGGATCGTTGTTCGTCACGACGCAATTCGGATTTCCCCACTTGGCGATATTTTCCGCCAGGATATGACTCCGGCTACGGATCACCTCATTGCTGACCAGCAGGCTCCCTTCCGGCAGACAAGCCGCCAGGTGAGTCGATTTGCCTCCCGGAGCGGCGCAGAGGTCGAGGCATCGGACAGGCGTTTTCACGTGGCTGCGGATCACTTGTTCGAGAAACATGGACGACGCTTCCTGCACGTAGTAGGCGCCGGCATGGAAGAGCGGGTCGAAGGTAAACGAAAGCCTTTCAGGCAGGTAATAACCTGTATCGCACCACGCCACCCGGTTATCCGGAGTATCGGCTGCCGGGATAGGAGCGCCTTTCTTCTCGTTGATACGGATGCTGACGGGGACATCGGCCTGCAACGCCGCTTCGAAACTGTCGAACTCATTTCCCAGCAATGCGCGGGTACGTGTGATAAAATCTATCGGAAGTGCCATCTCTTTTCGCTTGTTTTCGGCAAAAATACTACTTTTGCGTAATCAATTATCAATTGTCTATTAAAAAAGTATGTCCGCTCTTTACCTCATTCCCGTCACGCTTGGCGACGTTGAACATCGCCGGGTGCTTCCCGAATATAACCGGGATGTTATCCTTTCCATCCGTCATTTCATTGTTGAAAATGTGCGTACGGCACGCCGTTTCCTGAAAAAGACAGAACCCTCTATCGTGATAGACGATCTTGTCTTTTCTGAACTGAACAAGCATACGTCGCCTGAAGAGGTTACCGGCTATCTGGCCCCTTTGGCCAAAGGCGAGTCGGTCGGCGTGATCTCGGAGGCCGGCTGTCCGGCTGTTGCTGATCCGGGTGCGGATGTGGTGGCTATTGCACAGCGTAAAGGTTACAAGGTGGTTCCGCTGGTCGGCCCTTCTTCGATCCTGATGTCGGTGATGGGTTCCGGTTTTAACGGGCAGAGCTTTGCTTTTCATGGCTATCTGCCGATCGATGCTTCACAGCGTACGAATGCGATCAAGAAGCTGGAAGGGCGCATCTACTCGGAGAACCAGACGCAACTGTTCATCGAAACGCCTTACCGCAATAATAAATTGGCGGAGGAGTTGATCCGTACGTGCCGCCCTTCGACCAAATTGTGTATTGCTTCGAATATCACTTGCGAAGATGAATATATCCATACGCGTCCTGTTAAAGAATGGGCCGGAAAGGTTCCTGATTTGAGCAAGAAACCAACAATCTTCTTAATATATAAGTAAATGGAAACTTATAAGGCACATGAAACAGCCGTTATCGATCCCGGATGCACGATTGGAGACGGCACACACATCTGGCATTTTTCCCATATTATGCCGGGATGCTCAATCGGTCGGAATTGCAATATCGGACAGAATGTCGTGATCTCTCCTCTGGTGGTTTTAGGGAATAATGTGAAGGTACAAAACAATGTCTCCGTCTATACCGGCGTGACTTGTGGGGATGATGTTTTTTTAGGACCCAGCTGCGTTTTTACAAATGTGGTCAATCCCCGCAGTGCCGTTTCCCGTAAAGACCAATATTTGAAAACACATGTCGGCAAAGGAGCTTCTATTGGTGCGAATGCAACGATCGTTTGCGGCCATACGATCGGCGAATATGCTATGATCGGCGCAGGGGCCGTGGTCACTAAAGATATTCCGCCATACGCTTTGGTTGTCGGCAATCCTTCCCGTCAGATCGGTTGGGTGAGCGAATACGGGCATCGCCTCTCCTTCAATGAAAAAGGTATCGCCACATGCCCGGAAAGCAATCAGCAATACCTGTTAGAGGGGGGCGTCGTGACGCGTATTTCGTAGAGACGAGATCCGCCCGCCTTAATGTCTTTAGCAAGCCTTAAAGCTCATATCCAGCCCCTTGACAGAGTGTGTCAGGGCTCCGACTGAGATATAATCCACACCGCATTCGGCATAATCGCGAAGCGTGGCGAATGTGATGCCACCTGAAGATTCCAGCTCGTAACGTCCGGCAACCATTTCGACGGCTTTCTTCGTATTCTCGATATTGAAGTTGTCCAGCATGATACGGTCGATACCGCCGACACGCATTGCTTCCTGTAACTCGTCGAAGTTACGAACCTCGATTTCAATCTTCAAATCCTTGTTTTTCTCTTTCAGATACTGATGGCAGCGTGTGATGGCCGCTTCGATACCGCCGGCAAAGTCCACATGGTTGTCCTTCAGCAAAATCATATCGAACAACCCGATACGATGGTTGACACCGCCACCGATTTTAACCGCTTCTTTCTCGACCATACGCAGACCCGGAGTCGTCTTACGCGTATCTAACACGCGTGTTTTCGTTCCTTCCAGAGCCTTGACATATTTGCGTGTCGTGGTGGCAATACCGCTCATGCGTTGCATGACGTTGAGCATCAAGCGTTCCGTTTGCAACAAAGACTGTACCTTCCC
Source organism: Parabacteroides sp. MSK.9.14 (assembly GCF_019041495.1). Classification (NCBI taxonomy): domain Bacteria; kingdom Pseudomonadati; phylum Bacteroidota; class Bacteroidia; order Bacteroidales; family Tannerellaceae; genus Parabacteroides; species Parabacteroides sp. MSK.9.14. The sequence continues at coordinate 111,622 of NZ_JAHPXO010000004.1, forward strand.
TTCGACAACGAAAGCGATATCGCCTTTCTTCACTTCGGCTCCGTCATGGATGAATGTCGTCATTTTCAGCTCCGGATCGAATGTGTGGAAAATACGTTCAGCCATTTCGACACCGGCCAATACGCCGTCTTCTTTCACGATCAGCTGGCTCTTCCCCATTTCCGTAGCCGGAATGCAACATAAAGTCGTATGGTCGCCATCTCCTATATCTTCTGCGAATGCCAGGCGGATCAGTTCCGCAATCAGTTGTTCTTTTGTCTCTTGTACGTTCATGTTACTGTTGATTTATGATTTATGATTTATGATTTATATGCGACAAGGTATAAATCATAAGATCTTGTTATTCAATTCTGATAGACTGTATAATCGCTTTGTTTCCTTCTGCACGGTATGTCACGTTTACGCGATATTCACCGGATGAAGTAGGTAGTTTACCGACAAAGAAACCAGTCTCTTTTTTATCAGCATGGTGAACGACTGTGAATCCTGTCGGCTTGTTCCCTCCGAAGAAGGCATTCAGCATTGAAACAGCGTCGTTTGCGTTGCACTTTTTGGATGAACCCGGTAGGGCCATGTCGACTTCCTTGTCCATTGATCCACTGAGCGACGAGACGTTGCCTCTTTTAAAAGCGTTCGATATAGGAACTATGTCGGCAGCCATTACACTCAGAACCGAGAGAACCAATGCCAACGTTAAAAATAATCGTTTCATAAGCTTTCTCCTCTTTTTGTGAGTATTATCGTACAAAGGTATGTATTTTTTCCTGTAATTTAGCACCCTCAATCTCTAAAATGTAAACGAATGAAAATTGCGCTGATTGTGATCGGCAAGACGGATGCCGGCTATTTTGTGGAAGCGATCAATGAGTATAAGAACCGCCTAGTCCATTATATCCCTTTTGAAATGGAAGTGATTCCTGATATTAAGAACGTCAAAAATCTTTCCGAATCCCAACAAAAAGAGAAGGAAGGAGATTTGATTCTGAAAGCATTACAGCCGGGTGACTATTTGGTTTTGTTGGATGAAAAAGGAAAAGAATTTACATCGGTGCAGTTTTCCACCTATATAGAAAGAAAGACGCATACAGTCCCGAAGCGCTTGGTTTTTGTTGTCGGTGGTCCGTATGGTTTCAGCGATGCTGTTTATAAAGCCGCCGCCGAGAAAATATCCTTAAGCAAAATGACTTTCTCCCACCAGATGATCCGCCTGATCTTTATCGAGCAGCTCTATAGGGCGATGACAATTCTGAATAATGAACCCTATCACCATGAATAATTGGCAATTGACAATTAAAAATACAATCTGATAATTGTCTGATACATTTAATTGTCAATTGTCAATTCTCAATTTCGGATTTTCTGCATAAGCAGAAAATCCAACAGTGTCATTGCTGCCATTGATTCGACGATAGGGACAGCTCGAGGTAAAACACACGGATCATGGCGTCCGCGGGCTTTCAGGATCGTGTCTTCACCTTCCGTATTGACGGTTTCCTGTTCCATCAGGATAGTGGCGACCGATTTGAAGGCAACACGGAAATAAATATCCTGCCCGTTCGAGATACCTCCCTGTATGCCACCGGAATGATTCGTATGGGTGTTGATGTGTCCGTTGTCGTTGAAGAAACGGTCGTTCCGTTCCGAGCCACGATATAAGGCCGCTTCGAAACCGTCACCGTATTCGAACCCTTTTACGGCATTGATTGTCAACATCGCATGTCCCAATGCCGCATGCAACTTTCCGAATACCGGTTCGCCCAGACCAATGGGAACTCCCTGTGCTACGCAGGTGATTACGCCGCCGATCGTATCTCCTTTGGATTTCACTTCGGCGATCAAAGCCTCCATTTTTTCGGCGGTCGCCGGGTCCGGACAACGTACGGCCGTATCTTCCGCCTTGTCCAAGTCGTAATCCGTGTATGAGCCGTTAAGTTTGATGTTCCCGACCTGTGAGGTAAATGCTTGTATCCGGATACCTTTCTGGCGAAGAACCAGTTTGGCAATTGCTCCGGCTACGCAACGGGCGATCGTTTCACGTGCAGACGAACGTCCACCTCCGCGCGGGTCGCGGATTCCGTATTTGGTCTGGTAGGTGTAATCTGCATGGGAAGGACGATAAACATTCTTCATATTATCGTAGTCCGCCGAGTGCTGGTTCTTGTTCCAGATGATGAAACCGATCGGAGTCCCTGTCGTTTTTCCTTCGTAAATACCGGAAAGGAACTGTACTTCGTCGTCTTCCTTGCGTGGGGTTGTGATTTTGGACTGTCCCGGTTTACGGCGGTTCAGTTCACTTTGGATAAATGCCGTATCTAGTTCGATACCAGCAGGGCATCCGTCTATTACGCCTCCGATTCCGGGACCGTGCGACTCTCCGAAAGAGGTCAGCCTGTATATGTTTCCAAATGTATTCACCCTTGCTAAAATTGTCAATTGTCAATTCTTTAATGGCATCCGCCACATCCGCATCCACCTTCGTGGTTATGGTCGCCACAACCGCTTCCGCAGTCGTCACATCCACAACCGCATCCACCAGCCGGAGCTGTGAGGGCTGCGATTTCTTCAGCTGTCGGTTCGTGTACATCGATAACTTCACCATTGAAATGCAATGTTTCGCCAGCCAACGGATGGTTGAAGTCCATAACGACAACATCTTCTTTTACTTCCAAGACAGAACCGTTCATGCGGTTGCCGTTCGAATCCATCATCGGTACCGTGTTGCCTTCTTTGATCATTTCCGAGTCGAACTTGCCGTCTACCTCGAAAATATTCTTCGGAAGATCCAGTACGTGTTCCTCCACATATTCGCCGTATGCATCAGCCGGAGTTATGGAAAAATTAAATTTGTCGCCTACTTCCAGTCCTTTCAGAGCGTCTTCAAAAGCGGGGAGCATAGCGCCTGTACCAAAGATGAATTTCAGAGGTGTTTCAGCTGTTGCTCTTTCCATCAATTCGCGTTCTTCGCCTTCGCCTACATTCAGATCGTAAGTAACTGCAACGAACTTATTTGCTGTAATTTTCATTTGTAATTGTATTTGTGATAAATAAAATGGTGACAAATTTACGTATAATTTCCGACTTGTCTGCCCAATCTCTGGATAATTAAACAGGCAAACGGCTTTATTTCTTATCTATCGCTTTTTTCAAAGCATCCAGTGCGGAAGACAGGACGGAACGCGGACAGCCGATATTCAAACGCATATGCCCTTCACCTCCGGGACCGAACATGCTTCCGTCGTTCAGCAACAGGCCGGCTTTATCTTGGAACAAGCTTACCAGTTCAGGCTGGCTTAGTTTCAGGTCACGGCAATCCAACCATACAAGGAAAGATGCCTGAGGGGGATAGACTTTGATCTTCGGGAGTTTGGATTTGCAATATTCATCTACGAAGCGGACATTCTCAGTGATATACATCCGCATCTGTTGCAACCATTCGGCTCCGTATGTATAAGCCGCTTCTGTTGCCGTATAGGCAAAGATCGTCCCGGCATTGAATTCTCCTGCTTCCATGAAGGAATAGAACTTTTCGCGTATTTCCGCATTGGGAATGATCGAGTAGGAGGTGACGATTCCGGCAATGTTGAAAGTCTTGCTCGGAGCCATGAAAGTAATGCTGCAATTGGCGGCTGTCTCCGAAACCGTTGCAAACGGATGATGCGTATATTGCGGATAAGCCATCTCTGCATGTATTTCATCGGAGATAACGAGTATATTGTGTTTGGCACAAACCTCGGCCAACTTGACCAGTGTGTCTTTTTTCCAGACGACACCGCCTGGATTATGAGGGTTGCAAAGGATCAGGACCTTGCAATGCTCATCAATGACCGATTCGAGATTCTCGAAATCCATCTCGTAAATGTCGTCTACTGTTTTAAGCGGGTTGTAGACAACCTCACGGTGCATGTTTTCCGGAACGATGCGGAAGGGATGGTAGACCGGTGGCTGGATAATTACTTTGTCACCAGGTTTGGTGAAGCATTGCAAAACGAAACCGATTCCCTTTACGATGCCGGGAATATAACTAAGCCATTCGCGTTGGATTTTCCAGTTATGTTTATAATGTACCCACTCGATGATACTGTTATAATAGGAATCCGAATCGAATGTGTACCCGAAAATCTCATGCTCCAGACGTTTCTTGATTGCGTTGACAATAAAGTCTGGTGTCCGGAAATCCATGTCGGCTACCCAAAGTGGAACAAGGTTCTCGTTACCGAAGTCTTTCTTTAGAAGATCGTACTTGACACAATTGGTTCCACGACGTTCGATGATCTCGTCAAAGTTGTATTGTTTCATTATCTCTATAAGTTCAGTCTGTTGATCGGGGTCAAAGATACGAATTATATTTAGAAACTGTTTCGATTCCGACATTTGGGTAGTTACACAACCGGACTTTTAATTTTGTCTCGTCCTGAAATAGATTGACTGTGTATTAAAAATCCTGTTATAGGTGTCTATAAATGTAAATAACTGACACTTGTAAATGAGTCGGGTACGAAAAGTATCATAGAGTGGCAACTGCCATACTTTTATCGTTAGGCTATAAAGCCATAGAGCTTTTGACCTACGTCGAATATCTTTTTGCCCAAGGTCGAAAAGGCTTTTGCCATTAGGCAAAAAGGCTTTCGGCCTTGGGCAAAAACGTAAGAAGTTATAATTAAATCTGTACGAGACAGGGTGAAAGCAGATCTTTAAGGTGAAGCCAGTCCGAATGCCTGCCTTTACCTTAAGGATCTGCTTTTATTTTAATATATAGCAAGACGATGGTGAAGCCTACTCGCATATTCTTTCATATGAAAAGTTAGGCGGAAACAATCCAGACAGGTATTTCGGATTTGATAATGGAAGATTGGAAGGATGTGTTAAACTGCAAGCCTATCTTGTTTCTTTGCTTGAGAAATGTAAGATAAATTGATATTTTTCTTTTAATTTCTTTGGTGGTATGAATTATTGTTCTACATTTGCAGCATCAAACAATAATAAAGATGTAAGAAAAGATGATGAACAATGTATTGCATATTATTCTCGTGGTGGTCCTTCTAGTCATTAGCAGGTAAGGAGAAAGGTGTGCAAGAAATTGTGAAGTCATATAAAGATATTTCTTAAGCCTTTCTCCATACAGAGAAGGGCTTTTTTAATATAATAATATTTAGGATAAGAAAATAGGGGCGGTTCGTGAGCCGTTCGAAAACAACAAATAATATGATGAAGAATCCGTTAAGAAGTTCATACAGCACAGAGGGCAGACGCATGGCTGGGGCTCGCGCTTTGTGGCGTGCCAACGGTCTGAAAGAAGAGCAGTTCGGTAAACCGATTATAGCCATTGTGAATTCATTTACCCAGTTTGTACCCGGCCATGTCCATCTGCACGAGATCGGGCAGCAGGTAAAAGCGGAGATTGAAAAGTTGGGTTGCTTTGCTGCCGAATTCAATACGATTGCTATTGACGATGGTATCGCTATGGGACACGACGGAATGCTCTATTCGCTTCCTTCGCGTGATATTATTGCGGACAGCGTCGAGTATATGGTGAATGCCCACAAAGCCGATGCAATGGTTTGCATTAGCAATTGCGACAAGATCACTCCGGGGATGCTAATGGCATCCATGCGGCTCAATATTCCGACTATCTTTGTCTCCGGCGGTCCGATGGAAGCCGGTGAGCTGGATAACCGCCATCTGGATTTGATCGATGCCATGATCGAATCGGCCGACACTTCGGTCAGCGATGAACGGATCGCACAGGTGGAACGGAATGCCTGTCCGGGATGCGGTTGTTGTTCCGGTATGTTTACGGCCAACTCGATGAACTGTCTGAACGAAGCGATCGGTTTGGCACTTCCGGGCAACGGGACGATCGTCGCTACGCATGTGGGCCGTACGCAACTGTTCCGCGATGCTGCCCGGCAGATTGTAGAAAATGCCTATAAATACTATCGTGACGGTGATGAGTCTGTTCTTCCCCGCAGTATCGCCACCCGTCAGGCTTTCCTGAATGCCATGTCATTGGATATTGCAATGGGTGGTTCCACCAATACGGTTCTCCACTTGCTCGCCATCGCGCAGGAAGCTGAGGCGGACTTCACGATGGACGATATCGATATGCTCTCCCGCAAGACTCCTTGCCTCTGCAAGGTTGCTCCCAACACGCACACCTACCACGTCCAGGATGTGAACCGTGCCGGTGGTATCATGGGAATCATGAACGAGCTGCTGAAAAGCGGCTTGGTAGACGGGAATGTGAAGCGTGTGGACGGTATGACGCTTGCCGAAGCCGTAGATAAATTTGCTATCACCTCGCCGAATATGACGGACGAGGCTGTCAAGAAATACAAGAGTGCTCCCGCCCATCGTTTCAGCATTCGGATGGGATCGCAGGAAACCTATTATAAGGAACTGGATACCGATCGTGCCGCCGGATGTATCCGTGATATCGAGCATGCTTATTCCAAAGATGGCGGCCTGGCTGTCCTGAAAGGAAATATCGCGCTGGACGGTTGTGTGGTCAAGACGGCCGGTGTGGATGAAAGCATCTGGAAGTTTGCCGGTCCGGCGAAAGTGTTCGATTCGCAGGATGCGGCTTGCGAAGGCATCCTCGGTGGAAAAGTCGTCTCGGGCGATGTGGTGGTGATCACACACGAAGGACCGAAGGGTGGTCCGGGTATGCAGGAAATGCTTTATCCTACTTCTTATATAAAAAGCCGTCATTTAGGCAAGGAGTGCGCGCTGATCACAGACGGTCGTTTCAGTGGCGGTACTTCCGGTCTTTCTATCGGTCATATTTCTCCCGAAGCTGCGGCAGGAGGAGCGATTGGACTGGTGAAAGACGGCGATATAATCGAGATTGATATCCCTGAACGTACGATTAATGTGAAGGTAAGCGATGAAGAGTTGGCAGAACGCCGTAAAGCGGAAGAAGCCCGCGGCACAAAAGCCTTTACGCCGCCTCATCGCCAGCGTGTCGTCTCAAAAGCCTTGAGAGCTTACGGTAAGATGGTCAGTTCGGCCGATAAGGGTGGAGTGAGAGTAGTAGAAGATTAAACACAAGACTAAAATAAAGAGATATGGAGAAACAGAAGATAACCGGTTCGGAAGCTTTGCTGAAGTCACTGATAGCTGAAGGAGTAGATACGATTTTCGGTTATCCCGGCGGGCAAGCGATTCCTATTTACGATAGTTTGTACGATTACAGGGATAAATTGAAGCATGTATTGGTGCGTCATGAACAAGGGGCGACGCATGCTGCACAAGGGTATGCCCGTGTATCCGGTAAAGTAGGGGTGACGTTGGTTACTTCAGGACCCGGCGCAACAAATACCATCACCGGCATTGCCGATGCACTGATGGACAGCACTCCTATGGTGGTCATAGCCGGACAGGTCCCTTCTCCATTGCTTGGAACAGATGCTTTCCAGGAAGTCGATGTGATCGGCATTACGCAACCGATCACCAAATGGGCGTACCAGATTCGCAAGCCGGAAGAGATAGCGTGGGCTGTTTCACGTGCTTTTTATATCGCTTCTACCGGACGGCCGGGGCCTGTTGTACTCGATTTGGCAAAGGATGCTCAGGTTGGATTTGTGGATTATGAATATAAGAAAGTAGACTATATCCGCAGCTATCAGCCGGAACCGGATATCAACCAGGATCGGATTAAAGCGGCTGCCGCGTTGATCAATAAAGCGGAGAAACCGTTCTGCCTGGTCGGACAGGGGGTTTTGTTGGGAGGTGCTGAAGAGGAGCTGAAAGCATTCCTGCTGAAGAATGACATTCCTGCCGGTTCGACTGTTCTCGGTCTATCGGCGTTGCCTTCCGATTTTCCTTTGAATAAGGGTATGTTGGGTATGCACGGCAATGTCGGTCCGAATAGGAAGACCAATGAATGTGACGTGTTGATCGCCATCGGTATGCGTTTCGACGATCGTGTTACTGGCGATTTGAAGACATACGCCAAGCAGGCGAAAGTGATCCATTTGGATATCGACAACTCGGAGATCGGGAAGAATGTACCGGTCGATGTGAAGGTTCTCGGAAATGCCAAACATACCATTCCGATGATAACTGCGTTGTTGGAAGAACGGAAACGTCCGGAGTGGAATGCTGAGTTTGAGCTGGATGCACAGGAAGAGTATGAAAAGGTGATCGAGAAGGAGTTGTATCCGATGAACGGATCTTTGAAAATGGGTGAAGTCGTTCGAAAAGTGTCCGAGGCGACTGGAAACGATGCTGTTTTAGTTACGGATGTCGGACAGAACCAGATGATGGGTGTCCGCTATTTCAAATATAAACGCACTCGTAGCGTGGTTACTTCAGGTGGTCTGGGGACGATGGGCTTTGGCCTTCCCGCTGCTATGGGAGCCAAGTTCGGTGCACCTGACCGTACGGTCTGCTTCTTTACCGGTGACGGTGGGATGCAGATGACGATTCAGGAGTTGGGAACCATTATGCAGGAAAAACTGGATGTGAAAATCATCATCCTTAATAATAATTTCTTAGGAATGGTACGTCAGTGGCAGGAGTTGTTCTTCCACGAACGTTATTCGAATACGATCATGGAGAACCCGGATTTCGTGGCGATCGCGAAAGCGTACGGTATCGCTGGCCGCACCGTTGAAAAACGGGAGGAACTGGATGAGGCTATTGCCGAGATGTTGAACCATAACGGAGCGTTTGTGTTGGTCGCCAATGTGGAAACGTGTGGTATGGTATATCCGATGGTTCCTGCTGGAGGAAGCGTAACGAATATGATATTAGGAGATAAGTAAGGAGGTGAAGCTATGACAACTAAAAAATTATATACCGTTATTATCTTTTCAGAGAATACAGTAGGTCTTCTGAACCAGATTACGATTATCTTTACGCGTCGGCAGTTGAACATCGAGACGCTTTCCGTTTCACCTTCCGCCATACAGGGTATACATAAATTTACGATCACGACATTTGCCGATGAAGATATGATCGACAAGGTTGTGAAGCAGATCGACAAACGGGTGGATATCTTGAAGGCTTACTATAATACGGATGAAGATCTGGTTTTCCAGGAGATCGCCCTTTATAAGCTGAGCACCGAGCTGTTTATCAAGATGGGGACGGTCGAGGATCTGATTCGCAAATATAACGCCCGTATTCTGGAAATGAACGAAACGTGTGTCGTTCTCGAAAAGAGTGGTCATTACGATGAGACGCAAGCCCTTTTCAGGGAGTTGAGCGAAACGATCGGTGTCTTGCAGTTCATCCGTTCCGGTCGCATTGCGATCACAAAAAGCCGTGTCGAGCGTTTGAGCGATATGTTGGCCGAAATGGAACGTAAGTTGCAGGAAAAAAAATAACGTACGGGTGGTTTGCGAACTGCCCCAACAGAAAAGAATCATGGATAAAGATAAAAGCAAAATAGGGGAATTTCATTTCGTCACGGAACCGTACCTGTTGGATTTTCGTGGACGTGTAACGATACCGATGATCGGAAACTATCTGATACATGTCGCATCCAGCCATGCTGCTGAACGCGGATTCGGTTTCAACGATATGTCAGAACGGCATACGGCTTGGGTTCTTTCCCGTCTGGCGATCGAAATGATCGAATATCCAGCCATGTCCGAACCTATAACTCTTTATACCTGGGTGGATGAAGTCGGCCGTCTCTTTACCAGCCGTTGTTTCGAGCTGGTGGATGGCAACGGTAAGACATTCGGTTACGCCCGTTCTATTTGGGCGGCTATCGATGTGGAAACACGCCGGCCGACCTTGTTGGATATCGCCAGGTTGAGCGCTTATGTCACGGATCGCCCCTGCCCGATAGAAAAGCCGGGAAAGATTGCGGCTGTGGAGAATGAGACGGAAGGGGTTCCTTATTTCATTAAGTACAGCGACCTTGATATCAACGGCCACCTGAACAGTATCAAGTATATGGAACATCTTCTAGACCTGTTTGATCTTGACCTGTTCAAGACAAAAGATATCAAACGTTTCGAAATCGCCTACCAGTCTGAAGGCAAATATGGGATGAAACTCATGTTGTACAAGAGGGAGGCTGATAACGGAAAATATGATATGGCGATCTGTAATGAAGGCAAAGCGATTTGCCGTGCTGCTGTTATGTGGCATTGAACAAACATGGTATGGGCGGATGGTTTGCGAACTGTCCTGACAAAAGAATTATTTTATTAACACATTACATTTAATAGTAGAAAAAATGGCAGTAATGAATTTTGGCGGTGTTGACGAAAACGTAGTAACCCGCGAAGAATTTCCGTTGGAAAAGGCAAGAGAAGTATTGAAAGATGAAGTGATTGCAGTTATCGGTTACGGTGTTCAAGGTCCTGGACAGAGCTTGAACTTGCGTGATAATGGTTTCAACGTTATCGTAGGACAGCGCCCTGGTAAAACCTATGACAAAGCTGTTGCCGACGGCTGGGTACCGGGTGAAACACTGTTCGGTATTGAAGAAGCTTGCGAAAGAGCAACTATCATACAGGTGTTGCTTTCCGACGCCGCTCAGATCGAATGCTGGCCGCGTATCAAAAAATATCTGACTCCGGGAAAAGCGCTGTATTTCTCTCATGGTTTTGCTATCACTTACAAGGAACGTACCAATATTATCCCTCCTGCTGATGTTGACGTGATTCTAGTCGCACCGAAAGGTTCTGGTACTTCTTTGCGTCGTATGTTCCTGCAGGGACGTGGCTTGAATTCAAGCTATGCAATTTTCCAGGATGCAACCGGTAGAGCATGGGACCGTGTGATCGCTTTGGGTATCGGCGTTGGTTCAGGCTATCTGTTCGAAACGACATTCAAGAAGGAAGTTTATTCCGATCTGACTGGTGAACGTGGAACTTTGATGGGGGCTATCCAAGGTTTATTGTTGGCTCAATACGAAACATTGCGTGAAAACGGCCACGAACCTTCCGAAGCATTCAACGAAACAGTCGAAGAGCTGACTCAGTCTTTGATGCCGTTGTTTGCTGAAAACGGAATGGACTGGATGTATGCAAACTGTTCGACTACTGCACAGCGTGGCGCTTTAGACTGGATGGGGCCGTTCCACGATGCCGTTAAGCCTGTATTTGAAAAATTATACCGGGAGGTCGCCTGCGGTAACGAAGCGCAGCGTTCTATCGATACGAACAGTAAGCCGGATTATCGTGAAGGTTTGGAAAAAGAACTGGCAGCATTGCGCGAAAGCGAAATGTGGCGTGCAGGTGCAGTCGTTCGTAAATTGCGCCCGGAAAACAATTGATAGACATCGCATTTTTTATTTGGGTGCATAAAGAAAGTGGCAATTCGGTATGAATTGTCACTTTTTTTAATGAAAATGTATCATTTTGATAAGAAATCTTTGGATAGTAATCGATATCTTCGTAGCTATAAATTCGAATTTAATTGCTTAAATATTATATCATGAAGAAATTCCAAATTTTAGTAATGTTATTGTGGCTGTCTGTTTGCCTAGCAGGAGCAGTAGAGTCGAAGATTCGGTTGGTGCATGGTCCTTATTTGCAGAATCTAGGGCCTGATGAAGTGACGATCGTGTGGTTGTCGGATAAACCTTCTGTCGGTTGGGTGGAGCTGGCGCCGGATGACGATACGAACTTTTATGCTACCGAACGTCCCAAATATTATGATGCCCGTAACGGAGTAAAAAATACATCTACGATCCATACCGTGAAGATCAAAGGGCTTAAACCGGGTACGAACTACCGTTATCGTGTCTTCGTACAGGAAGTATTGAGCCATGTCGGACATAAGATCATTTATGGGAACTATGCCTCGACTGATGTTTACTCCAAAAAGCCGTTGGTGTTCAAGACGAGCGATCCTGCGGATAATTCTGTCTCATTTGCGATGGTGAACGATATACATGGCAAAAATGACCTGTTGACGAACCTAGTTTCCAAGTGTGATTTGAAAAAGACGGACTTTTTTCTTTTTAACGGTGATATGGTGTCAGTCTTCAATGAGGAAAATCATATCTTCGACGGTTTTATGGATACGGCGACCAAGCTGTTTGCCTCTGAGATTCCGATGTATTATACAAGAGGCAACCACGAAACACGTGGCGTTTTTGCAACCGAGTTCCAACGTTATTTCTCTCCAAAAGAAGAGAATATCTACTATACATTCCGGCAAGGTCCGATCTGTTTTGTCGTTTTGGATACGGGAGAGGACAAGCCGGATTCCGATATTGAATATGCCGGTATAACAGTCTACGACGAATACCGGACAGAACAGGCCGAATGGTTGCGCCGAGTATTGGATAGCAAAGAATATAAGGACGCGCCGTTTAAAATTATTGTAGCCCATATCCCACCGATCGGCGGATGGCATGGAAACTTGGAAGTGGAGCAGAAGTTCATGCCTTTGCTACGCGATGCCAAGCCGGACGTTATGTTGTGTGGTCACCTCCACCGTTTCATCCATCAGGATGCAACGGATCGTACACCGTTCCCGATTATCGTCAATTCCAATACGGCTATTTTGAAAGCGGCTGCCGATCCGAAAGAACTAAAAATACAGGTCGTAGATGTGGACGGGAAAGTGGTGGATCAATTCTCCATAAAGAAGCCTTGAAAAATGATAAGTAGATTGTTGGTTATGAATTGAAGAATTTAGATGTATTTGTCTTTTATTTTATAAGAAAATAGTGATAAAAACTTTAAATTATATTTGGATGTTTGGAAAAAGACCGTATCTTTGCAGCGTTCAAACAAAAACGGTTGAAAAGACAATATGAAACAGGTAATGCTAAATAGTCTCATTATTTCTCTAAATATTATTCTACTCTGGGAACGGAATAGGAAGTGAGACTGTGTATGCTTTACAGGGCATTAAGATATGAAAAAGCCTTTCTCGCTTCCTTGTGAGAGAGGCTTTTTTCATTCAGAAAAGATATTAATAAATTTAAGACGATAAGAACTATGTCAGACAGATTATTTATTTTCGACACGACATTGCGTGACGGTGAACAAGTGCCGGGTTGCCAGTTGAATAGTATTGAAAAGATTCAGGTAGCCAAAGCTCTGGAAGAACTGGGAGTAGACGTGATAGAAGCCGGTTTCCCCGTATCGAGTCCGGGAGATTTCAATAGCGTTGTTGAAATATCGAAAGCCGTAACGTGGCCTACAATCTGTGCGCTTACCCGTGCGGTGGAAAAAGATATTGATGTGGCTGCCGAAGCACTGAAATATGCAAAGCACGGACGTATCCATACAGGTATTGGAACGTCCGATTATCATATCAGGTATAAGTTCAATTCGAATCAGGAAGATATTTTGGAACGGGCTGTCGCTGCTGCCAAATATGCCAAGAGATATGTGGAAGACGTCGAATTTTATTGCGAAGATGCCGGACGTACTGACAACGAATATCTGGCACGTGTGGTAGAAGCGGTCATCAAAGCTGGCGCGACAGTTGTCAATATCCCTGATACGACCGGTTATTGCCTGCCGGACGAATATGGGGCGAAAATCAAATATCTGATGGATCATGTAGACGGTATCGAGAATGCTATCATTTCTACCCACTGTCATAATGATTTGGGGATGGCTACCGCCAATACTGTGCAGGGTGTCTTGAATGGTGCACGTCAGGTGGAAGTCACCATGAACGGTATAGGTGAACGTGCCGGTAATACATCCTTGGAAGAAATCGCGATGATTTTCAAGAGTCACAAAGAACGTGACATTATTACCAATATCAATACGACAAAGATTTACGGAGTCAGCCGTATGGTGTCCAGCCTGATGAACATGCCTATCCAGCCGAATAAGGCGATCGTCGGACGTAACGCGTTCGCTCATTCTTCCGGCATCCATCAGGATGGCGTTTTGAAGAATCGTGAAAGTTATGAAATCATCGATCCGAAAGATGTAGGAATCGACGATAATGCAATCGTGCTGACTGCCCGTAGCGGACGTGCGGCATTGAAACACCGTTTACAGGTATTGGGCGTCGAATTGTCTCAGGAAAAACTAGATAAGGTTTATGAAGAATTCTTGAAACTGGCTGATCGTAAGAAAGATATCAACGACGACGATATCTTGATGCTTGCTGGCAAAGACCGCACGGCCATGCATCGTATCAAGTTGGAATATTTACAGGTGACCTCCGGTGTCGGTTTGCAGTCTGTGGCCAGCATCTGCCTGAATATAGCTGGTGAGAGGTTTGAGGCCGCCGCTTCCGGCAACGGTCCTGTTGATGCTGCTATTAAGGCGGTGAAATCAATTATCCACCGTACGATGACGATTCAGGAGTTTTTGATTCAAGCGATTAATAAAGGCAGTGACGATATGGGGAAAGTACATATGCAGGTTGAGTACGAAGGAAACCGTTATTATGGTTTTGCTGCCAATACCGATATTATAGCTGCTTCTGTAGAGGCATTTATTGATGCAATTAATAAATTTGTGAAGTGAATTGATAATTATGAATACATTATTTGACAAGATTTGGGATTCCCACGTAGTGACGATGATCGAAGAGGGGCCCACACAACTTTACATCGACAGGTTGTACTGTCATGAAGTGACTAGTCCACAGGCTTTTGCCAGTATGCGTCGACGTGGTTTGAAGCCGTTTCGTCCGGAACGTATCTATTGTATGCCGGATCATAACACGCCGACACACGATCAGGATAAACCGATCGAAGATCCTGTTTCGAAGAATCAAGTCGATACGCTGGCAAAGAATGCAGCCGAATTTGGTTTGACTCATTATGGAATGATGGATGAGAGGAATGGCATTATCCATGTGGTAGGCCCGGAACGTGGACTGACCTTGCCGGGGATGACGATCGTTTGCGGTGATTCGCATACTTCTACTCATGGAGCAGTCGGTGCGGTCGCTTTCGGTATCGGAACCAGTGAAGTGGAAATGGTTATGGCTTCCCAGTGCATTTTGCAGGCAAAGCCGAAAACCATGCGTATCTGTGTGGAAGGTAATCTAGGGAAAGGGGTGACAGCAAAGGATGTCGCCCTTTATATCATGTCGAAAGTGACGACCAGCGGTGCAACCGGATATTTCATCGAGTATGCTGGTGCGGCGATCCGTAGTTTGACGATGGAGGGGCGTTTGACTTTGTGCAACCTGTCTATTGAAATGGGAGCGCGTGGTGGTATGATCGCTCCTGACGAAACGACATTCGCTTATCTTAAGGGACGTGAAAATGCTCCTGCCGGCGAAGAATGGGATAAGGCGGTTGCTTATTGGAAGACTTTGAAAAGTGGCGATGATGCTGTGTTTGACAAAGAGATTCTGTTTGATGCTGCCGATATCGAACCGATGGTGACGTATGGTACCAATCCGGGTATGGGAATGGGAGTCACCGAACATATCCCGACTGTCGAGGGTATGAACGATGTGGAGAAAGCTTCTTTTATGAAATCGATGGAGTATATGGGGTTCGAACCGGGTGAATCCTTGTTGGGCAAGAAGATCGACTATGTGTTCTTAGGCTCTTGTACCAATGGTCGTATCGAGGACTTTCGTGCTTTTGCTTCCATTGTTAAGGGACGGAAGAAAGCCGACCATGTAGTCGCCTGGCTGGTTCCCGGCTCCTGGCTGGTAGATGCGCAGATCCGTGAAGAAGGGTTAGACAAGATATTCGAAGAAGCCGGTTTCCAGTTACGTCAACCGGGATGCTCGGCTTGTCTGGCAATGAACGACGATAAGATCCCGGCAGGAAAATATGCAGTTTCGACAAGCAACCGTAACTTTGAAGGACGTCAGGGACCGGGGGCCCGTACGATTCTGGCTGGACCGCTAGTAGCTGCGGCGGCAGCCGTGACTGGGGAAATTACCGATCCGAGAACGTTTTTCTGAAATCATAAATCATAAATTTTAACATTCATGAAACAGAAATTCAATATCATTACATCAACCTGCGTTCCCCTTCCTTTAGAGAATGTGGACACGGACCAGATCATTCCTGCCCGTTTCCTGAAAGCAACCGACAAAAAAGGGTTTGGTGAAAACTTGTTCCGCGACTGGCGGTACGACAAGCAGGGAAATAAAATAGAATCGTTTGTCTTGAATGATCCGACCTACGGCGGACAGATACTGGTGGCGGGGAAAAACTTCGGCTCGGGTTCCAGTCGCGAACATGCAGCTTGGGCGATTGCCGATTATGGGTTTCGTGTAGTTGTGTCCAGTTTTTTTGCGGATATCCACAAAAACAATGAACTGAATAACTTTGTTCTCCCTGTGGTGGTTAGCGAACCTTTTTTGGCCGAGCTTTTCGACTCGATTTTTGCCGATCCGAAAACAGAAGTCGAAGTCAACCTGCCTGCCCAAACCATCACCAATAAGGCTACGGGTAAGAGCGAGCACTTCGATATCAACGCCTACAAAAAAGACTGCCTTGTGAATGGCCTCGATGACATCGATTATCTGCTTTCCAATAAGGAAAAGATTGAAGCATTTGAAAGGAGACGTTAGTTTGTTGCTTTTGGATCAAGCTAAAAGTAGCGTTATATATGAACAATTATGATAGAAATAATGGATACCACCCTGCGTGACGGGGAACAGACATCGGGAGTTTCTTTTGCGGCGCATGAGAAGTTGAGCATTGCACAGGCATTGCTTGATCTGGGTGTGAACCGTCTGGAGATCGCATCTGCACGTGTCTCGGACGGTGAGTTTGAAGCCGTGAAGCGCGTCGCTTCCTGGGCGGAACGTACCGGAAACATCCAGAAGCTCGAAGTGCTCGGCTTTGTGGATGGTGATGTTTCGTTAAACTGGATCGAAGCGGCTGGTTGCCGTGTGGTAAACTTGCTTTGCAAGGGCTCTTATAAGCACGTGACGGAACAGCTTCGTAAGACTCCCGAACAGCATTTTGCCGATATACGTTCCGTCATCAACCAGGCAATCGAACGGGGGATTGCCGTGAACATCTATCTGGAAGATTGGTCGAACGGTATTAAAAACTCTCCTGAATATGTCTTTCAAGCAGTCGATTCGCTTCGTGACTTGCCGATCCGGCGTTTCATGTTGCCTGATACGCTTGGCATCCTGAACCCTGGAAATACTTACGAATATTGTAAGGAAATGGTTACACGCTATCCGGACTTGAAGTTCGATTTTCATGCTCATAACGACTATGATCTGGCGGTAGCGAATGTCTATTCTGCTGTCCGTGCCGGTATAAAAGGACTTCATACTACATTGAACGGATTGGGAGAGCGTGCCGGGAATGCCCCGCTTAGCAGTGTGCTTGCCGTGTTGAAAGATCAGTTGGGAGTGGATACGACACTTCGGGAAGAACGGATCAATTATGCCAGCCGATTGGTGGAAACTTTCTCCGGTGTTCATATTCCGCCTAACAAACCGATTATCGGGGAACATGTCTTTACGCAATGTGCCGGTGTCCATGCTGATGGTGACAGCAAAAACAATCTGTATTGCAATGATCTGTTGCCCGAACGTTTCGGCCGTGTCCGCGAATATGCTCTTGGCAAGACTTCCGGTAAGGCGAATATCCGTAAGAACCTTGAAGCACTGGGGATCGATATCGACGAGAACTCTATGCGCAAGGTTACCGAGCGGATTATCGAACTGGGTGATAAAAAAGAAATGGTTACGACGGAGGACCTTCCGTATATCATCAGCGATGTGCTCCATCACGATACGATGGCGGACCAGCGCATCCGTATTCTGAACTATTCGCTGTCTTTGGCACAGGGACTGAAACCGGTTGCCACCTTGAAGATAGAGATTAACGGCGAAGCCTACCAGGAGTCGGCTTCCGGTGATGGACAGTACGATGCTTTCGTTCGTGCCCTGCGGAAGATATATACCGATCTGGGCCGTCCTTTCCCGATGCTGACTAATTATTCCGTTTCTATACCACCCGGCGGACGGACCGATGCCTTTGTGCAGACTATCATTAGTTGGAATTATGCAGGAGTGGACTTTAAAACACGTGGTCTCGATGCAGACCAGACGGAGGCTGCTATCAAGGCGACATTGAAGATGCTGAACAAGATAGAACAATAATGATGTGCCGATGTGCCAATGAAAGAGAATTGCGATGTAGGCTATCGGTATATTAGTACATTGGCAAATTATCACATTGATAAATTATTAATTATTGAAGTTATGAAGAAGTTAACAATCGCGCTTGTTGCGCACGACAACCGGAAGGCTGACATGGTAGAATGGGCTATTCACAATGCTGAATTTCTGTCCCATCATCATATCGTATGTACTGGGACAACCGGAAATCTGGTTCGGAAGGCGATGGAAGAAAAAGGTGTTACGGCAGATATCGCCTGTATGCATTCCGGTCCGCTGGGTGGAGATGCCGAAATTGCAGCAATGGTAGTACGAAAGGAAATAGATCTTGCCGTGTTCTTGATCGACGACTTGAACCCACAGCCGCACGAGGCCGATATCCAGATGTTGCTTCGCCAGTGCCGTGTCCATAACGTGCCTATCGCTTGTAACCGGTATAGTGCCGACTTGATGATCACAAGTACATTGTGGGATGATGAAAGCTATGTCCCAACAGAACCCAAATACGTCTATTTTAAGAGAGAATAGGAAAATTTGCCAACTAATAAATCATTTATGATATGAAATTGAATATAGCTGTACTTCCCGGTGACGGGATCGGTCCTGAAATTGCTGCACAAGGTGTGGAGGTGATGAGTGCCGTTTGTAAGAAATTCGGACATGAAGTCCGTTATGAATATGCTCTTTGCGGGGCCGATGCTATCGACAAGGTGGGAGATCCTTTTCCGGAAGAAACATATGAGATTTGTAAAGGAGCGGATGCCGTTCTTTTCTCTGCTGTAGGTGATCCGAAGTTCGACAACGATCCGACAGCTAAAGTGCGTCCTGAACAGGGATTGCTGGCTATGCGTAAGAAATTGGGCTTGTTTGCGAATATCCGGCCCGTACAAACTTTTAAGTGCCTGTTGCATAAATCACCGCTTCGTGCTGACTTGGTGGATGGTGCGGATTTCTTGTGTATCCGTGAATTGACGGGAGGCATGTATTTCGGGGAGAAATATCAGGATAACGATAAGGCCTACGATACCAATATGTACACACGCCCTGAGATCGAGCGCATCTTGAAAGTCGGTTTCGAATATGCCATGAAACGGAAAAAACATCTGACGGTGGTCGATAAGGCAAATGTCTTGGCTTCTTCGCGTTTGTGGCGCCAGATTGCACAAGAGATGGCCCCTTCTTATCCGGAGGTTCAGACCGACTATATGTATGTCGATAATGCGGCCATGCGTATGATCCAGGAACCCAAATTCTTTGATGTTATGGTAACGGAGAATACGTTTGGTGATATCCTTACTGATGAAGGTTCTTGTATCAGCGGTTCTATGGGCTTGCTCCCTTCTGCTTCGACGGGCGAAAGCACTCCTGTATTTGAACCGATCCACGGTTCGTGGCCGCAGGCTAAAGGATTGAATATCGCCAACCCGTTGGCACAGATTCTTTCGGTAGCTATGCTGTTCGAGTATTTCGGTTGTAAGGCGGAAGGAGCCTTGATCCGCGAGGCTGTGGATGCTTCTTTGGACGCTAATGTTCGTACTCCTGAAATCCAGATGGAAGGCGGTGCGAAGTATGGCACGAAAGAGGTAGGGACATGGATTGTCAATTACATTAACAATTGACAATTACATTAGCAGTTGACAATTGACAATTATTTTGGTTTTCAGCCGATTTTGGTAACGCGAAGCCTAATTGTCAATTGTTCATTGTCAATTTAAGAAGTTCCTTGATAACTTCTTTATTGTATCCCATTGATTCTGCTTTCTTGAAATCGAGGGCTGCCCGCTCCTTTTCGTATTGTGCCAGCTTGATCTTGCCTCTCAACACATAGAGGTTGGCAGTCGGTTCGCTTTCGGTAAAGACTTTTTCTATATCTGCCATTGCCCGTGCATTTTTTCCCATCATAAAATACAAATCCGCCCGTCCTTCGTAGAGGATCCAGTCGCGGGGCATCTCGCTAATCAGGTAATTGAATATCCGTTCGCTCTCGTCGTAGTTCCCACGCATCTTTTCCAAGATGGCATGGCCGAGGCGAGCACGAACCGATTTCTCGTTTACTTCCAGAATTTTGTCGAAATCCTGTTCTGCCCACATATAATTTTGTAACTGTATATAGAGCAGCCCTCGGCAATAAAGCGCCTCCTGATGTTCCGGATTTTCTATTAACAAGGTGTTGTAATCGTTCAAAGCTTTTTCTGTTTCTCCCAATTCTGTATAAAGGGAAGCCCGGTTTTCGAGAATGGTGATGTTCTTTGTATGCCCGCTTAGTGCGGAAGTGTAGGAGATGAGAGCCTTTTGCAGCTTCCCCTGTCGGCGCTGTATGGTTCCGAGGTTCGTAAGCAAGGCATAGTTCAACGGGTTAGCCGGTTCTTTGCGCATGGCCGTTTTCAGGCTCTCTTCCGCGGACACCAAATCGCCTTTATCTACGAAGTCGTAGCTTTTCTCTATTAATTCTTCGTATGATTGTGCAAAGCTGTTTCCTATAAACAGGAACAAACCTATAATAATCAAGAAAGTCCTCATTTTCTATTGTTTATATCTGTTTTCTGAGCGTTTGCAAAACTACATAATAAAATCGGTTCTTTATTCGAATAAAAAAACTTTATACCTTTGCTACAATTTCTAATACTTTTGGAATGAATGATTGTTATGTAATTAGTATGAATTTCCATAAATATAAATAATTATGATTGTAACAGCAATTGACCTTTCACATGGTCTGGAAGGTATTTTGAATTCCCTGATGACGCAAGGGGCGGCGTTGGGATGGACACTTATCAAGGCGTTTTTGGTTTTTATAGTCGGGCGTCTCCTGATTAATTTGGTGAATAAACTGATAAAACGGGTTTTATTGAAACGTGATATCGATCCTTCAGTCAAAACTTTTGTCGGAAGTTTGGTAAATGTTGTCCTGACTATTTTATTGATCATCTCGGTTGTCGGTGCTTTGGGTGTACAAACGACTTCGTTTGCTGCTCTTCTTGCTTCTGCAGGTGTTGCTGTCGGTATGGCTTTGAGCGGTAATCTGGCAAATTTTGCGGGTGGATTGATTATTCTTTTGTTCAAGCCATTCAAAGTCGGTGACTATATTGAAGCGCAAGGTACGGGCGGTACGGTGAAGGAAATCCAGATTTTTCATACGATCTTGGCAACACCTGATAATAAAATGGTGTATATCCCGAACGGTTCGCTCAGCAGTGGTGCGGTTACGAACTTTAGCCGGCAGACTACCCGCCGAGTAGATTGGACATTCGGTGTCGATTATGGTGAGGATTATGATAAAGTAAAGGCGGTGATCGAAACGATTATTGCCCGTGACTCTCGTATTCTGACTGATCCGGCTCCTTTCATTGCCTTGCATGCGTTGGCAGACAGCAGTGTGAATATTGTTGTCCGTGTATGGGTGGAAAGTCCGAATTATTGGGAAGTTTATTTTGGCATCAATCAAGCGGTTTATGCAACATTTAATGAAAAAGGCATCAACTTCCCGTTCCCGCAACTTACTGTGCATCGGGCTGATAACTGATTTGTCCTAAAAAGAAATGGGTTCGTTCAATAATCGCCCGGTTTTGTAAGGAGTCCTTTTGAAGGATAGGACTTTGGATAAAAAGATTTATCTTTGTCAATCATTATAATAATTAACAAGGACGATATAAGTATAAGATATTAAGAACTTTATTTCATTACTTTAGTATTATTATTTGATTATAAGAGAAAATGATTCCCGGCTCGTCACTTTGGTGGCGAGCCTTTTTTATTATGGCACGGATAATGGCGCTTTTGTACATTATGCCCAGATGTAAGTATCTTTTATAGTAGATTATAATTTTGTGCGACTGAACTTTTCTATCTTTGCCTCTGTTAAAGGATTAAATGATTAAACAATTTGCATATGAATAAAAAATTTACACTTTTGGCTGCGGCCTTAATGACAGTAGGAACTTTTACTGCGGCGAGTGCGGCAAGTGATGATTGGACTGTCGGTAATTATTATTACTTGAAGAGTGGTAATAAATACTTGTCTTTGGATGGTAACAAGGCTGATTCGGTAGTAGTGAAAGAAATCACTTCATTTGAGAATGTGAATAAAGCTGCTCGTGATTCCGCTCTTTGGGAAATTACGGGAATAACAGAAACTGCTGGAACAGTTTATCAATTTAAGAACAAAAAGACAAATGCTGTTTTATCTTTTGCTGCATCTCAAGATGCTAAGCCTACTTTTGCTGCTGGCGTAAGCAAATGGACGTTTACAGATGGAGGCAGTTTAAGTGCTTCACTAAGTGATGGTAAAAAAATGACATTGGCTTTAGGTGCTAATGATGGCATTGTTTTTACTGGAGGAAGTGAGCTGAAGTTGGCTGTAACTAAGCCTGACACAATGACCATGACCCCGCAGGATCTCGGCGATGGTTTCAGTACTTTTCAGTTGACATTTGGTGATAAATATGAAGGGAATATCTTTACAGGTGAAGATTTGATTGCTAATTCTGTTGGAGATAAAGGTTTTATGACTTTACAGGTGAAAGGTGATGAAGCATATTCAAATGGTGTAAAGAAGTTTTTAGGTGTTGATACACTCAAAACGACAATCAATAATCAAGAGGATGTATTTGGTGCAGGGTTTGCATTAGATTCAATTCGTAAAGTTTTGCGTCCTAATGAGCTTTGCAAGCACTTTAAGTTTGTTGTCAATTTGCAGAATGATTCTATTGCAATGTTTGTTGCAGGAGCTCCTGATTTTGATGATAATTTAGACGTTAATACAGAAGTGGGTGATACGGTTCGCGTTGTTTATGCTCAGGTTGGCAATACCAAGGTTTTAACTGTGTCTAAGTTTGGAGTGGGTGCTCAGCCTTTGCAGGGTAAACTTCCTTTGATTAATGTTTCAAAAGGAACTCCTGTTACAATCCCGACCGGTACAGGTGTTTACTTCTTACAGAAGGTAAGCGAAGGTGCTGATAACGGTAAATATTATGTGACGAAAGATGCCTTTATGGGAGGTGACAGCGTTCCTTCTATGAATTTGGCAAGAGGTCAGTGGTATATTAAAGAAAATAATGGTAAATATTCTGTTGTTGATCGTCAATCAAATTCAAGTATGATCGTAGATCAGGAAGTTTTTGCTGTACAAGGAAAAGAAAACACTTATTTGTTTGGTTCTGACTCCGTGAAAATATTTAAACAAGAGGTTAATCTGAATGATAAGTATTTAGGTTCTCTCTATTTTACGGAAGAAGAATTGAACGCTAACGGTTATGTACTGAACTTGGTTTCTGGAACAACAGGAGTAAGTAATATTTATGCATATACTACAGATTCTATCTTGAAAGGTAAAGTCGGTGATGCAAAAGATGCAGCAATCTTTAAGTTGGTAGTGGATAAAGTTGAAGAAGCTGGTGGTGCAAAGAGTTTGTTAGATACCTTGTTTGTCACTTCATATAAGTTAAGAGCAATGTTTAATAAAGATATGCTCGCAAAACAGAATGATAGTCTGAAGTTCTCATCTGTTGGAACTGCTGAATCTTTTAGATTTATTTCTGATGCTACTGCTGAAAAGTATGCTATGTTGTCTTCTACTAATCAGTATGTAGGTATGAATGTCAATACTTCTTGTGTACAGTTGTCAGAGAAAGCAGCTTACGTAAACCTTGAAGCCGTTGACGCCCCCGAATATGCTTCATTTGCAAGTGCTCACAAGCGTTTGGCTTATAACAACAATGCTTTGGCGATGAATCCGCTGAACTTCTTTGCTGAAATGAAAGATGAAGGTAATCCGATTACAAAAGCAAATTATGAAGCAGATTATTTTAGTTTGTGGGTTGAACAAGATACAGTCATTGCTGGTAAACAATTGTATTTTATTTCTTCCGGTGTCGCTAATGGTGGCAAAGCCGAAGCCAATATTCGCTATTACTTAGCTGCCAAAGATACAACAAGAGCAGGTATCGATGCCGATACTTATGCAATGTTCATCTCTCACGACTCGATTAAGACAATGAAGAACAACCCTGCTCTCTTCGCATTCAAGACTGCAGAAGAAGGCGGTTATTATCTGGAAAATCAGAAAGAGTTGAATGAGAATGGTAAGCCTTATGTAGGTGTTGTGAACGGTTTTGCCGTTATGCAGACCACTCCGAGTGCAGCATTCGAAGTACAAACTGCTTCCGCTCCGACAGCCAACGAAGAGATGAACGTCTCCGAGATCAAGGTGATCAGCAATGACGGTCAGGTTATCGTGACGAATGCTTCCGGTAAGATGATCACTTTATCTAATATCTTAGGACAGACAATCGGTGTTCGCAGAGCAAATTCTGAATACTTCTCAATGCCAGCAACATCCGGCATTGTATTGGTAACAGTCGAAGGTGACGCCACTTACAAAGTGATTGTAAAATAAGGACGATGATCTTATAAAAAAAGAAAGGCGGCCTCCTGCAAAGGGAGCCGCCTTTCTTTTTAGTAATTTTTGGAGATGTTTTTATTTCTCACCTGAAAGCTTCTTTTCCAGATAAGCCAACTTCTTAGTGGCCTTTTCCTTCTCTTTCGTCAGCTTTTCGATGTCGCTTAATACGACAGCCAGTTCATAGGTCGAGGCGATTGCTTTCTTATCCGCATCGGCAATGTAGAGGATATAAGGCTTGCCTCCCGTATATTCAACCTTGATGCGCTTCTCTTTATTGGCAAAAATGAACTTGACGGCATCTTCGCATTTTTCTCCTTGATAGGTCACGACTTCGGTCGTATTCCCTAAGTCCTTGAAATGGTAGTTCAGGCCGCCGTCGTAAGGAATGGCAGGCGTTTCGGCGAAAAGGCCGTCCTGGATACTCAACTTGATGCCGGTATGATTGATTGGCTTGCCTCCGAAATAAACACTTGCCAGGTACATCTCTCCTTTCTCGTTTACGCCAGAACGGATGTAACAACGCTGGATGTTGCGTTCGATAGTCTGTTGCTTGGAGACATAATTGCCGATTTCGTTATAGGCGGAATCCTTTTCGAAGTTAAAACCTTTCTTCAATCCTTCCAATTCCTGTTGCTTGACAGGGATCAGGCTGTCGCAAAAGGCCAAGTTGCGTTCCGCCTCCTTTTGCTCCACTTGGCGCATTAGTGTCAGACCTTCCCGGATCACCTTGAACTCTTTCGGGTATAGGATGCGGATGCTGTCGATTTCATTTTTGGCAGCAAAGAACTCATTCTGTTCATACATGCTTCTGGCATTGTCCAGCCTTGCCTGTGCATTCTTCTCGTCATTGTTACAACCGGCCAGTGCCAGGGTTGCAAGTGTTATACAGATTGCTGACTTTTTCATTATGATACTTCTTTAATTGTCTACTACTTTTATTCCCTGCAAAGATATTGGAAAAAGAGAGAATTAGCATCCCCGCAAGAATTTAATTATCTTTGCGTGTCTGTTACTTTTGGATCAAGCCAAAAGTAACAGATAAATTTGTTGATAAACAATATATATATGTATATAGAACAAGAAGACATATTAAAACATATTTCGGCGAAACCGTTTCATTTGATTTCGGAGGCGGCGGATGAATTGGGAGTTGAAGCATATGTGATAGGCGGTTATGTGCGGGATATCTTTCTGCATCGTCCTTCCAAAGATATCGATGTCGTTGCCGTCGGGAGCGGAATCGAGCTGGCGAAAGCTGTTGCCCGGAAATTGGGACGGGGAGCTTATCTGTCCGTCTTCAAGAACTTCGGTACGGCACAGGTGAAAGCCGGCGATCTGGAACTGGAGTTTGTCGGCGCCCGCAAGGAATCCTACACGCATGACAGCCGCAAGCCGATTGTCGAAGACGGGACGCTCGAAGACGACCAAAACCGCCGTGACTTTACGATCAACGCTCTGGCGCTTTGCCTGAATAAGGACCGGTATGGTGAACTGGTCGATCCTTTCGATGGCTTGACCGATATGGATAATTTGCTGATCCGTACGCCTCTCGATCCGGATATTACGTTTAGCGACGATCCGTTGCGCATGATGCGTGCCGTCCGCTTTGCCAGCCAGTTGGGATTCTTTATCGATCCCGACACTTTCGATGCGATCGAACGGAACAAGGAGCGCATCTCGATCATCTCGAAAGAGCGTATCGTGGATGAGTTGAATAAGATCGTCCTTTCGCCGAAACCTTCTGTCGGCTTCGACCTGCTGGAACGTTGCGGATTGCTGCCGCTGATTTTCCCCGAACTCTGTGCCCTGAAAGGAGTGGAGACGAAGGAAGGGATCGGGCATAAGGATAACTTCGCCCATACCTTGATGGTGCTCGACCGCCTGAGCAAGACCTCTGATAACCTGTGGTTGCGCTGGAGTGCCCTTTTTCATGATATAGCCAAGCCGGCGACGAAGCGTTTCGACCCGCGCCTGGGCTGGACGTTCCACAATCATAATTTCATTGGTGAGAAGATGATTCCCGGTATCTTCCGCAAGATGAAGCTGCCGATGAACGAGAAGATGAAATATGTCCAGAAGATGGTCAGCCTGCACATGCGCCCGATCGCCTTGTCGGATGATGAGGTGACCGATTCCGCTATACGTCGCTTGCTGTTTGATGCGGGCGACGATATAGACGACTTGATGAAACTTTGCGAAGCCGATATCACGAGCAAGAATCCCGAAAAGGTACGTCGTTTCCTAGCCAATTTCCAGAAGGTACGCAGCAAGCTCGCCGATATAGAAGAGAAAGACCGTGTCCGCAACTTCCAGCCCCCTGTGACAGGCGAGGAAATTATGGAAACATTCGGACTTCCCCCTTCCCAGCCGGTCGGTGTCCTGAAAGAAGCCATCAAGAACGCGATCCTCGACGGCGTGATCCCGAACGAATACGAAGCGGCCCATGCTTTTATGCTTCAACGGGCGGAGAAGATGGGGTTGAAACCGGTAAAGGAATGATTGAGAATAATTATAAATAGAAGAACAGATGAAGCCTGAATTTAATTACGAATCCGTCCCTTTCGATTTTTCTCATTGCTTTTGCGGGCAGTGTAAAGTGGCTGATAAATGCCTCCGTCATCAAGTTGCCCTTCGGATTCCGGAGAGCAGGTATTCCGTGCCTGTCATAAACCCGAATAATGTTTCGCCGGATGGTGAAAATTGTCGGTATTTCAAAGCTGACCGGATGGCTGTGTACGGATTGGGGATCAGCCGTATGTTTGACGACTTGAATTATCGAAAGGCGATTGCGGTCAGAAGACAGGTATATTATTATTTCGGGCGAAGCATGTTTTACCGGATTCTTCATAAAGAACGCCATGTCACGCCCTCCGAACAGGAGCATATCCGGCAGATATTCGTCAATAACGGAATCGATACCGAACCGGTTTATGATGAATATCAGGAAGAGTATAGTTGGTAAATCCTGAGTTTATATTTTTCTTATGCCAAGGAGAGCGTTTGGGCGTAGGCACGGGAAAATTGTCATATAGGCATGAGAAAACTTTCTTGTGTGCAGGGGAAAGTTTTCTCATGCCGATGAGCATTTTTTCCCATGCCTATGAGAATAAATTCTCATGATGATGAGAAAAAGTTCTCATAGGCTTGAGAACTGTGAGAATCGGGAGCGTTGTCAATCAGTAACTTAATCTAATTTATCGTTTATACCTTTCCCCGTTTCTATCTTCTTGATGAATTTTGCCGGATTGCCGGCTACCACTGTCATGGGAGGCACGTCTTTAGTCACTACGCTACCGGCTCCGACGATAGCTCCGTAGCCGATGCGTACTCCCGGAAGGATGGTTGAATTGATGCCGATCCATGCCTTGTCTTCGATTACGATCGGACGGCCGTAGGTCGCGCTGCGGTTTTCCGGGTCCGGGTCGTGGTTGATGGTGATCAGGTTGACCTTCGGACCAATGAATACATCATCGCCAATCGTGATGCCGCCGCGTCCGAAGAAGGTACAACACTGCTGGATGAAACATCCCTTCCCGATCGTGACAGGCTTACCGTAGTCGATGTAGAGCGGTGGCAGTACCGTTGTGTTCTCTTCGAGGGGTTTACCGAGAATCCGGCTCATATATTCGTGTACCTCTTCCGGAGTGCGGTAACCTGTATTCATTTCCGTAGCGGTTCGGATGGTGGCGAAAATGTCGGTGATCAACGCTTCGTAACCCGGCTCATTGGGCGAAACCATTTCACCCGATAAATCTTTTTCAAAGATAGTCTTCATGTTATTCTTTCTTTATTTCGTTTTCTGATGCAAAGGTAGGCGGGTAGTGGCGTAATGGTTTTGTTGTGTGGTTCAAAATGCTTTGTTGGAAAGTCCACAAATAAAAAGTCCCGCAACCTATGCGAGACTGATTCCCGGCTGTGTATCCTCTGTCGGAGGAATGCCGTACGTTTCTTTATAAATCTTCGAGAAGTGGGAAAGGTTTTTGAATCCTACTTCAAAGCAGATATCCGATACCTTGCGTCCCCCTTTCCGTATCAACTCGCGGGCGGCTTCGAGACGACGGCGTATCAACCATTCCCGCGGGGAAAGCGTACTGCACTTTTTAAAGTCCCGCTTCAACGTGGATAGGCTGCGGCCGGTATAATTGGCGATCTCTTCCATCGATATATCGTTCATGTAATTACTTTCGAGGAATTCCAGTATGTCGATTTTCCACGGGTCCGTAAAGTCGAAGATAGAAGCATACAGGTTCTTGCTCGTATTAAGCAACACATATATACCTTCGATCATTTTCAGTTGCAATAACTCCTCTGTCGGCTGGATGTTCGAATCGAAGTAAGGTGTCATGGATTCGAACAGACTTACGATATCGGGGCGGTTGGACGGCAGCTTGTACAAGCTTATTTCATCTCGCTTGGCATCTTTGGGTATTGCATCCCGGTCCAGACGATTGTAAAAACCACGCAAGAATTTGGAGGTAAACATCAGGAATATGGCTTTGAACTGTTCCCCGTTCCATGCCTGCTTGGTCATTTGTACACTGAAGTCCTTGCGGATAAAGGCGCAATCACCTTTATGCAGCCGGGTGGTTTTTTCTCTTTCATCAATGACCATTTCACCGGAGTACATGTAAACTAACACATGGGAATGGTTCCGATGTAAGCAACTTTTTCCTCCGTCGAAGTACATGGCCAGGAAAAAATCCGAATAGCGCAGTGTGTTGATTCCGTCCGTCATATTTTCTATTGGGCTATGAATGCAATTTCGTTTGCAACGGATAACTCGTTTCAGGAGTTTAACCTTTCGACCGTCTTTACCCCCTTCACAGCATTGATCTTCTTGGTCAGCATGTTTAACGCCGTCGTGTCGCGCACCATAACCGTGAAGTTCCCCTGGAAGATCCCGTCCACCGAGTCGATGTTCAGGGAGCGGAGCGTGACGCCCGTTTCCTTGCTGATGACGGAAGTGATGTTGGTGACAATCGCGATGTCGTCACGGCCGATGACCCGGAGCGTGACGATATATCCGTTGTCCCCCTTACCGCTCCATTTGGCCTGGATGATGCGGTAACCGAAACGGCTGAACATTTCCTGTGCGTTCGGGCAGTCCATCCGGTGGATCTTGATGCCTTGCGTGGAGACGAAACCGAACACCTCGTCGCCATAGATCGGGTTGCAGCACTTCGCCAACTTATACTCGATGCCCGTCAGGTTCTTGTCAATCACCAGGACATCCTTGTTGGTCGAGATTTCTTCTACTTCGGTTGTCGTGATGTATTCTTCGGCGCTGCGGACTTCGGTGTGGTCGTTCGTTTCCGTTTCCCGGCGGAGCTGTTCCAGGTATTCGTCGATCACTTGGTTCGGGTCGAGGCGTTCTTCGGCAATCTCGACGTAAAAGTCGGTGACAGTCTTGAAACCTTTCTTCTTGATGTAACGCATCAGGATCGGTTCCTCCATCTCGATCTTCCGGTTCTTGAAGCGGCGTTGCAGCATCTCTTTGGCAAAGTCCACCGCCTTGGCAGTCTCTTCGCGGAGTGCCTGTTTGATCTTGACCCGCGCTTTCGAGGTGACGACGATGTTCAGCCAGTCACGTTTGGGTGTCTGGGTGGGAGCGGTGACGATGGAGACCGTGTCGCCGTTGTTCAAGGTATATTTAATAGGTACATTCTTCTCGTTCACCTTTGCCGAGACACATTTGCATCCTAACTTGGTATGGATCGCGAAAGCAAAGTCGAGCACGGTCGCCCCTTTGGCCAGCTTGATCAGTTCGCCTGTCGGGGTGAAGACATAGATCTCGTCTTTGTACAAGTCCATCTTGAAATCCTGCATCAGGTCGAGCGGGTTGTTCTCTTTCGTTTCCAGGGCGGCACGGACAGTGTTCAGGAATTCGTCCAGCCCGCTTTCCGCCTTTCCTCCTTTATATTTCCAGTGAGCGGCCAGTCCCCGTTCGGCAATTTCGTCCATGCGGCGGGTACGGATCTGCACTTCCACCCATTTGTTCTGTGGTCCCATCACGGTGATATGCAGACTTTCGTAACCGTTCGTTTTCGGGATAGATATCCAGTCCTTCATGCGTTTCGGGTTCGGCTGGTACATATCGGTGATGATCGAGTAGACTTGCCAGCAGTCCGAACGCTCCTTCTCATACGGCGTGTCGAGGATGATGCGGATGGCAAACAAGTCGTATATGTCTTCGAACGGGATGTTCTGTTTCTTCAGCTTGTTGTTGATGGAGTGGATGGACTTCGTGCGTCCCTTGATGTCGAACTGCAGCCCAGCCTCCTCCAGCTTGCTTTTGATAGGGGTGATGAACTCGGCGATGTAGGCGTCGCGCGAACGTTTCGTCTCGTTTAGCTTCTGCTTGATAAAATCGTATTGCTTGCGGTCGGTATATTTCAGCGACAAGTCTTCCAGTTCGCTTTTGATCGTGTACAAGCCGAGGCGGTGGGCGAGCGGGGCGTATAGATAGGAAACTTCCGTCGCCAGCCGTTTCCGGTCCTCGTCATTCTTCAATTGTTTGCCGAGGCGCATCAGGCAAAGGCGGTCGGCGATCATGATCAGGATCACGCGTACGTCTTCGGCAAACGAGAACAGCAGTTTATGGAAGTTCTCGGAGTCGACAGCCGTATTGCGGGCGTAAAGATCCGAAGTCTTCAGCAGACGGCTGATGATCAGGGTGACATCCGCATCGAATGTAGTCTTCACTTCATCTAAAGTAATGATCTTTTTCATGACCGGACGGTAAAGCAGGAGTGCGATGACCGACGTGCGCTTCAATCCGATCTCTGTGGTGGCGATCAATGCCGTGTCGATATTGCGGAGCAGGCCGTTAATGCCGTTTTTGTCTCGTCCGTAACAATCCAAAGCCACAACCCGCTTCATCAACTCTTTCATTTTACTCAGATCTTCTTTTTTCAGGAAAGAGTACAGATGGCGTAATAATTGCTTGTACTTGGAGAAAAACTGTTTTTTCTCCTCTTCGGTAAAGAACGGTTGTATATCCATAGTCGTCTGTCTTTTTACAGCTTGTTTGTGGGCTGTCCGTAAAACATACCGTAAAAATAAGTTTTTCTCCGAATATCAGTGCAATTCTAATGGTATTTTTATACATTTGCGATATACATAGGCCGGAAGGGCCTTGTAGCGTGTCTGATTATTAACTAATTAAAAAGATATACTATGTTAAACGCAAAAGACTTAGAGTTACTGGCGGCTAAAGGAATCAGCGAAAAGCAGATTGAAGAGCAGTTGGCTTGTTTCGTGAAAGGGTTTCCTTTTCTGGAAATTACAGCTTCGGCGTCGGTCGAGAGAGGGATTATGGTAATCCCGCAGGAGAAGCAGGCTCCTTATATGGATGCCTGGGATGCTTACCTGGCAAAGAATAAGAAGATCGTGAAGTTCGTGCCGGCTTCGGGTGCGGCAAGCCGTATGTTCAAGAATCTGTATGAATTCCTGTCTGCCGACTATAACGAGCCTCAGAATGCGTTTGAGAAGAAGTTTTTTGATGACATCAGGAAGTTTGCCTTCTATGATGCCTTGAACCGGGCTTGCATCGAGAATGAAGCAAAAGATATTCCTGCACTAATCGCTCTCGGACAGTATAAGGCTGTTGTCTCCAACCTGTTGGAGTCGAAAGGACTGAACTACGGACAGCTTCCGAAAGGTCTGTTGCTTTTTCATTCTTATCCGCAGACAGCCCGTACGGCGATGGAAGAACATCTGGCCGAAGGTGCGATGTATGCGAAGAACAATGCCGGCGAAGTGAATATACATTTCACTGTGTCGCCCGAACATAAGGCGTTGTTCGAACAGTTGGTTGCTGCAAAGACGGGAGATTATGAAGAGAAATTCTCTGTCAAATACGATATCTCTTTCAGCGTACAGAAGCCGAGTACCGATACGATTGCTGCCGATATGGAAAACAATCCGTTCCGCGACAAGAACGGTAATCTGTTGTTCCGTCCGGGTGGCCACGGTGCTTTGATCGAAAACCTGAACGATGTAGATGCCGATGTGGTGTTTGTCAAGAACATCGACAATGTGGTTCCGGACAGTTTCAAATGCTCGACCGTTATCTTCAAGAAGGTGATCGCTGGTGTGCTGGTTTCTTTGCAGGAACGCATCTTCAAGTATCTGGAGCTGATCGATAGCGGCAAGTATTCGCACGACCAGGTGGAAGAGATGATTCATTTCTTGCAGGAGGAGTTGTACGTGAAGAATCCGGAAACGAAGTTGTTGGAAGATGCCGAGTTGATCCTTTATATTAAGAGTAAGCTGAACCGCCCGTTGCGTGTCTGCGGTATGGTGAAGAATGTCGGTGAGCCGGGCGGTGGCCCGTTCCTGGCTGTCAACCCGGATGGAACTGTCTCTCTGCAAATTCTCGAAAGCTCGCAGATTGATTTGAAGGATCCCGAAAAGAAAGCGATGTTCGAAAAGGGCACGCACTTCAATCCGGTGGATCTGGTATGCGCGTTGAAGAACTATAAGGGCGAGAAGTTCAACTTGCCGGATTATGTAGATAAGAATACCGGTTTTATCTCTTATAAGAGCAAGGACGGTCGCGAATTGAAAGCATTGGAATTGCCAGGTTTGTGGAATGGTGCGATGAGCGACTGGAATACAATCTTCGTCGAAGTTCCTATCGAGACCTTCAATCCGGTCAAGACGGTAAATGATCTGCTGCGGCAGGAACATCAATAAACAAAAAAGCCGTCCGAAATGAATCGGACGGCTTTTTCGTATGGCAATAGAACCACAGAGATTACACTCTTCTTTCTTTGATTCTTGCTTTCTTACCGGTAAGAGCACGCAGGTAATACAATTTAGCGCGACGTACTTTACCATACTTGTTAACCGTGATGCTTTCGATAAACGGAGATTCGATCGGGAAAATACGTTCTACACCTACGTTTTCAGACATCTTACGCACTGTGAAGCGTTTTTTGTCACCATGACCTGAGATGCGGATTACGACACCTCTGTACTGCTGGATACGTTCTTTGTTACCTTCTTTGATACGGTAAGCTACTGTAATAGTGTCACCACTCTTGAATGCAGGAAATTCCTTTTTCGTAGCAAACGCTTCGTTTACAACTTTAATTAAATCCATTGTTTTATAGCTTTTTAATTGTAATTTTTAATGAAACGCAATATAACGGGCTACTTGTCCCGACAGAGATTACGCAAAGCGGATGCAAAGTAACGAAATAATTATTTGATACGCAAGTAGCAGTCTGAAATAAATTTTACTTCAGCCACTTATCGGCAAACTTAATGTAGTTCTCCCAGTCGAAATCCGTCACATCATGCACTCCGGTACGATTGTGGTAGGCGACACGGTTCATGATCGGCATGTTGACCGTCGGCATCGTGGTCGTTTCCAGTCCTTTCATTCCGTAGAGCTTATAGACTTCTCCGGCGTATGCGGTTGAAAGAAATTCACCTTTCGGATCGGACCAGCGGTCTTCTTCGGCGCTTGCCACATAAAGGGGGCGGGGAGCGATGAGGGCCAATAGCTCGTGCTGGTCGATCGGCAGTTCACCTTCTTTCTTGTTATACCGGCGGAAGTTCTTGCAGAACCAGTGAGGGAAAGCGTGGTTGATCCGGTTGACAGTTTCACCCACCTGCCGTCTGGATAGGGCTGCTCCGCCACATCCGGATTCGTTGGAGATGACGATTGCAAAACGCGGATCGGTAGCGCCAGCCCAAAGGGAGGTTTTGCCCAAGCGGGAATGTCCCATCAGGATGATTGTGGAGGCATCGACCTGCCAGTCTGTTTCGAGGTAATCCATCACCCGACTGTAACCCCATGCCCAGGCGGCGATTGCTTGTCCGCCGTCTGCCGGAATGTCTCCTTCAGATGGATGACCGAAGAGGGCGAGAATACTTTCCGCATATCTGTCCTTGCTGTCGGGGAAGAAGTCGAAGTAATGGACGGTGGCCAACCCGTAACCGGCGTCGATGATCTTTTCCACCGGCCAGCGCGATGCTTGGTTGCCGCGTGGGCGGTCGGAATATTGCGACGGGATGATGTCCGGGTCCGAAGAAACTGTCTGATTCCCCTGGAAGTTGAAATGCAGGAATACCGGCACTTTTGTTTTGACATGGTTCGGCAGATACATCAGCAGCAGGGCTTTCCGTTCTATACCGTTATGGCTGAATGTTATTTCGATCTGTTTGCGGGTGGCGCTGCCGTTGACCGCACTGTGGTTGTCGTCCAGCTTCTTGTAGGACACATCCACCTTGTCCGCCGGCATCTTTCCGTATACCTGTTCGGTAAAGACGGACAGCAATTCCGGGCGTCTGATCTGTTCCCATTGTTGCACGGTTGTTATTTCCCGGCCGTCGCTAGTCTTTAACAGAGCGGGCAGGGTATAAGGGGGAATTTTGCTTTCGTCGTAATTCGCTTCATCGGCTTCCTGGGCATGTCCCGCTAATAGGCTGCAACTCCAAAGACACAGGAAGAATATGGCTTGTCTCATAACTGTCGTTTTTTTTATTTTTAATTTCCTTATATCTGCGAGTAAGGCAATGGTGAGAGGAGCAGACTGGTGTTTCGGGTGGCTGTATAGGCATATTCCGGCAGGTTCTTGATCCGTTGCCAGTCCGGATGTGCCCGGAATTTGTCCCAGGCGGCATTGCGTGTCGGTTCGTCCTTGTACCAGGTGAGGTACATCACCGCCGGCATGATCGGACCGGCCAGTACCTCTCCGTAGCAAACGGAGTTGATGCCGACCTTGTCGAAGACATCTATTTCATCTTTATTGAACATCGCGACTTTCCGCTGGTTGGCTTCTTCGTTGGGACTGTGATACGTCCTGAGTTCGAACAGCGTCCGGTTCTTGTCCGGCATCAGAAGGGAAGGTACTTTGTCGAAAGCTTCGCACAGGAAACTTTCGAAATTGAAGTAAGCCGGGTTGGGAGCCGTCTTGTCGAAATAAGGCTGTGCCGCTTTCCTGAATACCGTGTCGTCCCAGATGGTCCGTTTCACCTGATGATAAGTCGTGATGTCGGGATAAATGAACAGCAGTAGACGCCGTTCTTTTTCCTCTTTTTTATAAGGGACGAAAGCGCCGGCTTTGATCTTCTTCCGGTTATAGGCAGGGATCAGTGTGTCGCGGAAAAAGCCGTCCAGGCCGTCCGCATCTCCTTCCAGCGTGTAGATTCGCCATTCGTATAGCTGCTTTCCGGATGGAGCGGGTTTTTCGGAGGTTGCGGCTATCCCCTTGATGGCCGGAAGCGTAGCCAACATACCTGTCAGCTTCATAAAGTGCCTTCTTTGCATGGTTCTATAGAATTTAGATTAAAAAATAGTTAGTAAACACTTCAAAGGTAGGAAATATCAGGGTAATTTCCGTACATTTGTTTTGATTTATGATTTATGAATTATGATTTATTAGAAAGACATTGTGATCATTATTTATAAATCATAAATTATAAATCATAAATTTCAACTCTTTCGATGAAGAAAATATATATCTTTTTATTTAGTTGTGTTACCGTTCTTTCCGCTGTCGCACAGACGACGCCGAACCTTTACCGGGCAGTGGACAAGGAGAAAATGAATCACTGGGTGGACTCCGTCTTCGATGCGATGAGTTATGACGAACGTATCGGGCAACTCTTTATGGTCATCGCCAATCCGAAATCCGACACCCGCAATATGCAACGCCTGATGCGTTATGTCAATGAGATAAAGATCGGCGGCATCCTTTTCCATAAAGGTGATCCGGTCACGCAGGCCGAGGTGACGAACCGCCTGCAAAAAGCCTCCCGTGTCCCGATGCTCGTGTCGCTGGACGGCGAATGGGGACTTTCCATGCGCCTCTCCGGTACGACCCGTTTCCCGAAGAACATGATGTTGGGGGCGATTGAGGATAACAGCCTGATAACCGAATACGGCAAGGAAGTCGCCCGGCAGTGCAAGGAGATGGGAATCCATATCAATTTCGCACCCGATATGGATGTCAACAGCAATACCGACAACCCGGTGATCGGCCTCCGCTCCTTCGGCGAGAATCCTGAGGCGGTGGCTGACAAAGGGCTTGCGTATGCCCGTGGGCTGGAAGGGCAGGGCATCCTGTCTGTCGCCAAGCATTTCCCCGGACATGGCGATACCGCCGAAGATTCCCATTATACGCTGCCTGCCGTTCATCATGACCGGGCACGCCTGGACAGTGTGGAGTTGCTGCCTTTCAAACGTTACATCTATGACGGCTATGCCGGCGTGATGACCGGACACCTGTATGTCCCGGCGTTGGACAAGGCACGCAATAAGCCGGTCTCCATGTCCCGTGCCGTCGTCACCGACCTGCTGCAAAAAGAGCTCGGATTCCGAGGGTTGTGCTTTACCGACGCTTTGGCGATGAAAGGCGCTACTACCCGTAAATCCGATAACCCTTCCGTAATGGCGCTATTGGCGGGCAATGACATCCTTTTGGCTCCGACTGCGCCGATTAACGACTTTGCAGCCGTGAAGGAGGCCTTAGAAGAGGGTATTTTGGACAGGGAAGAGATAGAAGCGAAGATCATCAAGATCCTGCAATATAAATACATCGCAGGGCTGAACGACTATCGCCCGGTCGAGACGAAGGGATTGTCCGAACGCCTGAACTCTCCCCATGCCGCATGGTTGGCCGCCAAGTTGAATGAAGAAGCGATCACCCTGCTGAAGAACGAGGGCGATATCATCCCGTTGAAGCAGCTCGATAAGAAAAAGATCGCCGCCCTGTCTATCGGTGACGGGGTAGGGAACGAGTTCCAAAAGATGCTGGGGCGCTACGACTCGGTCGCCTGTTTCAGCATCAGTCGGAATGCGACGGCAGCCCAAGTGCAGAGTGTATATAAGAAATTGGAGAAATACGATGTGGTCATTTGCGGCGTGCATACGGTCCGCATTCCGGAAAGCTCGGCTCTGTGCGAGCTGGCGGCAAAGAAGGAACTGGTCTATGCCTTTTTCACCTTGCCCTATTTTTGTAAAGCATATAAACCTTCCATCCTGAAAGCCAAAGCGGTCGTAATGGCCTACGAGGGCACACCGCTTGCTCAGAAATATGCGGCGCAAGCCATCTTCGGCGGTATTGCGGTTAAAGGAAAGCTGCCGGTTTCCATCCCTACCCTCTACACGGCTGGGACGGGTGTGTTTACCGAAAAGACACGTCTCGGTTATCACGAGCCGGAAGAAGTGGAGGCAAGTCCCGAACGTTTGGACGTGATCGCCTCTATCGTGGAAGACGGTCTGGAACAGAAGGCGTTTCCCGGTTGCCAGGTGCTCGTCGCCAAAGATGGCATGATTATCTATGACAAATCGTTCGGCTATTTCGACTACGATAAGAAACAAGCTGTTGATGAAAACTCCGTCTACGACCTGGCTTCTTCCTCCAAAGCGGCGGGGACCTTGCTGGCTGTAATGAAAGCATACGATGACAAGAAGTTCACGCTGAACAATAAGATATCCGATTTTATACCCGAACTAAAGGATTCGGATAAAAAGAATTTAGCTGTCAAAGACCTCCTCTACCACCAGTCCGGGCTGACGCCGACGATCAATTTCTACCTGAACGCGATCGACAAGGATAGTTATAAAGGCAGCCTGTACAGCAATGCGAAGAACCAGACGCATCCGGTCCGTTTCGACGCCCGGACCTATGTGCGCAACGACTTCTCTTTTCTTCCCAATCTGGTATCTGCCCGGAAAAAGCCGGGCTTTACGACAGAGATCGCCCGCAACATGTATCTGCACGACTCTTTTAAAGACACCATTATCCAGGAGATCAAGGACTCGCGCCTCGGCGTGCGGGGCAAGTACAAATACAGTTGCATCAATTTCATCCTGTTGAAGATGATGGTGGAAAAGCAGATGCGGCAGCCGATGGACCGCCTGCTGCATGGCATGTTCTTCAGCAAGCTCGGAGCTTGGCATACGGCCTACAATCCGTTGCATATCCTCGACACGATGCAGATCGTCCCGACCGAAAACGACCATTTTATCCGTCGGCAACTGCTTCGTGGCTATGTGCATGATGAGGCGGCCGCTTTCCAGGGGGGCGTTTCGGGCAATGCCGGGCTTTTCTCCAACGCCAACGACTTGGCGAAAGTGCTGCAACTCTATCTGAACCAGGGAAGTTACGGAGGTGAACAATACCTATCCAAAGAAACCTGCCGTCTTTTCACCCAAAGTAAAAGTCCGACCTGTCGCCGCGGCTTAGGGTTCGACAAGCCGGTAGCCGGTGGGGGTAAAGCATCTCCTTGCGGCAGCCTGGCTCCCGCCTCCGTTTATGGGCATACCGGTTTTACCGGCACTTGCTTTTGGGTGGACCCGGATAACAACCTGCTGTATATCTTCCTGTCCAACCGTGTGAACCCGACACGGGCTAACAACAAGCTAGGTTCGCTGGATATCCGCACACGTATCCAAGACGCAATCTATAAAGCAATCAAATAATTCATAAATCATAATTCCCCCAAAGATGTTATTCGGACACGGTGACGACCACTATAATTCACAGAAAGAGGTAAAGATAAATTTCAGTTCAAATGTATGGCATGGAGCCGATCTCCGCACACTCAGGGAACACCTGAACGAGCAGTTTTATGAACTCACGCGTTATCCGGAACCGGATGCTTCTTCCCTGAAAAGATTGCTTGCCCGCTGCTATGAGGTGGAAGAGGAGAATATAGTGGTTACGAACGGTTCCATCACGGCATTCTATCTGCTGGCGCAAACCTGGAAAGGGGCGAAATCCGCTATTGCCGTTCCCTCTTTTGCGGAGTATGAAGACGCTTGCCGCCTGCACGGGCATGAAGTCAGTTTCTTTCCGACCTCGTGCAACCTGTCCGGCCTCTCGCTGGAAGGACAGGATTTCTGCTGGATCTGTAACCCGAATAATCCGGACGGCAGACTGATCCGCCGGGCCGAACTGCTGGCATTGATCGAGGCGAACCGGCAGACCGTCTTTATCATCGACCAGGCATACGTCGCTTTCACGACGGAAAGGTTGCTGGAACCTTCGGATGTCTGCAACCATCCGAACCTGATCCTGATACAATCTATTTCGAAAGCGCATAATATACCGGGACTCCGTATCGGCTACCTGATTGCTTCTCCGGATAAGGTCGAGCAGATAAACCGGTACATCATTCCCTGGTCTGTCAATGCAATTGCTGTGGAAGCCGGTAAATACATCTTGACGCATCCAGAGCAATATATCCTGCCCATCTGTGAATGGCAACGCGAGACAGCCAGCCTGATCGACCGGCTGAATGAACTGGGCGACTTGGAAGCATTACCGACATCCGTAACTTTCTTCTTGGTCCGCCTGAAAAAAGGGACGGCTGCTGGGTTGAAACAGTATCTGTGGGATCGTCATGGTCTGCTGATCCGCGACGCCTCTAATTTCCGCAGCCTGGATGAAACCTATATCCGTATATCGGCACAGACAGCAGCCGAGAACCAAGTACTCGTTGATGCGATACGGGAATGGCTTTCCATCTTGCCTTGATATCGGCTTGCCTTTCACCTTGATGTTATTTCGAGGGATTGTTTCTCGTTCATGAAGATGCCTGAAATATTTGTAAGCTGACAAGATTGGAAAAGTTAGCAGGTAGGAGGAACATTACCTTTGCGAAGTAAAAACAGAAAAATAACATGCAAAAACGGCAGTAAAATAGGTGAAACCGGGCGGTTTTTATTGTCCGGCACGGTACTTTAGTTGCCGGACACCCCCATGTTGCCATCCTTAACACCCGGATGTACCGGCTCTCTACACCCGGATGTAAAGGATGGCAACATGGGGGTGTTTACGGATTTATGTACTTGTCTTTGCTAAAAAAAGAGATAGCTTTTGTGGAATGAAGAACCGTATTCCGCCAATTTAATACCTGTTATATTCGTTTTTACATTTGTTTATTCGATTATTTTATATGCTTTTTCAAAAGTGATAGAAGGCAATGTGTTGGTTTTCAATTGTATGACAAAAACGTCCTGTTTCAGAAGTGATAGAGAAGTGATAGAGGAAAACGTCCTGTATCACTGCCTCTGACGCTTGAATATGAATAGCTATAACCTTTGTAGTGATAGAGTGATAGAGGATTTCTTTGCTGAAGATCATGCTGATAAATTACTGCATGTTCGATTGCGCCTACTGCATCAATCGCCGCAGCAACGATATTCCCCGTGCCACATTGACGGTGACGGAACTGGTGAACCTCACGGTCGAGTTTTACCACCGTAACTATATCGAAGGGCTTTTCCTGAGTTCCCGGAAAATATGGATAAGTCAGCAAGATTGGAAAAGTTATCAGGCGGAAAGGAGGGTACCTTTGCGAAGTAAAACAGAAAAAGAACATGCAACAACGAACAACGACAAGAGAAGAGTATCTGAAACGGGTGAACCTGGTGATTGAGTATATCAATAATCATTTGGGGGATGATATAGACCTGAACCAACTGGCTGAAATGTCGCATTTGTCCCCGTACCATTTTCATCGGGTGATGAGTGCGTTTTTAGGAGAGCCGTTGGGAGCGTTCATCGTGCGGAAACGGATTGAGACTGCAGCTCATCTGCTTCGCTACACGGATATATCTGTCGGGGATATCGCTTACCGTATCGGGTATGGTGCACCTTCTTCGTTGTCGAAGGCTTTCAGGCAGTTCTATTCTATTTCACCTAACGAATATAGAAACAATAAAGAGTACACGATTATGAGACCAGAAAAGATATGGCCCGACTTGCAGTTGGAGGCTGAAATAAGGGAAATCCCTGTTCGTAATGTGATTTATATCCGTCTGACGGGAGATTATCGCCTGAATGATTATGGCGGAACTTGGATGCGGTTGTATGCGTTTGCCCACGAGCATAACCTGCCGACCCAAGATCCTTGTCCGCTTTGCATCTACCACGACGATCCGAAGGTAACATCAGAAGATAAATTGCGTACGGATGTTTGCATGGTCATGCCTGAACCTGTTCTGCCGAAAGGCGAAGTTGGTGCCAAGCAGATTCCGACCGGTCGCTATGCATCCTTTATTTATAAGGGATCATATGAATATCTGCAAGCCGTTTACGATACGATCTATGCAAAGAAATTGCCAGAGATGGGCTGTACACTCCGTGACGAGCCGAGTTATGAACGCTATCTGAACGACCCACGCAATACGAAGCCTGAAAACCTGCTGACAGAAATCTGTATTCCGGTACAGTGATCCTTTCAAGAAGGTAGGATTACTTTTCTTTTGGGAGCGAAGAAATAGTAAAAGATTATTCTTACTTTTGTCAAGAAATCCCGGTAACAATTATGGACGAAAAAGTGCTCGAAAAACTGAAAGTACTGGCTGAATCGGCCAAGTACGATGTATCTTGCGCTTCCAGCGGAACGTCGCGAAAGAACAAGAGCGGCGGGATCGGAAGTGCGGCAGGGTGGGGCATTTGTCATAGCTTTGCCGAGGATGGCCGTTGCATTTCTTTACTGAAGATCATGCTGACAAATTACTGTATGTTCGATTGCGCCTACTGCATCAATCGCCGCAGTAACGATATTCCCCGTGCCACATTGACGGTGACGGAACTGGTGAACCTCACAATCGAATTTTACCGCCGTAACTATATCGAAGGGCTTTTCTTGAGTTCCGGAGTCGTGCGCAATGCCGATTACACGATGGAGCGCCTCGTCAGGGTAGTAAAAGACCTCCGGACAGTATACCGGTTTAACGGCTATATCCACTTGAAAAGTATTCCCGGCGCCAGCCAGGAACTAGTGAATGAAGCCGGACTCTATGCCGACCGTATGAGTGTGAATATCGAGATCCCGAACGAGAAGAGTCTTCAGCTATTGGCTCCTGAAAAGGATTTCCAGAGCGTCTTTCAGCCGATGCGTTATATTCAGCAAGGTGTTTTGCAAAGTGCCGAAGAACGGAAACGTTTTCGCCATGCTCCGCGTTTTGTGCCTGCCGGGCAGAGCACGCAGATGATTGTCGGGGCGACACCCGATTCGGATAAGGATATCCTTCGTCTCTCATCCGCCCTCTATCAGCGTCCGACGATGAAGCGTGTCTATTATTCCGGTTTTATCCCTGTCAATGAATACGATAATCGGTTGCCGGCCTTGAAGCAACCGCCGTTGGTTCGGGAGAACCGTCTGTATCAGGCGGACTGGCTCTTGCGCTTCTATCAGTTCAAAGTGGATGAGATCGTGAACGATGCCTATCCTGACCTCGACCTGGAAGTCGATCCGAAGCTCGGTTGGGCGTTGCGCCATCCGGAGCAGTTCCCGGTCGATATCAATAAGGCGGATTATGAGATGCTTCTTCGCATACCCGGTATCGGGGTGAAGTCGGCGAAATTGATCGTCGTCTCCCGCCGATATTCCCGTCTGGGGACGGGGCAATTGAAGAAGATGGGTGTCGTGATGAAGAAAGCCCAGTATTTCATTACATGCCACGAGTTGCCAGTCCGCACGATTAACGAAGTGTCACCTGAGGTGGTCCGTCAAATCCTTATCCGGAAAGCGGGACGTAAGAGTACCGACGATCGTCAGCTTATCCTCCAATTTAAGGAAGAATCATGACGGTATTCGTGTACGATAAGACCTTTGAAGGGCTGCTGACCGCTGTTTTTGACGCTTATTCACGTCGCAGCTTTCCCGATCTGCTGTTAGCAGAAGGAGAACCTTTTCCCTTGTTTTATGATGAGGCAGTGACGATCTGTACGGACGATGCTAAGGTGGATCGTGTTTGGAAAGGTTTGCAGAAGCGGCTTTCCGCTATGGCTTTGTCTGTGATTACCGTTACTTGGCTATCTGAACTGCCAGAAACGGACATGCTGCTTTTTCGCTATATCCGCAAGGCGATCGATGCCCCGCGTACGGTCGAGCTGAACTTTGGAGACCCTGATGTTCTCGAAGTCTCCAAGGTATGGAAAAAGGTGACGAACGAGCGCCTGCGTGTCATCCAGTTCCTCCGTTTCCAAAAAGCGGTGGACGGGACCTTCTTTGCCGCCGTCAAACCTGTATATAACGTACTTCCTCTCACTCTTGCGCACCTGAAAGACCGCTTTGCCGATCAGCGCTGGTTGCTTTATGACCTGAAACGCGAGTATGGTTACTATTACGATCTGAAAGAGGCCACCGAAGTTCGTTTCGAAGAGAAGGATGCCCACCTTCTTTCCGGTCTGCTCGGTGAGGAACTGATGGATGCCGATGAGAAACTTTTCCAGCAGATGTGGAAAACTTACTTCAAGTCTATTGCTATCAAGGAACGTCTCAATCCCAAGTTACACCGCCAGCATATGCCTGCCCGGTTTTGGAAGTATATGCCGGAAAAGTTGTAAGTCAGGATGCGTTACTCCTTCTTTTCGGTGGAAAAGATTATGCGTTTAGGACATTGTTCGAAATGCACAGTACGGACTGGCAAAACAATAGTGTACTTCTGTACTCCGGCAGCTCACCTATAGATGTCTTTACTTGTTTTGGAACTCTTCCTGCGAATAGATAGTCTTCCCCCGTTGACTGATAGTCCACTTTCCGTTTATGCGGCGTACATTCTT
The DNA here is from genome assembly GCF_019041495.1 of Parabacteroides sp. MSK.9.14. Classification (NCBI taxonomy): domain Bacteria; kingdom Pseudomonadati; phylum Bacteroidota; class Bacteroidia; order Bacteroidales; family Tannerellaceae; genus Parabacteroides; species Parabacteroides sp. MSK.9.14. The sequence continues at coordinate 155,566 of NZ_JAHPXO010000004.1, forward strand.
TGTATCGTCGTCCTCTACGTTCCAAGCATATCCACCGGATGGGAGTGAGCGCCTATCCAGTATCTCGTTTTTATCTCCCGAAGAGAAGAACAGTTCGACTTGGGTGGAATCCGGACTGAAAACGATGAAAGCAGACTGGCTGCCGTCGACAGCTTTCATCCGGATACCCTTTTCGAACACACGGATGCAATCTTGCTGCACTTCGCTCCATTGGTAGCCGGCCGAACCGATACAGCCGTGTTTGTCCCGGTCGCCGCCAACCCTGTTTCTTCTTCCGGGGACAACCACAATCTTTTGCGCTTTCATCCCTGTCTTATATTTCCCGCTATGATATACGATAGCCGTATCATCGAGCAAGATACCATTCGTTACGACCCTTTCTGTATCCAACGTACTGAAAGAAAGTGTGTCACCCTCCTCGGAAACGACTGTAAGCGTATTTATGGTTGCATCGCAGATAACTCCTTTTACCATCGAAGCTTTTGGTGAACAGGCAAAAGTAATGCCGGTACATAAAGCGATTGCCGCAAGATTCAATTTATTCATGTTTCTGTTCTTAATTGAAGTAGTACAGGAAGATTGCAACACCTTCCAGCGCTTTCTTCGGTTGGTCCTTGATCTCGATGGCAAACTTGATCTCAGCCTTGGCCACGCCACGCAGATTTGTCAAAGTCTGTAGTTTGGCGATCAGGCGGATACTTTGTCCGGTCAATACGGGCTGTCCGAATTTCATCTTGTCCATGCCGTAATTAATCATCATCTTTAGGTTGTTCACCTCGATGATCTGGTTCCAGAGGTGAGGAAGGAGTGACAGCGTCAGGTAGCCGTGGGCAATTGTGCTGTGGAACGGGCTTTCCACTTTGGCGCGCTCTGGGTCTACGTGAATCCACTGGTGATCCAGGGTCGCATCGGCAAAAAGGTTGATGCGTTCTTGTGTCAGTTCTACATAATCTGAAATCCCTATTTGCTGGCCTACCAGCTTTTCAAAGTCTTCGTACGAGTTGATAACTACTTTTCCCATTATTTTTTTGTTTAGTGATTTATGATCTTATACGTCCGCCGTCAGGTAACTGCGATCTGTTTTTATCGCCGGTTACAGGGGTGTCTCTGCAATTTTCGCAATAATTCCTGGAATAAACAAATATTTTGGCAAGATTGGACAATACGTAGGCGCAGACGGGATTATTACCGACTTTGCAACTTAACTCTGTTTATATTGTTGATTTTATATAGACGGAGTGAAGTTATAATCTTATTTAAGTCTTATGAGGAAGATAAAAAGAGTCATAGGGTACACGTTGGGGATCGCAATGGTGCTGATTGCCGCTATATTCCTGCTTAATCTTCATCTGACCAAACGCCTCGAACGGTATCTTCGGAAAGAACTGATCCATCGGACGGCCGAGGCTACGGATGGCTTTTATAGGCTTTCTTTCGATAATCTTTCTATCAGTTTCTTCAAAGGTGAACTGACGCTTGAGGGAATAAAGCTATGTCCCGACTCGGCGGTTTTCCGGGATTGGGAAAGAAAGGACAGCCTGCCGTCTACCTATGTGACGGCTGAGGTCGGCATGGTCGATTTTAAAGGATTGAATCTTACGTGGCGTTGGAGTTACAAGCAGTTGCATTTTGACTCATTTGAAATTAGGAATCCTGATATACAGGTGTTTAATCCTTACTATTCAACGCGGGCGGAGGTGAAAGAAAGGAAGGAGGCGGAGACCAAGACCTTGTATGAGGTGGTTTCTCCTTATATTAATGTATTGACTGTCCGGATGCTGAATCTGGAGAACGCCAGTGTTTCCTATTCCGTGGAGAATCCTGTTTCTCCGATTGTCTATGCCCTGAATGATGTCAGTTTCCATGCGTATGGTTTTCGTTTGGATGAGAATTCGTCTGAGAGTGGGAAGTTGCTTTATTGTGATAATTTCGATTTCATTACTAAGCGGTCGCAGACGCTATTGGCCAATAATGACTTTCGTCTGCAAACGGATCGGATCCTGCTGAGTACGGAAGATTCTATTATTTCTATCTCTAATATTACGCTTACACCCCAAGGTGAATTGTGGGGGGAACAGAAAAAGCGGCCCGACGGCTACCTGAATGCGTTGATCAGAGCCATTGAAGTGAAAGGAATACAGTTCCGTCGTGAAAATGCGCTGAATTACCTCACGGCTCGCTCGTTAGATATCATTTCTTCGGATATACAAGCCTTTAATCTGGCGGGGGAAAGCCTGCCGTCTGCTAAAAAAACGGAGAAGAAAAGCTTGAATGAGGCGGAGGCGGATTCTTTGGTCCGTTCCCTGTCTCTTTATGAATTGATCTCGCCTGTCTTACATACGGTTTCTATTGGTACGGTCGGTATCGGGCAGGCAAAGTTGCAATATTCTTTTGCGGTTAAAGATAAGATCGAGATGTATAAACTGGCGAACTTCGATTTCCAGGCAAACGATTTCCGGATAGATTCCGTATCGGAGGCTCAACGCGGGTTCTGGTATTCGCGTGGTTTCTCGTTTGAAGCGACTGGTATTGAGGGGCTGATGACGGCACGAAACCACCGGTTTACGGTGAAGCGCATGACATTGGACACGGAAAGCGGGGATTTCAACCTGGAACGAATCAGGTTATATCCCTTGTCGGTTTGCGGACAGAATGATTATATGGCAGGAAGCATTGATACGGTTGGAATCCGCGGTTTGTTATACGACAAGGGGATCAGTGCGCGGTTGCTGAAAATAGACCGCCCGAATCTGCGTTATGTGCTGTTTTCTTCCTTCAATAAGAAAGATGTGAAGTCGGTAAAGCCGGCAAACAGCCGTGTCGATGTGGAGTCGATCTTGAATCCTTTCCTCCGTTATTTCTCTGTTAAACGGTTGAGTCTGAATCATGCATATGTGACGATCGATGATAAAAGCATGTCCGATCCGGTTACTTATAAACTGAATGATTTTAATTTCTTTGCAACCGGCATTTGGGTGAACCGGCAGACGGGGAAGGGGAGTGGACTGTTTTTCGATTACGGAAATATGGGATTTAATTTTAGCCGGTTCGATAACTATTTGCCGGGAAAAGAATATCGTTTGTCTGTGCGGAAAGGGCAATTTTCGACCGTAAAAGGAATTCTGGAATTACAGGATATCAAACTGCTCCCACAAAATACGATGGAGAAGAAGGCAAAGACATATATCCGGTTTTCTTCACCGGGACTTCGTATAGGCGGGCTGAAACGGATACCTGAAAGGCTGGACCGGAATATTCGGGTAGCATCGTTCCGGGTAGATTCGCCTGATGTCCAAGTGTGCAGATCGGACGGAAGTGGCATGTCGGCTTCACTTAAAGGCCTGGCATTGGAAGGGGTTTCCTGGGATAGCACTTTGTTGAAGTTGGGTTCGGTTCACATGGAAAGTCCTGTGGCGGATATTTATTCCGGTCATTTTCTCGATACTCTACAAAATCAAACGAAGTTAGGTTCGGTTGATTTATATACAGCTTTGGAAAAAGTTGCCGGACGAATCTTTTTAGGTCGCTTTAGCTTGAAGGATGCGAACATCCGTTATGCCTATTATGGGAAGAGCGATTCTTTGCAACATCAGAAGTTAGATACGACTAACCTGTTTATTGAGGGGCTGGCTGTTGATACTCGTCTCCGTACATATAAATTGGATGATATTCGTTTCTCTACCCGTAACCTGGAGCTTCCTCTGGATAACGGTTTTTACACGTTAAAGGTAGGTGCTGTGGATTTGACCGGATCAAGTGTAGTCATTGACCGTATTCGTCTTATATCTCCTTATCCTAAAATGCAGTTTGCTTATTTGCAGCCGCATCATAAAGATTGGTTTGATGTGAGTGTCGGGCAGGTTGCGCTGGCAGGTATCGATCTGTCCACTTATTTATCGGAGAAGGTGCTTCGGATAGCTGATGTACAGGTATCGGATGCTGTATTACAGAATTTTAAGAACCAGAAAATACCGATACCCCGGCGTATTGTTCCGATGATCTATACCGGATTACAGAAGGCTCCGGTTAAGCTGGATTTCCAAAGAGTGGGCATAAAGAACTTTTCCGTTGTTTACGAAGAGCTGGCAAAGAAGGGAACGGTTCCCGGAAAACTGTTTTTTACGGATATGAACGGAACGTTTACCGGTTTTACAAATATCGTCTCCCGTCCTGACCAATACATCGTGCTGGATGCTGATGGCAAGTTGATGGGGAAAGGAAACTTTACGGCTACTTGGAAGTTACCGGTCGATTCACTGAATGATCGTTTCTTGCTGAATGCCCGCCTAGACAGTTTTGACCTTACGGCGTTGAACGAATTGCTGGTTCCCCTGGCTTCGGCGGAGGTACAAAGTGGATGGGTTCGAGAGATGGCTTTCAGTACAGAGGCATCCAGCAAAGGAGCTACAGTGGAGATGGTTTTTCTATATAATGGCTTAAAAGCTGCTTTACTGAAAGAAAAAGATGGTGTACTAACCGATAAGAAGTTTCTGACCGGTCTTGTCAACCGTGTATTAAAACAGAATAATCCGGATAAAACAGGAAAAGGTTTTAACAAACCGCGTCATTCGAGTGTTTCAATAATAAGGGATCCTTATCATTCCACTTTCAATTATTTGTGGCAGATATTAAGACCACCGTTGATTGAATCGGTCGGTATGTCCAAAAAGAAGCAGGATACAGCCAAAGAAATTATGACTTTTTTTGCAAAAGTGAAGAACTTCTTCCGGGGAAAAAAGAACGTTTCAGGAAAAAACATTTCAGAAGGGGAAGGAAAGGATGTTTTATTATTGGAATTTGAACCTATAAATAATTAAGAATATGGATTACATTATAACTCATTATCCGGATAATAAACGTTTTGAAACACAGGTGGATGGCGTGGTAGCTTTTGTACAGTATCGTTTATCTGGGGATAAACTGGATATTATCCACACGATTGTTCCGCCCGCTATCGGAGGGAGAGGAATTGCTGCCGCTTTAGTAAAATACGCTTATGATTACGCGATCGAGAATGGTATGAAGCCGTCGGCAACCTGTAGCTATGCGGTCACTTGGTTGCATCGCCATCCCGACTATGCCGGATGAAGGCGTTCAGTCTTTGATCTCTATTCCCAGCATCCGTATCAGCTCCAATGCTTGTAAAGAGGAAACGGAAGATCCTCTCAGCTCGCTGTTGGCAAGATTTGTGATGCGGATACCGGATATTTCCGAGTTCGACAGGTCGATTCCTTTCAAGGATGTATGGTAAAACTCCGCTTCCATCAGGTTACAGGCATCGAATGAGACATTCGTCAATTGGCAGTCTTCTATTCCGGCTCCCTGCAGGTTGGATCGGGTAATTTGTATATATCGCATTTTACTCATTGATAGATTCATGTATTCTCCCCGGCACTCTTCAAAAGTGATATAATTGAATATCCCGTCCGACATATTGGTTCCCATTAATTTACAACCGATAAATTCTACCCGGTGAAATCCACAACCTGTTAGGTTTACATTCGACAGATCGCAATTTTTAAACACGACATCGCTAAATTGGGATTTCTGTATACAGCATGTTCCGAAGCTGCAATTGGAGAAAACACAAGACTGCACTGAAAGGTTACTTTTCTTTATTCCTTCTATACGCAAGCTTTTAAAGGAATACTCGATTAGGTCCTCATCGTTCTTTTCTAACACTGTCTGTATATTTGTACTTTCATGAAGAGCGTTTGCCAAACGGGGGTGTGTAATTCTCATATGCTGTCTGTTTTTATAAAAATGAGAGGATAAAAGTACATATTTTGTCCGTATGAATAGAAAACGAGGATATATCATTTGATATATCCTCGTTTTTGTAGTCGGGATGAGAAGACTCGAACTTCCGACCTCCACGTCCCGAACGTGGCGCGCTAGCCAACTGTGCTACATCCCGTTTTTGATTACGGCTGCAAAGGTACAACTAATTTTTAAACTGCAAATAGTTTTGCTGTTTTTTTTCGAAAAAAATATACTTTTTTCTGTATCTTCCTTGAAATACATTTTCTTTGAATATTTTCCATTGAAACATTTGGAGTGTAATAAATAATGTTTACCTTTGCACTCGTTAAACAAAACAACGGTGCCATAGCTCAGTTGGTAGAGCAAAGGACTGAAAATCCTTGTGTCCCCGGTTCGATTCCTGGTGGCACCACTTTTTAAGAAAGAAAAACGATGTAAATCCCTGAATTTCAAAGAAGTTCGGGGATTTTTCTTTTCCAAGAATAGGCAAAATTAGTGGGATTGAAGCAAACCATACGTCCTTATTCAAGGGACTGTTTTCAAAAGCCCGGAATGTTCCACTGCGAAGTATTTACTTCATTCTTTTACAGCACGTTGCACTGTTTTACATAACAGGGTTCTCGGTTCGATTTCCTAACTTTGTATCATTAAAAATTGAGCCGTATGGAAAGAAAAAGATTCAGCGTGTTGTTCTTCATCAAGCGTAGCAAACTGTTAAAAAACGGGGAAGCACCCGTGCGTGTGCGTGTCACTTATGACCGCCTATACGTGGAACTTCAACTAAAGCGGAGCGTAAAAGTCCCACTTTGGTCGCAGGAAAAAGAGAAATCGACAGGCAAAGACCGAAACTCCGTAGAACTTAACCATTACATTGACGCCCTGCGTGTGAAATTCTATCAGATTTACCAAGATTTGGAACTGGAGGGAAAGATTATCTCCGCACGTGCCATAGTGAACCGCTATCAGGGAAAGGACGAAACTTTCAAGACATTGCATAATGTATTCAAGGAACATAACGACAACTGCCGGAAGCTAATCGGGACGGACTATGCCGACATCACCGTAAGACGTTACGACAATTGCCTTAAATACCTCATGGAACTGGTTAGACGGGATTACAAGGTAGATGATATGTTACTGCGTGAGGTAAACGGGGAACTGGTACGCAAATTCGATTTATACCTAAAGACGGAGAAGCATTGCGCACAGAATACCGTTATCCGGTACATGAAATGTTTTAAGAAAGTGATAAACCTTGCCATTGCCAACGAGTGGCTGACAAAGAACCCGTTTGCCGGAATCAAGTTTCACGAGGTGGAGGTAAACAAACAGTTCCTAAGCCAAGCCGAGATAAACCGGATATGGCAGAAAGAGTTCAGGATTGAACGGCTGGAACTGGTACGGGATGTTTTTATCTTCTGCGTATATACCGGGCTGGCATTCATAGACGTGTATAACTTGCGCCCCGAACACATTTCAGAGGACAGCAACGGCAACCTGTGGATAGTGAAACCCCGTGAAAAAACAAACAATATCTGCAACATCCCGCTTTTGAGCATTCCCAAACAGATACTTGAAAAGTATAAGGATAACCCCTACTGCATGGATAAAGGAACTTTGTTGCCCGTTCCCTGCAATCAGAAGATGAACAGCTACCTGAAAGAGATTGCCGACTTATGCGGTATTAAAAAGAACCTGACCACGCACACAGCCCGGCACAGTTTCGCTTCGGTTATCGCACTGGCTAACAACGTGTCACTGCCGAACGTGGCTAAAATGCTGGGGCATTCATCCACCCGAATGACGCAGCATTATGCGAAAGTATTAGACCAAACGATACTAAGGGATATGCAAGCCGTTGAGAAACAGCTATCCATATAACCACGAAGAAGCCAGCAACACAGTTTTCAAGAAAACGTGATTGCTGGCTTTCAATCAATCAAACAATATAGAAAACAAGACAGCTATATTTCAATACTTCAATATTTCAAGAAAGCAAGAAAACAAGATTTCATTTCTGATAGAACCTTTCCAACAAATCCATGATGTCACTTTCCTGGTAGATGATTTTTCCCGGAAGCTGCACGTAGCCCAGCAACCCCGTGTCCCTGTAATCCTGCAACGTCCGTTTGCTGATGCAAAGCCGCCTGCACACTTCATCGCCCGTCAGGTAATGTTCACCGTTCAATACCGGGCGATAGTTCATTACCACGTACTCCACGTTTTCCAGCACCCTGTCAAGGGAAGAAAACAGTACCAGCGTGGTTTCGGAATCTTTCGTTATCAAATCCATACGCCTACTTTTTAGAATTGTCCTTTACTTGGCTAAGCAGAAATGTTTCCACGTCCGAAGCCTTGTAGTAAATCTTGCCGTTTATCTGCGAGTAAGGCAGTTTCCCCGTGTCACGGTAGGTCTGCATCGTCCGGGCTGAAACGTTCAGCAGGCGGCAGGTCTCGCAGTTATCCAGCCATTTGTCACGCTTCCTGCGTAAAGGCACGCAGAGCGCATCCACACGACCCACAAAATTTTCAAACCTCTGTTTCCATAGTTCAAAGGTTTTCTTTTCAATCGTCACTATTTCCATAACCGATATATTTATTCTTGTCAATACTCCGTTTTTCTTCACTGGTGCAAATATATAAGGCTGAATGACTGGTTGTTTATCTCTGTCCGTAAATGACCTTGCGTGTCCGAAAATGTCCACCGCCAACCCAAAAGCAACATGAAAGAAACGAACCGATAACAAGAACTCCGGCTTTTCCCCTCTCCCTAAATAAGTAAGGTAATGAACACAAAGCCGTTTTCTATTTGCCGACATTAATTTGGCGCAGAGCGAAGCAAAGCGATTCCAAACGGCTGACGCTTTGTTTTTTACCGATTTTTCTTATTTTATTTGTGGTGCTAATTCAAAAAACAAGCACCTATGAACAATCCTTTCGAAGAAATTTTCAAGCGGCTGGAGAACATCGAAAAGATGATTGCTCCGGTCATGGGCACACAGCCCGAAGAACGGCAGGACGGAAAAGAGCCTGTGTTAGTCAAAATATCCGTTGCCAGCGGCATAACCGGGTATTCGGTCAATTACCTGTATCATTTAGCCAGCAAGGGGATGATACCGTGTGTCAAGCGTGGGCGTACCCTGCGTTTCGACATGGAGGAACTCAAAAAGTGGATGCAGCAGCAGTATGTCCCGGCTTCTAACAGACTTCCCGATGAAAAAGAAAAGAAGTGATGAAACACGGCATATCGAGGGCTGGCAGTCAAAGAACGAGCGCATCGAAAGCCTGTTGAACGTCCTGTATGATTTCCGGTTCAACACCGTAAAGAGCCGGACGGAATACCGGGTTGCGGGTTCTTCGGGCTTGTACCAGCCCGTTACAAAATTCGTCCTGAACTCGTTCAGGCGCAGGCTGGATGCGACCGCTGGTATCGTCACCTCTGCCGAGAACATCCGTACCATACTGGAAAGCGACTTCGCAAGAAAGGTACATCCCATACGGGAATACTTCAACGCCCTGCCGCTTCTCAACCCAACCGAACACGGGCATATCGGCAGGCTTCTGAACACGGTACAGGTAGCCAACCCCGGCAAATGGGAGGAATATTTCACGAAATGGCTTGTCGGTGTGGTAGCCAACGCCATGAACGACACGGGGTGTCAGAACCATACTTGTTTGGTGTTGACCGGGGACAGGCAGGGACAGTTCAAATCATGGTGGCTGGACAACCTTTGCCCGACACCGCTTAAGAACTACCTGTTCACCGGGAAGATAGACCCGCAGGGCAAAGACATCCTGACACTGATAGCCGAATACCTGTTCATCAACATTGACGACCAGCTAAAGGAACTCAACAAGCAGAACGAGAACGCATTGAAGAACCTTATCACTACCCCGGCGGTGAAGTACCGCAGACCGTATGATGTTTACATAGAGGAATACCCCCACCTCGCCAGCTTCATGGCTTCGGTAAACGGCAACGAGTTCCTGACCGACCCGACAGGCAGCAGACGTTTTTTGCCGTTCGAGGTGCTGCACATAGACAAGCCCACGGCAGAAAGTATTCACATGGATAACGTCTATTCCGAAATCATGTACCTGTACCGTCAGGGCGTGCGCTACTGGTTCAATGATATGGAGATTAGAGAATTGCATTTAGCAAATGCGGGATTTGAGGTGCAGACGGTCGAGTTTGAAATGCTGACACAATATTTTGAGAAGCCGACAGAGGAGGAAGAACCCTTGTTCTTTATGACAACGGCACAAATACTGGCACGTTTACGGGATATATGCGCCATGCAGCTATCTGAAAAACGGCTGGGGGAAGCGTTGCGCAAAGCCGGGTTCAAACGAGTGCAAAAACGTATCAACAAACAGAATTATTCGGTATATGGGTACAGAATAAAGCCTATTCCTGCATCCTATACAAATGACGATTACGGATAGGCAGCCATGCAGTAATTACTGCAAAGTATCATACTGTTATTCAAGCTATTAAAAATCAATCCGTTATACAATATGCAGTAAGCAGTAAGATAAAATCCAAAACTTTTTGGAAAACCGGAAAAAAGAAAAACAAGAAAAGAGCAAGCAGGAATATAAGGCTGTATTTCTATTTCCTTTTGAAGAAATAACTTACTTATCTTACTGCATAAGAGATAATCCGCTGAAAAAAAAAGAATTATGTGCAGAAACATAGCAACTTTTCTTCTTACTGACTTCTTACTGTGCTACTGCAATTTATCAACACCAAAAAAATAAAGATTATGACCTACAAGGAAGCCAACAATATCAGTATCAAGGATTACCTGAACTCTTTGGGAATCCAGCCCGTCACGGAAAAGGGAAGCTACGGAATGTACCGCAGCCCCTTACGGGAGGACAACACGCCAAGTTTCAAAGTGGATTATAACGCCAATCTATGGTGTGACTACGGAACTGGCGAGGGCGGGACGCTCATCGACCTTGTGATGAAGCAGAACGGGTGCAACGCCTACGGTGCTATCTGCCGACTGGAGCAGGGCGACACTACCTCTTTTTCCTTTCACGGGAAAGACCTGCCCGAAAGGGACACGAAAAGGCAGGCAGCCAGTCCGATAGAAATACGCAGAATACAGCCGTTACAGAATCCGGCACTCATGCGCTACTTGCAGGAAAGGGGGATTTCCCCCGGAACGGCAGCCCCATACGTGCAGGAAATGTATTACCGCATCGGTGGAAAGCCTTATTTTGCGCTGGCGTTCAGGAATGATTCAGGAGGTTACGAGCTTCGCAATCCCCGTTTCAAGGGCAGCACATCGAAAGACATCACCCATATAAGGCAAAAGGGAGAGCCGAGAGATACCTGTTTCGTGTTCGAGGGCTTTATGGACTATCTTTCATTCCTCACTATCCGGCAGCGGGAAAGCCCGGGTATGCCCTGTACCGACTGGCAAGACTACGTTATCCTGAACTCCACCACCAACACGGATAAAGCCTTATATCCGCTGGCTGATTACGGGCATATACACTGTATGCTTGACAATGATGAGGCAGGCAGGAAAGCGGTTGAAGCCATAAGGCAGGAATACAAATGGCGTGTGCGTGACGCATCACACCTGTACAGCGGTCACAATGACCTGAACGACTATCTGCGTAGCCTTAAAGTGAAGCAATCCCAAGATTTGACAGTTACCGATAAGCCCCAGCCGGAGCATGATAACAGACAAAATCCGGGTGAAAAAAGAAAGAGAGGGCTAAGGATGTGACCTGCAAGGCTGGCGGCATGAACTGACGGCAGGCTGTGTGATTAGGGAGAGCAAGGTTATGTTTCGGTAAACCGAAACACCTTGCTTTGCTTGACAGCAAAGAAAATTTCTCCCGTTGGTCGCAATTTTTAAGATACCACCTAAAAGCAAAAACACATGACAGGAATAAGGAACAAACCGGGAGGTCGCCCGGCAAAAAGCCGGATAGACAAGCAGAACCGGGTAGTCAGCACGAAACTGACCGAGTTACAGTTCTACGCAATCAGGAAGCGAGCCACCGAAGCCGGGCTGCACGTCAGCGAGTACGTCCGGCAGGCTGTCGTTTCGGCAGAGGTAACGCCCCGGCTGAACAGGCAGGATGCGGACACTATCCGCAAGCTGGCGGGCGAAGCCAACAACATCAACCAACTGGCGCACCGGGCGAATGCCGGAGGGTTCGCACTGGTAGCGGTGGAACTGGTGAAACTCAAGAACAGGATTGTCGAAATCATAAACCAGTTGTCGGATGATTGGAAAAATAAGAAAGGGAAACGGATTTAAAGGCTGCGTGAACTATGTACTCGGCAAGGAACAGGCAACCTTGCTTCATGCCGAGGGAGTGTTGGCGGAAAGCAACCGGGACATCATACGCAGTTTCTTTCTGCAAGCCGGGATGAACCCCGACCTGAAAAAGCCAGTCGGACATATTGCGCTAAGCTATTCCCCGGTGGACGCACCCAAGCTGACAGACGGGAAAATGGTACAGTTTGCGCAGGAGTACATACGTGAAATGAAAATCACCGATACGCAGTACATCATCGTGCGCCACCAAGACCGGGAACATCCGCACGTGCATATCGTGTTCAACCGCATAGACAACAACGGCAAGACCATTTCGGACAGAAACGACATGTACCGCAACGAGCAGGTATGCAAGAAGCTGAAAGCCAAACACGGGCTTTATTTCGCTAAAGGCAAGGAGCATGTAAAGCAGCACCGTTTAAGAGAGCCGGACAAATCCAAATACGAGATTTACAATGCCGTAAAGGATGAAATCGGGAAATCAAGGAACTGGCAGCAGTTACAAACCCGGCTGGCAGAAAAGGGTATCGGGATTTATTTCAAGTACAGGGGACAGACTGGCGAAGTGCAGGGCGTATCCTTTTCCAAAGGTGAATACACGTTCAAGGGTTCGGAGATAGACCGCAGTTTCAGTTTCTCCAAGCTGGATAAATGTTTCGGGGATGCGGAACTGAACACTACCGAAAGCAACCGACAAACGGTTTCCGCACCTGTTCAGGAGCCAGCGCAGACACCGGGCAAAGCCGACAGTCCGCTACTGGCAGGCTTGGGCGGTCTGTTCTCCGCCTCGTCCTCTCCGGCTGATGAAACGCCCGACAATCCCAGTGAAAGAAAAAAGAAGAAAAAGAAACGACACTTAAAATTATAGGAACATGGAAAATAACTTAATTTTGGAGGGGCTTCTCTCCATGGTTACGGAACTGAAAGAACGGCAGGAGAAGCAGGTAACGCCAGCCAGCCGGGAGGAAACGATTAACCGACTGGACGTTATCGAACAGCGCATTTCGGAAATGCAAGGTAAATCCGGCATTACTGAAAACATGGTGCAGGAGATTCTAAACCAAATCGGCTGTATCGGAAAAGGGCAGTCCGAGAACCAAAAACAAGACCTTGAAGATATAAAGGGGCTTATCGTGACCTCGCACCGATATTTCAAGGAGCGGTTAAAGGTGTTGTTCCCGGCTGATGATACACCGACCGGAGAAACAACGCCCGTTTCATGGCATGACAAACTGATATACCGGGTAACTCCCTACCTGAAGCCCAAGTTCTTTCTTCTTTCAGCAGGTTTTATTATCTGTATCACTTCGCTAATCTTGAATATTCGTTTTACGGAACGGATGCAGCGGTTACAGGACAATGATATAAAATACCGCTATATCCTGATGAAAGGAAAGGCAGACGGCAGCAGCCTTGATTTGCTGGAAACGAAGTTCAGCAGGGAACGGGACAACGCTTTCATCCGAAGCCTGACCGATTCAGTGAAAGGCTTTGAATACCGCAGCAGGAAGCAGGCGGAAGCGTTGGAACGGGCAAGGCTGTTAAATGAGCAAGCCGAGCAGCTAAGGGAGAAAGCCGACAAATTAGGCAAGCCATAAAACAAAAGCGAAGCCGGAGCAGAACCGCCCCGGCTTTTTAATTCACTTCTTTTTCTTCGTGCAGTGTTCTTTCTCGAACTGGCGTAGCGTGGTGACGCTGAATCTCTCCTTGATGAACTCCCGGACATCAGAAGCCTTGTAGTACACTTTTCCGCTGATTGTGAAGTACGGCAGCGCACCGATAGCCCGGTAGCGTTGCAGGGTCTTGATACTTACTTTGAACAACAGGCACAAGTCCTGATTATCCAGCAGGTTGTCATCTTCGGGCAGCACCCTGTCGGCATTGCGCAGTACCCGTACATCCTTGCAGAGTTCTTCCAGTTTGGCGTACAGCTTCTGCATCCATACGCTGAAATCGTCATTATCTATATACATGATTGCTTCATTTTTCTGATTATACATTATGGTCTGTCAATCGATTGATGAAGCAAAGTTCAGAAAACAGGCGCAAAGAAGTTACGGGGGAACTAATGGAATCCCCTATAAATAAATCATAAGCCGTTGGTTATCTGTACCCTTTCTTGTCATGTTCCTTTTTGATAAGTTCTGCCAATCCATTAAGAAACCCGGTCAGTTTGCCCGGCTTTCGTCTTATCACGTCCTCATGTTTTTGGTAACAGTCGCCTATCCTGATGTTGAACAGCCATTCAAAGGCTTTCGCCAAGTCCACCAAGTAGGCGGGCTTGCCGTTCTGATACACGATGTCTTTGGAGAGGAACAGACCGCTTACCATTTCCATGATGTTGATAAGGGTTGTCTTGTCAGCAAGATAGAGAGGGGAAAGGGCTTGTTTGTTGGTGCGTTGCTGCAACTGTTCCGGGTACTTGATGCGCCATTCGATAAGACGAATTTCTGTGTTCAAAAGTCCTATCGCTTCATCAATTAGATGCAGATAGGGCATTTTTTTCTTGCTCAAACCGTACACGATACGATTTAAGACGGTGCAAGCCAAAGGAAAAATAACGTAGTAAAACGTTGTAATCCTGTTCATTGATGCTAAAATTGGCTACATGAATAGCCAACTCTTCAATAGCTTCTGTAAACTCCGATACAGAAACTTTACGTTGTGAATATTCCGACAATAAGCGGAAAAATCGCTGTTCTAAAATTAGATTCATGTATGTATTCATATAGAAAAACAAGCCTTAGCGAGAGTTAGGAAAAGGCTTATTTCAATTCATAATATTGTAATCCGCAAGTTGTTATGTTTTGGGTATTTAGAAAAATAGTTTATAGCAAAGTAATCCCGATAAAAATAGCACTAAAAGGCATATTGTAAGAAATATATATATCCTAAACAGATATATTTGGTCTGATTGCTCCTTTTCTATGGTTTTTTTACGAATTTCTTCTATCTTTTCAATGGAAACATTGGATAAATCAGCATTTTTACCTTTGCCTACAAGGTATTTGTGATGTTCTTTCATCCTGTCTCTATTCAACTTGCGAAGCTCACGGTTCTCTTTGTCCCGTTGTAGCATATCATTTATACAACCTAATGTTCCCATTTTCCAGTTAATATTTAATGTCCAAACCTTGATGTATCAATTTCTTTTTGTAATTCCCTAAAGATACGTTCCAAATCATATCCATGCGAATTGGAAATTTGGAAACATCCGCTTTCTATGGGGCTATTAACCTGAGGAGCAGTTATCACCGTGTCATTGAAAACAAAAGCGATGTACTTTCCTACACTCTTTGTTGTGGCTTCTCTCCATATAGGCAATTTATCTTGGAGGAAGACACCGGTAATGACCGAGTGTCCAAAAGCATCAGTTTCCAAACGTAAAGTATCGAAATCCTTAACAGTAAGGAAAGGTGTTTGTGAAAGGCTGTCTGTAGTCTGTGATGTTACGTAGTACCAGCCGTTTATCCGGTGAAAGGATTTTGTCCGCATACAAGCTGCCATTAGTAGGCAGACAAAGAGAATTGTTGAAATCTTCATATCCGCTATTTTTAGGTTAATACATCTTCTCCAACGTCCACACCATTTTATTGGGATTATAGGCTTCCATTACGAGGTGTGTTCCTGTGTATTCCAGCACCGTCCATGGACCTGCTATGTTGTCGAACGTGATGATTTTTCCATTTACTTGGTAAGTAAAATCTGTGTTCCACATATATCCGTCTGATTCGTTCGTTCTTGTATAAATGCCTTCTGATTCGTTGGAAAACTGAAGAATGGATTGTTTTGTGTAGTCTATCTCATCTTCGATATTGTACACGGTCATTTGCGCTTGCCAAGTAGTTTGTTTCAGGGCTTCGGGGGTGAAGACAGAAGTAGGGGCATCGTCGTTACTACAATTTGTCAGACATAAAATGGCGCAAATAATGAATGTGGAAAGCACCATACATAAAGTAATTTTCTTTTTCATCTTATTTCTATTTTAAGTGATTGACAATAATTATATATTTCTCTCCATAGGGATACTAACAATACCTTTATTAAGCTCTTTTTCACCCACTTTTTTGAAGCCTAAAGATGTATAAAAAGTTTCTGCATAGGTTGAAGAATTAACTGTTATATAAGTAAAATTACAATTGTTCATCATATAATCAAATAATGATTTTCCTATTCCTTGCCGATGATAGTGTGACAAGACAAAGAAAAGGGATATATGTTGCCTTTCCCGATGTACACCGATTATTCCTATCAATAAATGATTGTCAAAAGCGCCATATATGTCAAGCGTATTCATCATCGATGTGTCATACACGAAACTTTTAAAGGTTTCAATACCTTCTTGGGTGAAATCATTCCTGCCACATTCCATACATACTTGATAGGACAAATCAGCAGCATTGTTATATTCTTCTTGTGTTAATTTGCATATCATAATATTCATATTCTAAAATCAGATTTTAGCAATTCATAATAATGGCAATCTAAAAATTTTCCATTTTTGAAATAGGCATTACAATGTATGCCACATTTACGAAAGCCTATTTTCTCTAATACTCTCATTGATGATATATTATCAGCATAAACATTTGCATAAATACGTATCACATCTGTATGGGAAAAATAGCCACTAATAGCAAGTACTAATATTTGAGTCATAATCCCTTTACCCCAATAAGGTTCGGCAAGCCAATACCCTAATTCAGCATTGTAGCGTTCCACGTCAATGCCACGAGCGAAACTTATATTACCAGCTGCTTCCTGATTTACTTCGACACAATAATTATTTTGTTCGTTTTGATTTGAAACGAACTGGATGAACTGTTGCGCATCGTTTTCAGAATAAGGATATGGTAGGCTATCACGACAATTATCCCATATCTTTTTATTATTAAGATATTTAGCTAAAGCAGGGAAGTCTTCTTTAGCCCAATTTCTTATTTTATATTTATCTATATCCATTTCTTTATCCAATTCATTTACCATTATAAATTTGCTGCATGAAATATATTGTGACTATGGAAAACATCATGCGAAAAGTAATTTTCTTCTTCATGTTGTTGCTGTTTTAAGTGATTGAACATTGATTTCTTAAAGTGGCAAAGAACGGAAGAATAAAGAAAAAAGGTCTTGACAATTGTCAAGACCCCGGTATAATGGATGTTAAAAGATTGGCTATTTCTCCAGTTTGCGGCGTATGCGACTAACTGTTTCAGGAGTAACCCCTAAGAAAGAAGCTATACTTTTCAAGGGTACAGTATCTTTAAGGTCAGGACAACGTTTCATTAGTCTTTGATATCGTATTTCAGGTGTACAATACGAATCGAGCAATCGTTCATACACCATTTCATATAGATTTTCAGCTACATATCTTCCTAATCGTTGAGTTTCCATATTCGTTTCCCAACATTCTATAATATCATGGCGTGATATTTCATAAACAGAACAGTCTGTTAACGCTTGAATACTCACAGCCGACAGACTACTTTTCATAAAAGAAGAATAGTCACATACAAATTCATCGGTAAAAGCATATCCTACAATGTGTTCTTCTCCTTCTTCGTCAATATGCGTATATTGAAATGTGCCATGTTGTACCCATCCAGCAAAACGTTCCACCTCATTTTGCCGGATAAAGAAATCTTTCTTATGGTAAGTACGCAATATCCCTTTTCTCGCAAATAAATCTTTTAAAAGGGAATAGTCCAAATTGTTGAGGTATGAGTTAAATTCTTTCATTATTGTAAGCTATTTGTTCAGTTTACGGCGTATGCGACTGATTGTTTCCGGTGTGACATGTAAGAAAGAAGCCACTTCTTTCAACGTAATAAACTCTTGAATGTCGGGACATCTATTCAATAAATCAAGATAAAGTTCTTCCGTAGTTTTACAATACATATCCAATAATCTATGATACATTAACGAGTAGGATTGTTCGACAAGGGTGCACTTTATTTGTACAGTCTCGGCATTTGTGGCAAAAAAATCCTCTAACTTTGAATACGGTAGATAGTAAATCTTTGAATCACAAACAGCCTCAATGGTGACTAATGACGGCTGGTTGGGATTTATAAGTGTGCACAAACTCCCTGTAAATTCATTTGAAAAGGTATATCCTACTATATGTATATTTCCTCTTTCATCCACATGAGTATACTTCAATAAGCCGTTTTCAATATAAGCCCCCCGGCGGTTCATTTTACCCTGAACAGAAAATTGTTCTCCCTTTTTGAGTTCAATATAAGTACCATGTTCTTCAAAAAAATGTTTTAATAATTCCAACCGAGAATGCTTGCTGAATTGTACATTGAAGTTCTCCATATACTTGATATTTTCAGGAAATGATATTTTTACTAATCTCATGCTTTAGACAAAACTACAAATTTATTACAGTTTTACAAAGACATTATTGGCATTTAAAGGTATATAACTATTTTTGTAGCAGAGTATTGAACAGTAGAAACATAAGGCAAATAAAAGAATTTCGCTCGTTTCTATATCGTTACCCATTATTCTATACACTTCATATAAATATCTGTTATTCAATAGATAATATTCTTGTTTTCGTTTTACGAAAACGAGAATGTAGCATTTGAAAATATATAAATGCTAAAAAAACTTCTTGGAGATTTGATAATTCCAAATAAATATCTACCTTTGCACGCAGAAATCGAACCTAAGACACAAAATTGTGTTGAACGGTGCAAAGTTGTGAAAACCTTATTCAAGGGACTAACATCGTAATAAAGATATAACTTATTGAGAGATAGTGTCATATAAACCGATTTTCGGTTGCTGGTGGCACCACCAAAAAGCTTTTCAATTTTAGAAAACCCTTGAATTAGAGATA